>NZ_JAAQWX010000011.1:0-174398 GCF_012985745.1 Pseudomonas sp. WS 5078 | reverse complement strand
CGAAATCGGAAAAGCTCATCTGGCTCATCTGGCTCATCTGGCTCATCTGGCTCATCTGGCTCATGGGCGGCTCGGATCAGGTGGTCAGGCGTATTTCAGCACATTTGAAAACTTGTTCGGAGATTCCCTAAGCGTCGAGTAGGCATGGCGCGCGGACTTTCTTCCTCTATTTTTCCGCACCAAAAATAACCCCGTGCCCTCAGGCGCCAACACGCCTAAAATGGTCGCCATTCCTTTCCTGTATTCCCCTCCTGCATCCCCCGAGGCGCTTTTTTCAATGTCAGTGACTGCTACCACCCCCGCGTCTGCGCCGGATCATCGTGCGCAATTTTTGAACCTGCTGGAAACCAGCCTGGCTCAAAACTCGTTTATCAAGCTGGTGCTGGCCAAGTACGTCGGGCCTGAGCCTGAGCTGCAGCGGGTCATCATCAAGCACGTCACGGTCAAGGAGCAGCCTTGCCTGTCGTTTGTGTACCGCTACAAAACCCGCGATATCACCAAGAATTTCCCGCTTGATGAGGCGGTGTCGGCCCTTGCCGGGTTGTTGCCGGACGCGTTTAAAAATGCGCACTTGCTGACCCTGACCGATGAAGTGCAGCTGGAGTACAGCAAAAAAGGTAAAAGCTCGCTGTTCATGGGCAAAAGCCAGCAGGACCGCGAAGTGCCTTCGGGAGGCCACAATCGCGAGAAGCATCGCTTTTTGGACCTGACACGGCCTTTTCTCGCGGATTTGGGCGTGACCAATAAGCAGCAGGAATTGATCCCGGCCATGTCGCGCAAGTGGAAACAGATCAACAAGTTCATTGAAGTGTTTTCCCACGCGCTGAGCAGTTCGCCGCTCACCCTCGATCAACCGGTCAAGGTGGTGGATTTCGGTTCGGGCAAGGGTTACCTGACGTTTGCCATTCACGATTATCTGCGCCACAGCTTGCACGCCGAAGGCGTGGTCACTGGCGTCGAGTTGCGTGAAGACATGGTTACGCTGTGCAACAACGCAGCGCAGCGTCTGGAGCATCCGGGCTTGAGCTTTCAGCATGGCGATGTGCGCAGTTTTGCGCCGACGCCGATTGACGTGATGATTGCGCTGCATGCCTGCGACATCGCCACCGACTACGCAATTCACATGGGCATCCGTTCGGGGGCCGCGATCATCATGTGTTCGCCGTGCTGCCATAAGCAGATCCGCTTGCAAATCCAGAGCCCCGCGCTGCTCAAGCCGATGCTGCAATATGGCCTGCACCTGGGCCAGCAGGCCGAGATGGTGACAGACAGCCTGCGGGCGTTGTTTCTCGAAGCCTGCGGGTATGAAACCAAGGTGTTTGAGTTCATCTCGCTGGAGCACACCAACAAGAACAAGATGATCCTCGCGGTCAAACGCGCCGAGCCTGTGGACCCGGCACAGCTGCTGGTGAAGATTCAGGAACTCAAGGCGTTCTACAACATTCAGGAACACTGCCTGGAGACCTTGCTCCAGGCCGATGGGTTATTGAAGTAAGTTTGTGTAGTACCGGGTTATTACCCGTGTAGGCACTCAGTAGCTACTCTGGTGGGGTTTACGGGGTTTCGAAAACCAACGAATGACCTGCAGCCGGCCTCCGGTAGCGCCTGCAGGAGCAGTCCTCACTCACAGGAGTACACGACATGGCGGCAAAAAAAATTCTGGTGCTGGTTGGCGATTACGTCGAAGACTACGAAGTGATGGTGCCGTTCCAGGCGCTGTTGATGCTCGGTCATCACGTGCATGCGGTGTGTCCGGGCAAAACCTCGGGGCAGACGGTGCGCACCGCCATTCATGACTTTGAGGGCGATCAGACGTACAGCGAAAAACCTGGTCATCTGTTTGGCCTGAACTTTGATTTCGACAAGGTTAAGGCTGGCGACTACGACGCCCTGTTGGTGCCGGGTGGTCGTGCCCCGGAATACTTGCGTCTGAATGAAAAAGTGCTGGAGCTGGTGCGCGACTTCGACAAGGCCGGTAAGCCAATTGCTGCGGTGTGCCACGGCGCGCAATTGCTGGCGGCTGCCGGGATCCTTGAAGGCCGTGAATGCAGCGCCTACCCGGCGTGCGCTCCAGAAGTGCGACTGGCGGGCGGTACGTATATTGATATCGATGTCAACAAAGCCCACGTGCAGGGCAATTTGGTGACTGCGCCGGCATGGCCTGCGCACCCGGCGTGGCTGGCGGCGTTTGTGGGCCTGCTGGGTACAACCATTACGTTGTAAGGGAGGGCGTGACCATGTGTGAGCTTTACGTTAAAGCCGATCCGATTCTGTACGAGTCGCGCTCGCGATCGTTGCGTATTTGTGGCGTGGTCACGACATTGCGTCTGGAGAACCAGTTCTGGGACATCCTCAGTGAAATTGCCGAAGCCGATGGCATGACCACCAATCAGCTGGTGGCCAAGCTCTACGAAGAGGTGATGGATTACCGGGGCGAAGTGGTTAACTTCGCCTCGTTCCTGCGGGTCAGTTGCACCCGCTACCTGAGTCAGGGCCGGGGGGCGGGTGTGCCTGAGGCCAGTGAGCACCTGCTGCCCAGGCCCTCCCTGCGCTCGGTTTGAGGCGTTGGATTGATCGCTTCGCGAGCACGCGTATGCTGACCAAGCCCGCGGGTTTCCGGCGCTAGAAGAAGCGTGTCACGCTGATTTTAGCGTTGCGCCCGGGGCTGTAGGCATTCAGGCCGCTGAGCATCGGTCGGTAGCTCGTGTTGAACAGGTTATCCACGGTGAAGTTGACTTCGGTGCCTTTGAGGTAGCGATGCTGCGGCGTCCAGTTGGCAAATACGCTTTGTACGTTGTATGCGTCGTTGGCGTAGTGGTCGTAGAACGTGTCACCCACGGAGCTGGCAGGGCCCTCGGCATATTTGTCGCTGGGCAAGCGGTCGGTTTTGCGCACGAACTCACCCTGCCAGCCAATGCGCGCGTCCCAGTCAGGAATTTTCACGCCGAGCACGGCCACCCATTTTGGTGCGGGAATGTCCCGCGCCCAGACATTCGGGCCCCAGGGGTTGGTGTAGGCGCCTTCGTGGCTACCTGTCATCCACGAGTACGACAGTGAGCCGAACAGGTAAGTGGAGTCGTAGAAACTTTCGACTTCGAAGCCCTTAATGGTCAGGCTGCCGATGTTGCGGTAGTTGGCCATCGGCAACAGGCCCGCACATTCATCGCCCATGCCGCCGACTGTTTGTTGGGCGGCACAGCCCACACCCGTGGCCTTGAAAATCTCGTCATCGACCTTGTTGCGGAACAGGGTGGTGCGAATCAAGGCCTTGTCGTTTTTGCTAAAGATACGATCAAACGTGGTGATGTTGCCGGCGCGCCAACCCGTCATGCGTTCCGGGTCGAGGTTGACAGCGCTGGCTGTGCGGTTGCCCAGGGCTTGCACCTCGTATTGCTCATCGATCACGGGCGCCCGCCAGGTTTTGCTGTAGTCGGCAAACAGCGCGGTGTTGGGGGTGATTTTCCAGAATGCGGACAGGCGTGGCGACCAACCGACGTAGGTTTGGTCGCTGTAATCGTGACCGATCTGCGGGTGGTTATAGTACGGCGCATCATTTTCTTCGCCACGGTTGCGCACATGGTCGTAACGCAACGAAGGGGTCAGGGTGAAATCGCCCAGCGTGATTGCGTCCTGAATATAGAAGCTATTGGTGTCGACTTTGCCTTTGGGCATGAACGCCGGTTGGTAATGGCCGTAGTTGTATTTGGGCACATCGTAGGTTTTGCCCGGCATCCACATGTCGACTTCACGCTGGTGCTTGCGAAATTGCAGCCCGGTGGTGAACACATGGTCCAAAGGCCCGGTCGGGAAGAGGCTGATGTTGGTCAGTTGCAGCATGTTATCGGTGTAGCCGGTTTCCATTTTGCGACCGCCCGTGGTGGGCTGTACGTAAGCATTCAGGCCGCGCTCGTCGATTTGCTCGGTATTGGAGTGAGAGAACTTCACTTCCAGATCAATCAACGGGTTGTCCAAAGGCTGGTAGGCGTATTTACCCGACCAGGTGGTGTCGACGGTCGAGCGGTTCGACAAGTACTTGCGCGTGGCCGCGTCATAGCCAATTTTGTTGATGGTGTCTTTGTTCGGCGGGGCCGGGTAGCTGACCGCTGAGAACGGCACCCACAGGTAGTTGTTGGAGCGCGAGTACGACAGGCCGACGCTGTGTTCGTCGTTGAGGTGCAGGTTCAGTTTGAGCAACTGCGCATCCATGTCTTGCGCGGTGTTGGGCAGGCGTTTGGGGTTGACCGGGTAGACGTTGTCTGGATTGGGCATGTGGCCGGCCAACTTCATGTCGCCGCCGTCGCGTTTGGTGTAATACACCAGCGCATCGGCGCGCCCGTCTTCGCTGCGGCCATAGGCTGCGCCGGTGTACACCTGCTGATGGTCGTTGCTGCTGTAACCGTATTTGAGCATTGCACCCGCATTTTTGCCGTCTTCCAGCAGGTCGGGCGCGTCTTTGGTTTCCATGTGCACCACACCGCCGAAGCCGCCGTTGCCGGTTCGGACATCGTGTGGGCCTTTTTCCACCTCAATGCTTTTGATCAGCTCCGGCTCGATGAAAATCGTGCCTTGCTTGTAACGCTCAAAACCGCTTTTAGTCGCGCCGTCGACGGTCATTGGCACGTCTTCGGCTTCACCAAACCCCCAAATGTTGATGGTCTGACCGCCAGGCTTGAGCGATCCGCCGAGGTTGATGCCCGGTAACTTCGATAACAGGCTGGGAATGTTGTTGGACTGGTAGCGATTGATTTCGGCCTGATCCATGGTGGATTTGCCGACACTGCTGGAGTCCACCTCATTGCCATTGCCGATCACGCTCAGTGCGCCCAGTTGCAAGCTATTGCTGGTGGTGGTGCCTTCTTCCTTGGGGCGCACGACGTAGGTGCGGTCGACCTGGATCAGGCTGAAGTCGGTTCCGCGCAGCAATTGAGTGATGGCGTCTTGGGCGCTGTAATCGCCACTCAGTGCCGGGGCCTTGATGTTGCGCAACAGTTCTTCGTCAAACAGCAACGTGATCCCGGCTTGTTGGGCCACGGCACTCAAGGAGCTCGCCAGCGACTGCGCAGGCAAGTGCAGCTGGATCGATTCGGCGTGGGCGTGCAGGCTGAACGCCATGCAAGCGGCCAGCAGAATCGGGCGTGTGCAGAGTTGTGAGACGTGATGTGGTGCGCGAAACATGAAATCCCCCCGTGCGGCAACAAAGGCCAAAAAGACATGCGTTGGTAACGCAGACCGAAGGAAGACGCGGGGCGAATAAAAATCCACATATGCGAATGCAAAATATTCGCATATGTTTTTTTAGCGGGGTTCGATGCGGACTTTTCCGTTGTCCAGCCACACGGTTTTTACCGGAATCAAGGCAGGCAAGGCCTTGACCAGCGCCAACGGATCCGTGACATCGAGGTTGCCGGACACTTTGTAGTGCCCGAGCGGGCCGTTAGCCAGTTCGATGACGTCAGGCTGATAGAGGTCCAATTCGTCGATCAGGCTGGCCAACGCACGATTGCGAAAGGCCAAATGCCCGCTGCGCCAATCGGCGACCTCGCCAGCAGTCAGGGTCTGCTCCGTCAACGCCTGATGCGCGAAGTCGTACGTGGCACGCTGGTCGGCGCCGAGCAAGGCAGAGTGCGTGCCGTCAGGCGTGAATGCCACTTGGCCGTGGGCGACGCTGACCACCAGTTGGCGAGGGCTGCGGCGCACATCGAAGCCGGTGCCCACCACGCGGACCCGTGCATCGCCAGCGTGCACCACCAGTGGCTGGTCTTTATTGGCCGCCGCTTCGATGTAGAGCTGGCCGTGCTCCAGAAAAAGGTCGCGTTGATGCGCACTGAAGTTGATGCGCAGTTGTGTATTGGCGTTCACGTACAGGGTGCTGCCATCGGGCAGCGTCAGGGTTTTTGCGCCTTGGGCGTGGGTCGTGATGTGTTGCCGGTGCAGCACGACAGGGGTGCCGATATTCAATGCCAGCACGGCGCACAACACGGCGGCTGCAGTGGCCAGCGCAACCGTCGAGCGACGTTTGATCACAGGTGTGTGCGGGCGCGGCTGTGGTGTGTTCAGGTGGTGCAGTTCGCCCAGGTCTGCCCACAGGGATTCAAATTCGGCATATGCCCGGGCATGCGCCGGATCGGCGCGCCAGGCGTCAAATTGCGCACGGGTCTGTTCATCGGGTCGGTTGCGATTACGGGTAAACCAGCTGGCGGCTTCAGCCTCAATGCTGCCGTAGTCGTCCGATTGAATAGGCCTCATTCTGGCTGCTCCTTGCCGCTGTCCCGGTGTAAATGTTGCTTGCAGTGCAACAACGCAAAGGCAATGTGCTTTTCCACCATGCTGACCGAAATTCCCATGCGTTGTGCGATCTGCGCCTGACTCAACCCTTCAAAGCGGTGCAGCATAAGGGCTTCACGGCGCCGAGGCGAGAGCTCTGCGAGCACGGTCTTGAGCTGTTCAAGCCGTTGCAGGCGTTGTGCGGCCAGCATGGGATCATCCCTCTCATCGCTTAAAGGTTCGTCTTCACGCTCGCCTTGATCCGGATGAACGGATTGGCGAACCTGCTGGCGTCGCCAGTGATCGCGCAGCAGGTTGCGCGCCATCTGAAATAAAAATGCCCGGGGTTGCTGCACCTTGGCCCGGTCCTGATAGCCCAGCCATTGGGTGAAAACGTCTTGCGTCATGTCAGCTGCATCGCTGGCGTTGTCGGTGCGTTTACGCAGGAAATGCAGAATCTGCGTATAGAACTCGCGAAAGGATTCGGCCAACGCGGGGTCGGGTTTTAAGCGAGACATGAAAATCCTTGTGGACTCAGCGATGCACAATAAGTTGCGAATGGTATCGAGAATTATTGTCGTTTGTCTCTATGGACGTTGATCTTTCGCTTTTTCCTACGGATAAATGGCTAATTACTGGGTGAGCGCTTTACTGAATGTGGAAATCACGATCAGCTTCCAGGAGAAACGCTATGTCGGGTTGGTATGAATTGAGCAAGACCAGCAGTGGGCAGTTCCGATTCGTATTGAAAGCAGCGAATGCCGAAACCATTTTGGTGAGTGAGCAATACACCACGCACGAGGCGGCGAAAAAGGGCATTGCTTCGGTTCAGGTCAACAGCCCGCTGGATGAGCGTTACGACAGGAAAGTGGCGAAAGACGGCAAGCCGTATTTCAACCTGAAGGCCGCGAACCACCAGATCATCGGCACCAGTGAGCAATACAACACCGAAGCGGCGCGGGAGAAGGGCATTGCCAGTGTGAAAAACAACGGCCCCACCACGGTGATCAAAGAGAAGCTTTGAGCCGGGGCCGTTCAAGGCTCAAGCCGGCTTGCCCGCGCGCTGACGACGCTTGGTCAGCGGGCGGGCATGAGGGGGAAGGCCTTAGCGTTCGACTGGCACCGAGTGGCGGGTGTCACCCAGCGGGTGGGTTTTAGCGTTAAAGAAGCGTAATGACGCCTTTTTCTCTGCAAATAGCTGCGTGTAATGGTTTTTCTGAAAGCGGATGAAGGCCTCGCTGCGCGGGTAAATCGAGATGCAGAGGGTTTTCAACGGCGCCAGGCGCAGGGCGTCAATCAGGTGTTGATCCTGCTCACCCAGGCTATGGCCGAAGATGCAGAGCGTGTCTTTGTGAGCCATTAACTGTTCATGGCAAAACGACAAGTAATCCGAATGCCGGATGGACTTGCGCTTGTCGTCGCTGGTGCCTTCGCTGACAAACAGCGGCACGTCATCCAGTGCGCTGATGGAATGATTAATGGCGAAGTTGCTGAGCAGCGCTGCTTCATCACCCACGGATTTGCGCGCCTTGCCTTCCTGATTTTTCACCAGGTGCAACGCTCCGTGCAGGTACAGCACACGGGTGGCTTTGCCTTTGGCCGCGCCCAGCGCCAGGTCAAAGGTGGCGCCCGCTGCCTGGAATAAATCGTTGAAATGCTTGGGTGCCTGCATCACGGCCCAAGGCGCCAGCAAGTCATAGTTGGAGCAATACACCGTGCTGTATCGGGCCAGTTCTTCCTGCCAGCACGCCAGCGTGGCGGCGGGCATCAAGCGCCAGGGAATGTGGACATCCTGAGTACTGTTGATCAGGGCTTCTTTGATGGCGTAGTAACGTTTGCGCGGTGATGCCGAGCTGATAGCCAGCGCCTTGTTGACCTTGCTCGCAGTTTTCAGGGCGCTGAGGACGTGCTCAAAATTGCGCGTGTTCAAAGCATCGAACACGCTGAGTTCCGTCTGGCTCAGGGGCTTTTCGGCCACGCTTTTGGTCTTTTCAAACAGCGAGTCGTAATAAAAGTCATGCCACACAGCCATGCTGGCGCCATTGCCGAGCAACAAACCGCTGCACGGGGTGCTGGTGCGTAAAGCGTTCCAGTCTTCTAGTTCGGCATCAAATTCCTGGAAGGGGGTCATGGCGTCGGTCATCTCAAAGCGTGGGCGGTGCAGGACTTTATCACGACCCAGTATTGAGCCAGATCAACATCCTGATGCGCAGATGAGTTGAAGCTATGCTCATTGACTTCATCAGCGTCGCGGGTGCGCCCGCAAAGAGGACTCGCCATGACCAGTACCTTTTTTATCCCGGCCGTGAACATCATGGGCAACGGTTGTCTGGATGAAGCCATGACTGCCATTCGCAACTATGGGTTTCGCAACGCGTTGATCGTGACCGACGCCGGGCTGGCCAAGGCAGGCGTGGCGGCCATGATTGCCGAAAAACTGGCCGCGCAGGACATCAATTCGGTGGTGTTCGACGGCGCCAAACCCAACCCGAGCATCGCCAATGTGGAAGCCGGTCTGGCCGTGCTCAAGCAGCATCAATGTGATTTCGTACTGTCACTGGGCGGCGGTTCGCCCCACGACTGCGCCAAGGGCATTGCGCTGTGCGCCACCAATGGCGGGCATATTCGTGATTACGAAGGCGTAGACCGCTCGGCCAAGCCGCAATTGCCACTGGTGGCCATCAACACCACCGCGGGCACGGCCAGTGAGATGACGCGTTTTTGCATCATTACCGATGAAGAGCGTCACGTAAAAATGGCCATCGTCGACCGCAACGTGACGCCGCTGCTGTCGGTCAATGACCCGGCGTTGATGGTGGCCATGCCTAAAGGCCTGACCGCAGCCACTGGCATGGATGCGTTGACCCATGCCATTGAGGCGTATGTGTCCACAGCGGCCAACCCGATTACCGATGCCTGTGCGATCAAAGCAATGGAGCTGATCAGCCACAACCTGCGTCAGGCGGTACAAAACGGCAAAGACCTGACCGCGCGCGAGAACATGGCCTACGCGCAATTTCTGGCTGGCATGGCGTTCAACAACGCCTCGCTTGGGTTTGTGCATGCGATGGCTCACCAATTGGGCGGTTTCTATGACTTGCCCCATGGTGTCTGTAACGCGGTGCTGTTGCCCCACGTGCAGACCTTCAATGCCAGCGTGTGCGCCTCGCGCCTGACTGACGTGGCCCATGCGCTGGGCGCGGATATCCGCGGTTTGAGCCCGGAAGAGGGTGCTCAGGCGGCGATTGCGGCGATACGTACGCTGGCCAAGGATGTCGAGATCCCGGCAGGTCTGCGGGACTTGGGCGCCAAGCTGGATGACATCCCGATTCTGGCGACCAACGCATTGAAAGATGCCTGTGGTCTGACCAACCCGCGCAAGGCCGATCAGGCGCAGATTGAAGAGATCTTTCGAAACGCGTTTTGAGTCAGGCCAGAGGCTTTCAAATCTCGCGCATAAAAAAACGGCCGGTTTAACCCGGCCGTTTTTGTGCCTGACTTAAAAGTGCTTACTGCACTTCTACCGCGAGGCTTTCACTGATTTTCTTTTGCCAGATCGCCGGGCCAGTGATGTGCACCGACTCGCCTTTACTGTCGACAGCCACGGTCACTGGCATGTCTTTCACGTCGAACTCGTAGATCGCTTCCATGCCCAGTTCGGCAAAGGCAACCACGCGTGACTTCTTGATTGCCTGGGCAACCAGGTAAGCCGCGCCGCCTACCGCCATCAGGTACACGGCTTTGTGTTCTTTGATCGCTTCAATGGCGGTCGGGCCACGCTCGGATTTGCCGATCATGCCCAGCAGGCCGGTCTGATCGAGGATCTGGCGTGTGAACTTGTCCATCCGCGTTGCGGTGGTCGGACCCGCTGGACCCACCACTTCGTCGCCCACTGGATCAACCGGGCCCACGTAGTAGATGAAGCGTCCCTTGAGGTCGACCGGCAAGGTTTCACCCTTGTTCAGCATTTCAACCATGCGCTTGTGCGCAGCGTCACGACCGGTGAGCATTTTGCCGTTCAGCAGGACGGTTTCGCCCGGCTTCCAGCTCTGCACGTCTTCCGGGGTCAGGGTGTCGAGATTGACGCGACGGGCCGACGGGCCAGCTTCCCAGACGATTTCCGGGTAGGCGTCCAGAGGTGGCGCTTCCAGCGCTGCAGGGCCGGAGCCGTCCAGCACGAAGTGGGCGTGACGGGTGGCAGCACAGTTCGGGATCATGCACACCGGCAGCGAAGCGGCGTGGGTCGGGTAGTCCATGATTTTTACGTCGAGCACGGTGGTCAGGCCGCCAAGGCCTTGAGCGCCGATGCCCAATTGGTTGACCTTTTCGAACAGCTCCAGACGCATCTCTTCGATACGGTTGGACGGGCCGCGCTTGATCAGCTCGTGAATGTCGATGGATTCCATCAACACTTCTTTGGCCATGACGGCCGCTTTTTCAGCCGTGCCGCCGATGCCGATGCCCAGCATGCCCGGTGGGCACCAGCCAGCGCCCATGGTCGGAACGGTTTTGAGTACCCAGTCTGCGATCGAGTCGGACGGGTTGAGCATGGCCATTTTCGACTTGTTCTCGGAACCGCCGCCTTTGGCCGCTACGTCCACTTCCACGGTATTGCCCGGGACGATGGAGTAGTGGATGACCGCAGGGGTGTTGTCCTTGGTGTTGCGGCGGGCACCGGCCGGGTCGGCCAGGATCGAAGCACGCAGGACGTTTTCCGGCAGGTTGTAAGCGCGACGCACGCCTTCGTTGATCATGTCGTCCAGGCCCATGGTGGCGCCATCCCAGCGCACGTCCATGCCCACGCGTACGAACACGGTGACGATGCCGGTGTCCTGGCAGATCGGGCGGTGGCCGGTGGCACACATGCGCGAATTGATCAGGATTTGTGCCATCGAGTCACGGGCCGCTGGCGATTCTTCGCGCAGGTAAGCCTCGTGCATGGCCTGGATGAAGTCCACGGGGTGGTAGTAGGAAATGAATTGCAGGGCGTCAGCAACGCTCTGAATCAGGTCGTCTTGCTTGATCACGGTCATGGGTCGCGCTCCTCTATAAGACGGGAACATTCAATAAGGTGTTTGCGACCTGGGTGCTTCGGTCTGTCGTAAACATCTTTGCAGGGATGCACCGGGCACGCATGACCGGCACAAAAAAGGCGCGGCAGTATAACCCGGCCCTCTCTTTGATACACCTGAGCAGGCAAAACTTGTAGTCGCTGCCCAAGACTGCGATAAGGGCCTGCGGAGCCTGCATTTCCTATTAATTGCGCGGGTTTGCGGGCATAGGGGGCCGCGCGGCCTTCACAACCCGGTAGCGTCTATAAGACTAATTGCCCACAGGAGCCCCGAAGTGCCCGAGTTACACGTCGCCGATCAGTGCTGGCCAGTTACCGTCGGCAGCAATTTGCTCGACAGCCTGAATCAGGCCGGGGTGCGCGTGCCCTACAGTTGCCGCGCGGGCAGTTGCCATGCGTGTCTGGTGCGTTGCGTGCAGGGCGAGCCGCTGGACTTGAAGCCGGATGCCTTGACCCGCACTCAGCGCGAACAAGGCTGGCGTCTGGCTTGTCAGTGTCAGGTGGTTGGGGATTTGCAGGTTGAAGCGTTTGATCCGATGCGCGATGGCGTGCCAGCCACAGTGGCAGCGCTTGACTGGTTAAGTCCGACGCTGTTGCGGCTTCGGCTCGTGCCCGAGCGCCCGCTGCGCTATCGCGCCGGGCAGCATCTGGTGCTGTGGACAGCCGACGGGGTGGCGCGGCCTTACTCATTGGCCAGTTTGCCGGGAGAAGACCCGTTTCTTGAGTTTCATCTCGATTGCACCCGGCCCGGTGCCTTTATCAGCGTAGCGTGTCAGTTCAAGGTGGGGGATGCCTTGCGGTTGGGCGAGTTGCGCGGCGGCGCGCTGCATTACGACCCGGACTGGCAGGAGCTGTCGCTGTGGTTACTGGCGGCGGGTAGCGGGCTGGGCCCGTTATACGGCGTATTACGTGAAGCCTTGCGCCACGCCCACCACGGGCCGATTCGCGTGGTGCATGTGGCCCGTGATGAGGCCGGGCATTACCTTAAGGCCGAATTGGATCAATTGGCACAAGTGCATCCTCAGCTGCTGGTCGAGTACGTACAGAAAGATGAATTGGCGGATTTTCTAGTCCGGATGCGCCTTGTTTCACGTCAGACGCGTGCCCTAGTCTGTGGGCACCCTGACACGGTGGAGGCGTTTGCCAAACGGTTGTTCCTGGCAGGGTTGTCGCGCAATCAACTGCTGGCGGATGCTTTTTTAAGTCGGGGTTGAGCGCTGTCTTTCCACACGTTGAGCGTGCCCATGACTCAAGCCATTGTTATCGAACGTGACGGTGCGGTGTTGACCTTGCGCCTGAACCGCCCCGAGAAGAAAAACGCCCTGACCCGCGACATGTACAGTTGCTTGGCCACCGCACTGCAACAGGCGGATGCAGATGCATCAGTGCATGCCATCGTGTTGTGCGGCAGCGCGCAGTGTTTCACCAGCGGTAATGACATTGTCGACTTTCTTGAAGTCCCGCCCGTGGACATGTCCAGCCCGGTGTTTGGTTTCATGCGCAGCCTGCTGGCCTGTCGTAAGCCGGTGGTGGCAGCGGTCGCTGGCGCTGCGGTGGGCATTGGCACCACGCTGTTGCTGCATTGCGACCTGGTGTATGTGACCGGCGATGCCCGCCTGCGCATGCCGTTTGTCAACTTGGGCCTGAGCCCGGAATTCGGTTCGAGCCTGCTGATGCCGCAACGACTGGGGCAGGTGAGGGCCGCCCGGCTGTTGTTGTTGGGTGAGGGATTCAGTGGTGAGCAGGCGACGTCCTGGGGGTTGGCCAATGCGGCACTGGAAGACGGGGAGGCGGTGCTGCGCGAAGCTCATGCGGCGGCACATCGTCTGGCGGCGCTGGCCCCGGCGGCGGTGCAGGACAGCAAGCGGCTAATCAGGGCTCCGGGGCGTGAGCAGTTGCAGCGGGTGATTGAAGAAGAAAGCTGGCTGTTTATTCAACGCTTGAATTCGCCTGAGGCGTTGGCGGCGTTATCCGGATTTATCAACAAAACCGCTCCCTGATGCAAAAAGCCCCGCCGGATTGCTCGGACGGGGCTTCGGGTTCGGGCCGGTTAAGGCTTAAACCATTTTGTCGCCGACATGCAGGATCTTCATGCCGTTGGTGCCACCGATGGTGTGGTAGCTGTCGCCTTTGGTCAGGATGACCCAGTCGCCTTTCTCGACAACGCCGCGCTTGAGCAGCTCGTCAATGGCAGCCTGGCTGACCTGTTCTGGCGGCAACGATGCCGGGTCGAACGGTACGGTGTAGACGCCACGGAACATGGCAGCACGGGCCTGGGTTTCGCGGTGCGGGGAGAACGCGTAGATCGGCACCGACGAGCGGATACGCGACATGATCAGTGGCGTGTAACCACTCTCGGTCAGGGCGATGATCGCCTTGACGCCCGGGAAGTGGTTAGCGGTGTACATGGCCGCCAGTGCGATGCTCTGGTCACAGCTTTCGAAGGTTTTACCGATGCGGTGGCTGGAGGTCTTGCTGGTCGGGTGCTTTTCAGCGCCGACACAAATGCGCGCCATGGCTTGCACGGCTTCCAGTGGGTAGGCGCCGGCAGCACTTTCAGCCGAGAGCATCACGGCGTCGGTGTAGTCGAGCACGGCGTTGGCCACGTCGGACACTTCAGCACGGGTTGGCATCGGGTTCTGAATCATCGACTCCATCATCTGGGTCGCAACAATCACAGCCTTGTTGTGGCGGCGTGCGTGCAGAATGATTTTCTTCTGGATGCCTACCAGCTCGGCGTCACCGATCTCGACGCCCAGGTCGCCACGGGCAACCATCACCGCGTCGCTGGCCTTGATCAGGCCGTCGAGGGTTTCGTCGTCAGCCACGGCTTCGGCACGTTCGATCTTGGCTACCAGCCAGGCGGTGCCGCCTGCTTCGTCGCGCAGTTGACGGGCGTATTCCATGTCGGCCGCATCACGCGGGAACGAAACGGCCAGGTAGTCGACCTGCATCTCGGCTGCGAGCTTAATGTCTGCCTTGTCTTTTTCAGTCAGCGCCGGAGCTGTCAGGCCGCCACCGCGACGGTTGATGCCTTTATGGTCAGAAAGCGGGCCGCCGATCAGCACGGTGCAGTGCAGGGCGTCATCGGTGGCGGTATCGACACGCATGACCACGCGGCCATCGTCGAGCAGCAGTTCGTCGCCCACGCCGCAATCCTTGACCAGATCCGGGTAGTCGATGCCGACGATTTCTTGAGTGCCTTCCGTCAGCGGGTGGCTGGTGGAGAACGTGAAACGATCACCGATCTTCAGTTCGATGCGTTTGTTGGCGAATTTGGCGATACGAATTTTCGGGCCTTGCAGGTCACCCAGCAGGGCAACGAAGCGGCCATGCTTGGCGGCGATGTCACGTACCAGCTTGGCGCGGGCCTTGTGCTCATCGGGCGTGCCGTGGGAAAAGTTCAGACGGGCAACGTCCAGGCCAGCCAGGATCAGCTGCTCCAGCATTTCCGGTGAGTTACTGGCAGGGCCAAGGGTGGCAACGATTTTGGTTCGACGAACGGACATGCAAAGACTCCTGAGTTCAAGCGCTGCCAAAGGCTACTATGGTCTCAAGTTGTAGTCATTGTTCCTCTGCACTACTTTCGACTTAAGTTGTGGTGCATACGGTCATTGGTTGAAGAATTCGCTCGCCGGGTCGATACCCTGCCGAGAACAGGAGATACCCATGCGAATTTTGCTCGTTGTACTGTTGGCCACCAGTGTGGTCGGTTGCACCCGCTGGTCAATGAATCATCATTTGAACAATGCCTATCGTGCCTACGACCGGGGCAATTGCGAGGCGGTCATGCTGGAGTTGTCGGAGGTTGATCGCGACAGCCGTAGCCGTCCTTATATATGGCCTCAAACGGCCATGCTGCGTGGCTTGTGCCTGGAACGTACGAAGTTTTACCTGGATGCCGCCCAGACCTACGAATGGATCATCAAGGAGTTCCCGCAGAGCGAGTGGGCGTATCGGGCAAAGGCGCGTATTGAAACGTTGCGCATCCTCAAGTTCATTCCCGGGAATGCCACTACACAGGCCATCCCGGCAAAAATTTAACACCGAGCTGGCCATTTGCCTTGCTTTTACTAATATTGCTGTGCGATACGCGAAGTGACAGTTGTGTGTCTGCACAGTTTCACCGTGAGAACCAAAAGCCTTAGCGAGCCACTTCAGTGGTCATTCCAGTTCCCGTGGGTCGTGCAGTGCGGGAAGTCCAGGTACTAGCGCGGTCATGCTTAATGGCCTTTCAAAGTGATATTCAGCATGTTTACTGATCGCCGTATCGAGCGTCATCAACTGCCGTATTTCTTGAATGTGTTCAATCGATTCACGGACAAGCCCCTGGGGTATTTGGGTAATGTCTGCGAAGAGGGGCTGATGCTCATCAGCCAGCTCCCGTTATTGGTCGACGCCAATTTTGAGCTGCGACTCAAGCTGCCCGACGCTGACGGTCGTGTGCAGGTGGTCGACCTGACTGCACGCTGCCTGTGGTGCCATGAAGATGTCACGCCGCATTACTACGACGCTGGCTTCATCCTCTACCAGCCGCCTCCCGAGTACACCGCCCTGATCACGGCCCTGCGTCAGTATTTCAGCTTCTATCCCTTGCCAGCGTCTGCCTGAGGCCGAGATCCGGGCTGGTCTTGCTCGGGGCTGAACGCCTAGACTTGCAGGGTCTACTGTTCAGGAACACCCCGTGACCACTATCTTCTGGTACGACTACGAAACCACCGGCATCAATCCGCGTTGTGACCGGCCAGTACAAGTCGCCGGCATTCGCACTGACCTTGAATTGAACGAGATTGACGAGCCGCTCAATCTGTACTGCCTGCCAAGCGACGACATCCTTGCGCACCCCATGGCCTGTCTGATCACCGGCATTACGCCCAGTCGCCTGGAAGATCGGGGGCTGGTCGAAGCCGAATTCATGACGCGTACCCACGCGCACCTGTCCTTGCCCGGCACCTGCGGCGCAGGCTACAACACCTTGCGATTTGACGACGAGGTGACGCGCTACAGTCTGTATCGCAACTTCTTCGATCCTTACGCCCGTGAATGGCAGGGAGGTAACAGTCGCTGGGACTTGATCGATGTGGTGCGCACTGCCTATGCCTTGCGCCCTGAAGGGATTGTGTGGCCTGAAGAGGAGGGGCGCGTCACTCTTAAGCTAGAACGTCTGACCGCGGCTAATGGCATTGATCACGGTCAGGCCCATGATGCGTTGTCGGATGTGCGCGCAACGATTGCCCTGGCCCGATTGATTCGCGACAAACAACCTAAGTTATATGACTGGCTTTTCCAGTTGCGCACGAAACAACGTGTGCTTGATCAGGTTCGGCTGTTAGAGCCGATGGTGCATATTTCAGGACGGTTTTCGGCGGCGCGTCATTATTTGGGGGTGGTACTGCCGTTGGCGTGGCATCCGAAAAATCGCAATGCACTGATTGTCTGCGATTTGCACTTTGATCCGCGGCCATTATTGGAACTGGATGCTGAGTCACTCCGCGCACAGCTCTATACACGTCGAGAAGATTTGCCCGACGGGCAATTACCGGTGCCGCTCAAGCTAATACACGTTAATCGTTGTCCGGTGGTGGCGCCGATGAATGTAGTGCGCGCACAGGATCAAGAGCGTTTGCAATTGGACGTTGGCCAATGCCAGGAACGGGCGCAAACACTTATCGAGGCGCAAGAACTATGGCGGGATAAATTAACGGCTATTTATGCCCGTGAAGACTTCGTGCCGAGCGCGGATCCGGAGCAGCAGTTATATGATGGCTTTATCGGTGACCGTGACCGTCGCCTGTGTGAACAAGTAAGACTCAGTGACCCTGAGGCATTGGCTAAAGATACCTGGCCTTTTGATGATGAACGCTTGCCTGAATTATTGTTCCGGTACCGGGCGCGAAACTTTGCTCATACGTTGAATGAGCAAGAGCGCGAACGCTGGCGCGTCTTCTGCCAGCAACGATTGACCGATCCGCAGATGGGCGCACCGCTGACCCTGGCTGCTTTCCAGCACAGCGTTGCAGAGCTGTCGCGCAGCGCTACGCCCGCGCAATTGACGTTGTTGAATGAGTGGCGCCGGTATGCAGAAGGTTTAAGTCGTCGCGTGTTTGTGGAGGGCGAACCGGGAAGAGAGGAGTAACGGGCGTCAATAAAAAAACGCCAGCAAGCTGGCGTTTTTTTTTGAGCATCGCAAATAAGCTGCGTGCGGGTATTACTTAGTCGAGCAAAGTTGCCCAGCCTTCAACCACGTCACCGCCCCACTTGGCTTTCCACTCTTTCAGTGTTTTGTGGTTGCCACCTTTGGTTTCAATCACTTCGCCGTTGTGCGGGTTTTTGTATTGTTTAACCTTGCGGGCACGTTTGGTGCCGGTCGTTTTCACAACACCGCGTGGTGTTTTGCTTACTTTGGACTCTGGGTCCAGCAGCGCAATAATATCGCGTAGCGATTTTTGGTATTCGCCCATCAGCGTGCGCAGTTTGCCTTCAAATTCCAGCTCAGTTTGAAGTTTGTCGTCTTCCGACAGGTTCTTCAGGCGAGCTTGCAGCTCTTTGATGGCTTCTTCGGTTGCGCGGTATTCGTTGATCAGGGACATGAGGATAACCTTATGTTGAAAAGGGTTAACAGGGACACAGTGCGGCAATAATAGTCAGACACTTTGATCAAGTAAACCTGTCTGCGCAGATTTAGTTAAATTTTTATTCATTAACTTCGCTGTTTTGAATAAGCGCTATTAAATAGAGGCGTCGCTATCAACCCTATTAAAACGATTAATTAGGCGAATTCAGGTTGCAATAAACGCGATGCAGGCCGCAGTACTGTTGAGGCGGACCTCTGGCAGCGAGGCCCGGGGCGTGGGTAATCAGTCTCAACGAATACTGTCGTTTTGCTGCGCACTCGCTAGAATGGCGGCCTTAGTAAAGTTTTTGGAGTTTGCCCTACATGCGCACTTTTCGACTGGTGATTGCGTGCCCCGATGGCGTCGGCATTGTCGCCAAGGTCAGTAATTTTCTGGCCTCACACAATGGCTGGATCACTGAAGCGAGCCACCACTCGGACGACCAGAGCGGTTGGTTCTTTATGCGTCACGAAATCCGTGCGGATTCGCTGCCATTCGGCATCGAGGCGTTTCGCGAAGCATTTGCTCCTATCGCTGAAGAATTTTCGATGGTGTGGCGCATTACTGACACGGCGCAAAAGAAGCGCGTTGTGCTGATGGCCAGCCGCGAGTCGCACTGCCTGGCGGACCTGCTGCACCGCTGGCACAGCGATGAGCTGGATTGCGAGATCGCGTGTGTGATCTCCAACCATGATGACTTGCGCAGCATGGTGGAGTGGCACGGCATTCCGTATTACCACGTGCCGGTTGATCCCAAGGATAAAGAGCCTGCGTTCACTGAAGTCTCGCGTCTGGTCAAGCAGCACGATGCTGAAGTAGTGGTCCTGGCGCGCTACATGCAAATCCTGCCGCCGGACCTGTGCAAAGAATACGCAGGTCAGGTCATCAACATTCACCACAGCTTCCTGCCTTCCTTCGTTGGCGCCAAGCCTTACCACCAGGCTTCGCTGCGCGGCGTAAAACTGATTGGCGCGACGTGCCACTACGTGACCGAAGAACTCGATGCAGGTCCGATCATCGAGCAGGACGTGGTACGTGTAAGTCACAGTGACAGTATCGAAGACATGGTGCGTTTCGGCCGTGATGTCGAGAAGATGGTGCTGGCCCGTGGCCTGCGTTATCACCTGGAAGATCGCGTGCTGGTGCACGGCAACAAGACGGTGGTCTTTTAAGCAAGCGTCTCTGTGTGCTCATTGATGAATAACGCGCTGTCGATCGTCGATTGCAGCTTTGCGTTGTTCGTCAATGAAAACGCAATCTCGGGTTCTGAACAGGGGGAGGTGCCATGACCGATCCACTCGACAAGGCCACGTCCAGCGCACCGGCTACAGTAGGTGAGGGGTGTTTGAGTCGTTACGATCCGGACGCACTGAGCCCCGAAGACGGAACGGAGTTTCCTGACGCTGCCAGGCTGTGGGATCACTTACAGCAAGAGGCTGAAGAGGAACCTGATCTGTAGCCGCTCAGGCGGCCACAGATCATGCGTTCATTTATATGCGGAAGCTGCCAACCAGTTGTTTAAGGCGAGCGGCTTGTTGCTCAAGGTCGGAACAGGCGCGCAATGTCGCCTGCAAGTTTTCAACGCCTTCCTGATTGAGGGTGTTGATTTCAGTAATGTCCATGTTGATCGATTCCACAACCGAGGTCTGTTCCTCGGTGGCAGTGGCGACCGACTGGTTCATGCCGTCAATTTCCCCAATACGTTCCGTAACGCTGGTAAGACGCGCACCTGCACTATTAGCGATCTCAACGCTGTCTTTGCTGTGACGCTGGCTCTCTTCCATGGTGTTGACCGAGTCGCGGGCGCTGACCTGCAATTCCTCGATCATCTTTTGCACTTGTTGCGCTGATTCCTGGGTGCGGTGCGCCAGATTGCGGACTTCATCTGCCACCACCGCAAAGCCACGTCCTGCTTCCCCGGCACGTGCTGCTTCAATCGCGGCGTTCAAAGCCAGGAGGTTGGTTTGCTGGGAAATGCTGGTGATGACCTCCAGGATCTGACCGATGTTCACGGTCTTGTCATTCAGTGACTCAATGTGGCTGCTGGACGTGCTGAGCATCTGCGACAGTTGCTGCATCGAGCCGATGCTGCGCTCCACCACTTGCTGGCCTTCTTCGGCCAGGCCGCGTGCATCGCTGGCTTGATGCGAGGCTTGTGCCGCATTGCGCGCGATTTCTTGCGCTGCGGCGCCCAGCTCGTTGATCGCTGCGGCCACGCTGTTGGTGCGGCTGGCTTGTTCGTCAGAGTTAACCATGGACGAATTGGATGCACTGACGACACGCAAGGCGACTTCATTGACGTGTTCGGTGGCCGAGGCCACTTCCGTCATGGAAGTATGAATACGCTCCACAAACTGGTTGAACGCGCTCCCCAATGTGCCGAATTCGTCTTTGGATTCGACTACCAGGCGGCGGGTCAGGTCGCCTTCACCTTCCGCGATGTTTTGCATGGCGCGGGTCATGACGTGCAGCGGCTGCATCAGTAGACGAATCAGCAAGCCGAGCAGGGCTATGATCGAGATCACCGCGATCAGCGTGGCAATGACTGCCGACGTGCGGAAGGTGCTGAGCATGGTATAGGCCTGCTCTTTATCAATCGACAGGCCGACGTACCAGTTGACCGACCCCAAGCCTTTGACCGGAGCAAACGTCACGATGCGTTCTTTGCCGTCGAGCTTGACTTCGCTGATGAGCGTGCTGATGGGAGGCGTGTTTTGAGGGTAGATATCTTTCAGGTTCTTGGTGACCAGAGTGTTATCCGGGTGAACCAGGATCTTGCCGTCTGCGCTGATCAGGAAGGCGTAACCCATGCCGCCAAAATCCAGGGCATTGATCGTGTCCGTGATGGTTTTGAGTGTCAGGTCAGTGCCGACGACTCCGAGGGTTTGCCCGCCTTTTTTTACGGCGGTCCCAATGGAAATGATCATCTGCCCGGTGACCGCATCAATATAGGGTTCGGTCAGGCTGGCGGCATTGCTGTTCAGTGCATCCTTGTACCAAGGCCTGCTGCGCGGATCGAAGCCATCCGGCATTTTGCTATCGGGGCGGATGGTGAATGCACCTTGGGTGTCACCGAAGTAGACCGCCATAAATGAGCTGCTAAGGGCTTTTTGCTCCAGCAACTGGGCTACATAGTCAGGCGCGGGATTAATAGCGATGGTCTCGCCCAGGTTTTCAGTGAGCAAGATGCGCCCGCCGAGCCATGTCTGAATATTGTTGGCCGTTGTGCTACCCATCTCACGCAGATAGCTGTCCAGATCGTCGCGAATGGCAGTGCGCTGCAGGTAGTCGTTGTAAAGCGTAAATAGCGAAAAAGCGGCTATTACGATCAGGGACGCGGCAAGCAGGATTTTATGACTGAAACGCAGATTTTTGTTCATGGCTTGAAGGGTCCGCTAAGGTCTAAAAGTGTGATGCCTGCTGACATGAAATGCGCCCAACATAGAAACCACTGACAGAACCTGAGCGATTCCTACATTTATTTGCGCTCTTTCCGACATTAAATTCGGAATTTTCTGGTCTAGCATTAACGTTGTATCGACGTGTTACCGCGAAAGATTAATTTAAGGTGGAAAAATGCCTGATTCCTCAGCTTTAGTTCTCGGTGCCGACCTTTCGGGTCAGCCCGTCGCCCAGTCATTGCGTCTGGCCAATCGTCACGGCTTGATTGCGGGCGCTACGGGGACAGGTAAAACCGTCACGCTGCAACGCCTGGCAGAGCAGTTCAGTGATGCGGGCGTGGCAGTGTTTGCCGCCGACATCAAAGGCGATTTGTGTGGTCTGGGGGCCGCCGGCAATCCTCAGGGCAAAATTGCAGAGCGGATCGCGGGCATGCCGTGGCTTAATTTCCAGCCCACGGCTTATCCAGTGACGCTGTGGGATATTCAGGGCAAGACTGGGCATCCATTACGCACAACCCTGAGTGAAATGGGGCCGCTTTTGCTAGGCAGTCTGCTGGAACTGACGGACAGCCAACAATCAGCGCTGTATGCGGCGTTCAAAGTGGCGGATCGCGAAGGCCTGTTGCTGCTGGATCTCAAAGACCTCAAAGCGTTGCTCAATCATCTGCGGGATCATCCCGAAGTGCTGGGCGACGACGCGGCGCTAATGACCACCGGTTCCAGCCAGGCGCTACTGCGACGACTGGCGACCCTGGAGCAGCAGGGCGCTGAGGCGCTGTTTGGTGAGCCTGCGTTGCAGTTGGAAGACATTTTGCAGCCGGACAGTGACGGACGCGGGCGCATTCATTTGCTCGATGCGAGCCGGTTGGTGCATGAAGCGCCCAAGGTCTACGCGACCTTTTTGTTGTGGCTGCTGGCCGAATTGTTTGAGCAGTTGCCCGAGCGCGGTGATTCGGACAAGCCTTTATTGGCGCTTTTCTTTGACGAGGCGCATCTGCTGTTTGCCGATACACCGAAAGCGCTTCAGGATCGACTGGAGCAAGTGGTGCGCTTGATTCGCTCCAAAGGTGTGGGCGTGTACTTTGTCACGCAATCGCCAGCGGACTTGCCTGACACCGTGTTGGCGCAATTGGGGCTGCGCATTCAGCATGGATTACGGGCGTTCACGGCCAAAGAGCAGAAGTCCCTCAGGGCCGTGGCCGACGGG
The DNA here is from genome assembly GCF_012985745.1 of Pseudomonas sp. WS 5078. Taxonomy (NCBI): domain Bacteria; kingdom Pseudomonadati; phylum Pseudomonadota; class Gammaproteobacteria; order Pseudomonadales; family Pseudomonadaceae; genus Pseudomonas; species Pseudomonas sp. WS 5078. The sequence goes on along the minus strand of NZ_JAAQWX010000011.1, from coordinate 151,841 downwards.
TTCCGACCCAACCAGGCGTTCGATGCGCTCGCGGTGCTAACGGAGCTGGGCACCGGCGAGGCTTTGGTCGGCATGTTGGAGGATAAGGGCACGCCGGCGATGGTGCAGCGGGTGCTGATTGCGCCACCTCAGTCGCGCATCGGTCCTTTGAGTGACGCGGAACGCGCCGGGCTGATTGCCACCTCACCCCTGCAGGGGCGGTACGACAAGCCGATAGATCGAGAGTCTGCTTACGAGGTGCTCATGGCGCGCAAAGGCGGTGTCTCTGCGGAGCAAGCCCCGGCCGAGCCCAAAGAACCCGGATTTCTGGATCAGGCTGGGGAGTTCCTCGGGACGTCGACAGGCAAGGCATTGCAGTCGATGGCGCGTCAGGCCGTCAATCAAATGGGGCGCCAGTTGGTTCGGGGATTGCTCGGGTCATTACTGGGTGGCAGCAAGCGTAAATAAAGCAGCGGCTACGCCGGACCGGATTTTGGTTTGCCATGACTGGCGAGCCGTTCAAGGGCGGCTCGCAGTGCGGGGTCGGTAATTCCGTCAGCAGTCGCCTGGATGGTCTGGGCGGCGTCTTGTGACAAGTCCAGGGTGTGGCCAGCCACTTTGGCTAACACGGTAGGCGGCTGCACTTTAAATAAAATGCGGGTCAGACTGGCAAATTCATCAAACGCCTGCAATTGACGTTGCAGGCGTTTTTGCTGGTAGCGTAACCGCGTCGCCCAGTGGCCATCCGTGACAATCAGTAGCAGGCTGCCTTCACGCCACGACGCCACATGGCAGTGTTCGCGGGCGGCGGGCTGGAGCTGGCTTTCAAGCAAGCGTTGCAGGTGGGCCAAGCGCTTGGCGTGGCCGAAGATGGCTTTTAACGGCTTAGCCTCGCGCAGCAGGACAGAGGGTGCCCGTGCTGGATGTGGGCGAAATGCCATGTTCAAACACCTGAGAAAACTGAGGCGCAATCTTAGCAGAAACCGGCCGTGTGGCTGCGCTTGATCCGCTAACTGAAGACTTTGGCTGCAAAATCAATGAGTAACTTCTTGCTCTTATGGGTTGAAGTTCAGCAAAAAGCCCTTATTTTAGTGAAGCCCCGTCACAACGCTGTACCAGTATCGTGGAATAACGCCACTTTCCTCACCGCCGTTTCCGGGTAGAATGCTCGCTCGCATGCGGCCATCAGGGCTGCTCGGGCGACTCTCGGGGCCGCCCTCCATCCCTATGTGTGGAAGATCCTGCCGATATGTTTGCGCCTTTGTTAAAGAAACTTTTTGGAAGCAAGAACGAGCGCGAAGTTAAACGCATGCTCAAGAAGGTTCAGGTCATCAATGCCCTCGAAGAGCAGATGGTTGCTCTGACCGACGAGCAATTGCGTGCCAAGACCGAAGAGTTCAAGGCCCGCATAGCAAAAGGTGAGACCCTCGATCAACTCCTGCCTGAAGCCTTCGCGGTCTGCCGTGAAGCAGGCAAGCGCGTCATGGGCATGCGCCACTTTGACGTCCAGCTGATCGGTGGCATGACCTTGCACGAAGGCATGATCGCAGAAATGCGTACCGGTGAAGGTAAGACCTTGGTAGCGACCCTGGGCGTTTACCTCAACGCGTTGTCCGGCAAGGGCGTGCACGTTGTGACGGTGAACGATTACCTGGCGCGCCGGGATGCCAACTGGATGCGTCCGCTTTATGAGTTCCTGGGCCTGACGGTCGGCGTGGTTACGCCGTTCCAGCCACCACAGGAAAAGCGTGAAGCCTACGCCGCTGACATCACCTACGGCACCAACAACGAATTTGGCTTCGATTACCTGCGCGATAACATGGCTTTCAGCATGGAAGAAAAATTCCAGCGTGAGCTTAACTTCGCTGTAATCGACGAAGTCGACTCGATCCTGATCGACGAAGCCCGTACGCCGCTGATCATTTCCGGTCAGGCTGAAGACAGCTCCAAACTGTACACCGAAATCAACAAGCTCATTCCGCGTCTCGAACAGCACATCGAAGAAGTAGAGGGCGAAGTAACCAAGCCGGGTCACTTCACCATCGACGAGAAGACCCGTCAGGTCGAGCTGAACGAAGCCGGTCACCAGTTTGTTGAAGAGATGCTCACCCAGATCGGTTTGCTCGCTGAAGGTGAAAGCCTGTACTCGGCGCACAACCTGGGCCTGCTGACCCACGTGTACGCTGCACTACGCGCTCACAAACTGTTCCACCGCAACGTTGAATACATTGTTGAAGACGGTCAGGTGCTGCTGGTTGACGAACACACCGGTCGTACCATGCCGGGTCGTCGTTTGTCCGAAGGCCTGCACCAGGCTATCGAAGCGAAAGAGGGCCTGAACATCCAGGCAGAGAGCCAGACGCTGGCTTCGACCACCTTCCAGAACTACTTCCGTCTGTACAACAAGCTGTCCGGCATGACCGGTACGGCTGACACTGAAGCGTTCGAGTTCCACCAGATCTACGGTCTGTCGGTGATGGTTATCCCGCCGAACAAGCCGCTGGCACGTAAAGACTATAACGACCTGGTGTTCCTGACGGCCGACGAGAAGTACGCAGCCATTGTGGCCGACATCAAGGACTGCATGGCCAAAGGCCGTCCGGTACTGGTGGGCACCGCGACCATCGAAACGTCCGAGCACATGTCCAACCTGTTGAAACAGGAAGGCATTGAGCACAAAGTTCTGAACGCCAAGTTCCACGAAAAAGAAGCTGAAATCATTGCACAGGCCGGTCGCCCGGGCGCGCTGACCATCGCCACCAATATGGCAGGCCGTGGTACGGACATCCTGCTGGGCGGTAACTGGGAAGTGGAAGTGGCGTCTCTCGAGAACCCTACTCCTGAGCAGATTGCCCAGATCAAGGCCGATTGGCAGAAACGTCACCAGCAAGTCCTGGAGTCGGGCGGCCTGCACGTAATTGCTTCCGAGCGTCACGAATCGCGCCGTATCGACAACCAGCTGCGCGGTCGTGCCGGCCGTCAGGGTGACTCGGGTTCCAGCCGTTTCTACCTGTCGCTCGAAGACAGCCTCATGCGCATCTTCGCCTCTGACCGGGTGAAGAATTTCATGAAGGCCCTGGGCATGCAGTCCGGCGAAGCGATCGAGCACCGCATGGTGACCAACGCTATCGAAAAGGCCCAGCGTAAGGTTGAAGGTCGCAACTTCGATATCCGTAAGCAATTGCTGGAGTTCGACGACGTCAACAACGAACAGCGTAAAGTGATTTATCACATGCGTAACACGTTGCTGGCCGCCGACAACATTGGCGAAACCATCGCTGACTTCCGCAAAGATGTCCTCGACAGCACGATCAGCGCACACATCCCTCCACAGTCGCTGCCGGAGCAGTGGGACGTTGCAGGTTTGGAGTCCGCCATCGAAAGCGGCTTCGGCGTGAAGTTGCCAATCCAGCAATGGCTCGACGAAGACGATCACCTGTACGAAGAAACCCTGCGCGAGAAGCTGCTGGCTGAGCTGATTGCGGCGTACAACGAGAAAGAAGAGCAGGCGGGTGCTGAAGCGCTGCGCACGTTCGAGAAGCAGATTGTATTGCGCGTACTGGATGACCTGTGGAAAGACCACCTGTCGACCATGGATCACCTGCGTCACGGCATTCACTTGCGCGGTTATGCGCAAAAGAACCCGAAGCAGGAATACAAGCGCGAGTCTTTCAACCTGTTCTCCGAGCTGCTTGATTCGATCAAGCGCGATTCGATCCGCGTGCTGTCGCATGTTCAAGTGCGTCGCGAAGACCCAATCGAAGAAGAGGCACGTCTGCGTCAGGAAGCTGAAGAGCTGGCGTCGCGCATGCAGTTCCAGCATGCAGAGGCGCCGGGTCTGGATCAGCCGCAGGCCTTGACCGAAGAGCTGGAAGGCGTAGAGGTCTCAGACGTCACGCCTGCTACCGACCCTGTTCGTAACGAACAGAAGCTCGGCCGCAACGAGCTGTGCTACTGCGGTTCGGGCAAAAAATTCAAGCACTGTCACGGGCAAATCAACTGATAACCCGTTTCATCTGCTGAAACACCTGCGCCGCGACCGGCATTAGCCGTCGCGGCGTTTTACCATTGAATTCCCGCCATTTAAGGGCGGCGCAGACAGCTTATTGAGGAGCGCATCATGGCAGTTGGTCTTGGTCCTTTGCCCACTTTGCACCCGGTTGCGGGTTTTGAGCTGGGGATTGCTTCAGCCGGTATCAAGCGTCCCGGGCGTAAGGATGTGGTAGTGATGCGCTGTGCCGAAGGCTCCAGCGTGGCGGGCGTCTTCACCCTGAATGCGTTTTGCGCGGCCCCGGTCATTCTGGCCAAACAGCGCGTGCAAGGTCCTGTGCGATATTTGCTCACCAACACCGGCAATGCCAACGCAGGCACCGGGGCACCAGGCCTGGCAGCGGCTACCCGCACCTGTGCGAAACTGGCCGAATTAACCGGTGTGGACGCCAGCGCTGTGCTGCCGTATTCCACCGGTGTGATTGGCGAACCATTGCCGGTCGAAAAAATCGAAGGCGCGCTGCACGCGGCGCTGGACGATCTGGCTGAGGATCACTGGGCAGAGGCGGCCATCGGCATCATGACAACCGACACCTTGCCCAAAGGGGCGAGTCGTCAGTTTCAGCATGAAGGCGTGACCGTTACCGTTACCGGGATCAGCAAGGGCGCGGGCATGATTCGCCCGAACATGGCCACCATGCTCGGTTACATCGCGACGGACGCCAAGGTGTCGCGCCAGGTGCTGCAAGATCTGTTGCTCGACGGCGCCAACAAATCGTTCAACCGCATCACCATCGATGGCGATACGTCCACCAACGATTGCTGCATGTTGATTGCCACGGGCAAGGCCAATCTGCCTGAAATCACCGAAGCCCGCGGCCCTTTGTTCGACGCGCTGAAACAGGCGGTGCTGGACGTGTGCATGGAGGTGGCGCAGGCCATCGTGCGCGATGGCGAAGGTGCGACCAAGTTCGTGACCGTTGAAGTCAATGGCGGCGCCAATCACCAGGAATGCCTGGACGTCGGTTATACCGTGGCCCATTCGCCCCTGATCAAAACCGCACTGTTCGCGTCCGATCCCAACTGGGGCCGGATCCTGGCAGCCGTGGGCCGTGCCGGTGTACCGGAGCTGGATGTCAGCAAGATCGACGTGTTCCTCGGCGAAGTGTGTATCGCCAGTGGCGGTGCCCGTGCGGCGACCTACACCGAAGAGCAAGGTTCGGCAGTGATGGCGCGCGAAGAAATCACCATCCGCATCGAGTTGGGCCGCGGTGCATGCAGCGAAACCATCTGGACCACCGACCTGTCCCACGAGTACGTCAAAATCAACGCGGAGTACCGGACCTAAGTCGTCTCGACATCGCGTGCCAGTCAGGCAAGCTTGTTTGGCTTGATGGGCGCGCTAACGACTTACCAGCGCACGTGAGCGGCTGCTGATTCGGTAGTCCACGTTCAAAGCCTGGCAACAGGCGGGATTAGAGGAAGTTCAAGGGTGAAACGAGTTCATGTGGCTGCGGCCGTCATTCGAGGCACTGACGGCAGAATTCTGATTGCTCGTCGTGCTGATACACAGCATCAAGGCGGTCTTTGGGAATTTCCCGGCGGCAAGGTTGAAGCCGGAGAGTCTGTCAGCGCGGCCTTGAGCCGTGAGCTGAAAGAAGAGCTTGGGATCGACGTGACCTCGGCTCGTCCATTGATCACCGTGAAGCACGATTATCCCGACAAGCACGTGTTGCTGGATGTGTGGGAAGTCTCGGCGTTTACCGGTGAGCCTTGCGGCGTGGAAGGCCAGCCTTTGGCGTGGGTCAGCCAGCGGGATCTGGCGAGTTACGCATTTCCTGAAGCCAATAGACCGATTGTGGCAGCGGCGCGTTTGCCTGATCAGTACCTCATCACGCCTGACGGTTTTGAAGGGCCAGAGTTGCTACGGGGCTTACAGAAAGCCATCGCGGGCGGTATCAAACTGGTTTCCTTGCGCGCGCCCAAAGGCTATGACCCTAAGTACCGGGATTTGGCGGTAGACGCCACGGGGCTGTGCGCAGGCAAGGCGCAGCTGATGCTCAAAGGGCCGCTGGAGTGGCTGGGTGATTTTCCGTCGGCCGGTTGGCATTTGACGGCGGCGCAACTACGTAAATACGCCGCCAAAGGCCGGCCGTTTCCTAAAGATCGCTGGTTGGCGGCGTCGTGTCATAACGCTGAGGAATTGGCGTTGGCAGAACAGATGGACGTTGACTTCGTGACGCTGTCACCCGTCTTGCCCACAGAGACTCATCCAGATATGGAGCCTTTGGGTTGGGAGCAGGCGCAGCAACTGATTGCTGGTTTTAACAAGCCGGTGTTTCTGCTGGGTGGGTTGGGGCCTGATGATCGTCAGCAGGCGTGGGACGTCGGCGCGCAAGGTGTATCGGGCATTCGCGCGTTCTGGCCCCACGCATGACCTGACGTCACAGCGTGTGCCCGAAATGTAATCTGTGTTCTCCCGTGCAAGCGCACTGACGAGCGCTTGCGCCTCAATCAGCGGGTTTATCTGCGGCCTGCCACAACACTTCTGCAACCCCTTGGCGCTTGGCAATCAAGCGTGCCGTCACAAACAGCAGGTCTGACAACCTGTTGATATAGGCCAGTCCAGGGCCGTTGAGCGGCTCGACTGCATTGAGATGTTGGCAGCGACGCTCGGCACTGCGCGCGAGGCAGCGACACACATGCGCTTGGGCGATCAGGGTAGAGCCTGCTGGCAAAATGAAGTTTTCCAGTGGTCCCAGCTCCTCGTTCCAGCGATCAATCGCCGCTTCAAGCCGTTCGACTTCGCTCAGGTTTAACGCCTGATAAGCCGGCATGGCCAGCTCGCCTCCCAAGTCAAACAGTCGGTGTTGGCAGGGCGTCAGCACCTCGATCAGTTCGTCCAGGCCCGGCGTCCGGACGCTTTGCTCGTGTAACCCGGCGAGCAAGAGCCCCAGTTGGCTGTTAAGCGCGTCCACTTCTCCAATCGCCTCGACCCGAGGATGATCTTTGGACACGCGCCGGCCATCGCCCAGGCCTGTTTCGCCCTTGTCGCCGGTGCGGGTGTAAATCTTTGATAAGCGAAAGCCCATGGTTACAGTTCCGACTTGGTAGTTTCGTGGACGGGCATCAATGGCAGACGCAGCGTGAAGCACGTGCCTTGACCCGGGGTTGAGTGCACTTCCATTTGCCCTTTGTGGTTATTGGTAATGATGAAGTAGGACACGGAAAGACCGAGCCCTGTGCCTTGGCCAACTTCCTTGGTGGTGAAGAAAGGCTCAAAAATACGTTTGCGCACGTTTTCAGGCATGCCTGCGCCGTTGTCTTCCACCTGGATCTCAGCCCAGGGTGGATTCAGTTTCGTGCGCAGGACGATGCGCCCGGGTTCGGTGTTGCCTTGGCGCTGATGAATCGCCTGGGCGGCGTTTTTCAACAAGTTCAGCAGCACCTGTTCCAGCTCGTTGGGGATGCAGGGTACGGGCCCGAGGTGAGGGTCAAACTGACGAATGATGGCCTGGCCCTTGAAGTCGAAACCGATGGCGAGGTCGAAGTCATTGCTTGCGATGTCGACCGCCTGATCAATCAGCGCCGACAGGTCGCAAGGGCTCATTTGGCGATTACTGCGGCGACTGAAACTGAGCATGTGGGTCACGATTTTGGCTGCGCGGGCCCCCGCCTGTTGAATGCCATCCAGTAGCTTAGGGATTTCTCGGGCCTGCGAATAACGGTTTATCGCATCAAGGTCAACGCCTGTCAGCGCGGCTTGCTCACTATTCTTGGGCAGGTCGTTGGACAGGCGCCGCCGGATGTTTTGCACATTATGCAAAATGGCGCCCAATGGATTATTGATCTCATGGGCCATCCCCGCCGCGAGACCGCCCACAGAGAGCATCTTCTCTGACTGAACCATCATGTCTTCCATGGATAGCCGCTGGGTGATGTCGTCGATGCGGATCACGGCGCCGCGTCCGCCACCCCCCATCAATGGATAGAAAGTCAGTGCGTAATGTTTGGGCTCATCACCTTGAGGCCAGGTCACGCGCTCTATTTTGACGACGCGATGGTGGGCGATGGTGTCTTTGATTTGCGGCAAGAAAGGTTTCAGAGGTTCAAATGCCAGATAAACCGGTTGATTCAGGGCCTCATCCAGCGGCGTGCCGGAGAGGGCGCTGGCTTCCTGATTCCATTGCGTGACGTAGAGCTGTTCGTCCAGTGCGATCAGGGCGGAGGGCATGGAATCGATAATGCTGTTGAGATAAATCTGAAAACCGGTGAGTTTTTTCTCGATTTTGCTTCTTACCTGCACTTCAAGTTCGAGCTTGCGATTGGTATGGCGGGTTTCTTCTGCCAGCGCCTGGGCTTGATCGTAGGCTGCCTGTGCTTCATCTCGGGCGCGTTTGAGCTCCTGCTCACGCGCTTCGATACGCGAGAGCATGGTATTGAACGCTTCAGCGAGGCTGCCGATTTCATCGTTATTGCCCGGTTTGGCCCGTAGCGAATAGTTCTCCTCGCGCGTGACCTGGCGTGACAGCTCTTCGAGCTGATAGATGGGTTGTGTGATCAGGCGCTTGATCTGGCGCGCGATCAACAGCCACAGCAAGACACTGAACACCAGAATTCCGAGGCTGGCGGTGAACGTGCCGGTATAAAACGCCATGGGCAGTTCACTGCTGGCCACTAGCAACAGATGCCCGCCCTTCGGAAGCCGGGAAGTGTGATGGCTGCGCAGCTCAGTCAGGCCCCAGGCTTGAACTTGGTCAAAGTGTTCGGGTAGCGCCAGACGATCGCCGTGCTGCAACTGTGCCAATAAATGGCCAGACGGGTCATAAATAGCACCGGCTCGGAGGGGGGCGTAGGTGCCAATTTCTTTAAGCAGGGCGTTGGCGCTCTCAGGGGAATCCAGCGCATGCTCCATCAGCGCGGGGTTGGATACCAGACTGCCCAAGGTCTGCAACGCTTGCGGCGCGGTGCTTTCGTGGGAAATCCAGTAAGCCACGCTGATGAATGTCAGGTTGGCCACCAGCAGCACGGTTGCCAGCAGCACAAGCAGGGCGGCCAGCAGCTTTTGGCCGACCGGCAGGTTTTCGAGGCGCTGGCGCAAAGACATGAGGGGCCCTAGTGAGTGCGTGAACGGGCAGGTTAGCGCGGCGTTCAGTGAGAGGGCAAACCGAGGTGCTTCAGGTGGGCTGTCAACTGTTGGTGGATAGCATGTAAGTGAGGTGTGTCCAGGCCACTGCGTTGCGCCGCCTGGCAGGCATACCCGGTCAAATAGCTAATCTCTGTGCGCCTGCGTTGTGCCACATCCTGATACATCGAGGCGTAATTGTTAGCTGTGGCGTCAATCACCCGGTGCACTTCAGTGCTCAAATTTGCCGCTGCTTCTGGTTGTGCGCAGATTTCAAGCAGGGCGCCGAGTTCACTGCACAGCGCATCCACTGTGTGCGCATGTGCTTTCAGTCCTCCGTTTCTGCATTGATGCAGCACGGTCAACGGGTTGATTGCACAGTTGAGCGCCAACTTGCGCCACAACCTACTCAGAATGTTCGGGCTCCACTCATGACTGATGCCGCTGTGTTGTAGCTCGTCAAGCCATGAGGGCGCGGCGCCCTGTTGAGGGTCACCTAGCCAGTTATGACCCTGCCCGGCAAAGACCACGCGCCAGTCGCCCTCACGAAACGCCCCCTCCGTGCTGGAGGCAAACAGGCAGCGCGCCCGTGGAACCAGAGCGGCTACGGCTTGTTGGCTACCCAGTCCGTTTTGCAGCAGGATGAGTTGCGCGTCAGGGCTCAAACGGTGAGCGATACGAGCGACGGCATGCTCTGCGTCATACGCTTTGCACGCCACTAGCAGGCGTATGATGGGTTCTGCGGTGTCGAGGGTTTGCGCTGCAATGGGCCACAGAGTGGCTTTGTTTCCTTCGACGAGGGTCAAACCTTGCGCCGTTTTGTAAGCGTGTAATCGCGCCTCATCGCGCAAAATCAGCCGTACGTCATACCCTGCCCGTGCCAGGCGGGTGGCCCATAACGAACCCATACTGCCAGCCCCCAGAATGTGCCAAGGCGTTGAAGCCAACCGTGAGGTGCCGCTATCGGTTTGTGCAGACATGAGTGCTCGCCCGTGAATGAAGTCGAAGAACCGTTATAATGCCCGCGCATTTTAACTGTCAGGTCAGGCGTGCTCCATCTGTGTTGAGCGCGCCCTTTATTATTGGAGAAAACACATGCCGTCGTTCGACGTGGTATCCGAACTGGACAAGCACGAAGTCACCAACGCAGTCGAGAACGCTGTCAAAGAGCTGGACCGCCGTTACGACTTAAAAGGCAAAGGCTCTTTTGAGTTCAAGGAAAAAGACCTGACGGTCAACCTGACTGCCGAAGCAGACTTCCAACTGGAAGCAATGATCGAAATTCTCAAGCTGGCCCTGGTCAAGCGCAAGATCGATGTGCAGTGCCTTGAGGTCAAGGAAGCTTACGCGTCGGGTAAGCTGATGAAGCAAGAAGCAGTGCTCAAGGAAGGTATCGACAAGGAGATGGCGAAGAAAATCGTCGCTCACGTCAAAGACGCCAAACTCAAGGTTCAGGCCGCCATTCAGGGTGAGCAGGTACGCATTACCGGCAAGAAACGCGATGACCTGCAAGAAGCCATTGCTGCCTTGCGCGCCAAGACGTTCGATCTGCCATTGCAGTTCAACAATTTCCGCGATTGATTAATGATCATTGGCCATGGGGGAACCTCTGGCGATCATCGGCGTCCGAGTTTTTCGGGCACTGCAGAAACGATTGAGCGGGTAGCGTTCAGTCGTTTCGCTGAGTAAATGACGTCGCCGGGTATCGGTACAAGGAGATATAAATGGACTTGAACGCTGAAATGGATCACTTGATCCAGGCTTCGCAAGCCTGGATTCCGATGATCATGGAATACGGTAGCCGCGTGCTGCTGGCCTTGATTACGTTGGCTGTAGGCTGGTGGTTGATCAATCGCCTGACCGCAAAGCTGGGTAATTTACTGGCGCTGCGCAAGGCTGATCTGGCGCTGCAAGGCTTTATCAGCAGTCTGGCCAACATCATTCTCAAAGTGCTGCTGGTGGTGAGTGTTGCCTCAATGATCGGCATTCAGACCACCTCATTTGTGGCGGCGATCGGTGCGGCGGGTCTGGCGATCGGTTTGGCGTTGCAGGGCAGCCTGGCGAACTTTGCTGGAGGGGTGCTGATACTGTTGTTCCGTCCGTTCAAGATTGGTGACTGGATTGAAGCGCAGGGCGTGAGTGGTACCGTCGACAGCATTCAGATCTTCCATACCGTTCTGCGTACCGGCGACAACAAGACTGTCATCGTGCCCAACGGCAATTTGTCCAACGGCATCATCACTAACTACAACCGTCAGCCGACGCGCAAGGTGGTGTTTGATGTTGGCGTTGATTACGAAGCGGATCTGCAGAAGGTGCGTGAGGTGTTGCTGGCGTTGGCGGATGACCCGCGCGTACTCAAAGATCCTGCCCCGGTGGTTGTCGTGACCACGTTGGGTGACAGTGCTATCACCATGTCATTACGCGTGTGGGTTGATACCCCGAATTACTGGGATGTGCTGTTCATGTTCAACGAACAGTCCCGTGATCGTCTGAAGGCTGCAAATATCGATATTCCGTTTCCGCAGCGTGTGATTCGCGTGGTTCAGGAGTCGGCGGCAGAATAAGTGGCCGTGAATAGCCTGAGTCAGACACGTGTGTGATTGATCAATTAAAGGGGCGTGAGCCTCTTTAATTGTTTTTGGTCTTCACTTTTCAGTAGTCAGCGCTACATTGCGCTAACGGTAGGAAGTTAGTTAGCTTGCTATATTGCTGAGCCCGGACATTAAAAAGCCATGCCCTCTTTGAAGGGCATGGCTTTTTTGAACACGATGCAGTTAAGGCATTAACGCACTTATTACAAGATGTTCAGCGGGTACTCAACGATCACGCGAACGTCGTTGGTATCAACGCCGTAGTTGCTGGTGGTGCGATAAACCGAACTACGCAGGCGGAAGGACAGGTCTTTGGCCGGGCCTTCTTGCATCACGTATTTGCTCTCGAAGTTGAATTCGTGCTCTTTGCCTTCGCCTTCGGAGGTGGAGATATTGTCACCGTTGACATAACGGGCCATGAAGCTCAGGCCGGGTACGCCGTAGCTGGCCATGTTAAGGTCGTAACGACCCTGCCAGGAGCGCTCGTCCTTGCCGTTAAAGTCGGAGTACTGCACGGAGTTGGCGAGGAAAATAGAGCCGCCGCCGTCTACGCCGTAGTAGTAGCCGCTATCACCGGTAGAGCGCTGGTAGGCCAGGGTGAACTTGTGTGCGCCCAAGCTGTAGGCTGCTGCCAAACTCCAGATTTTGTTGTCGACGTCGCCCGCTAGCTCTTTGCCTTGGCTAGAAGTGCGGTAGCCGTTGAAGTCGAAGTTCAAGGCCTGAGATTCAGCAATCGGCAGGGTGTAGTTCAGGTTGATGTATTGCTTTTTGAAGTAATCATCAACGTCCGACGCTGCTACGCCGCCGACAAAATTGTCGGTGAACTGGTAGGTTGCGCCAGCAATATTGGCAGCCGTCAGGCCGGGTTCACCCGGACCGTTGATGCTGTCACGACCCATGCCAGTCTGGGAGCTCAGCGCGGTGAAGCGACCGGCGCTCAATTCCAGTCCCTTGATTTCCTTGCTGGTAATCAGGGTGCCGGTGGCTACTTCAGGCAGCAAGCGGCTGTCATCTGTGGAGAATACCGGGCTGGCTACGAATTGGTTGCCGTACTTCAGAACGGTGTCGGAGATGCGGAATTTTACCGCTCCGCCCATTTTCGACTGGGTATCTTCCGGATCGCCATTGCCCCGAGTGGCGAACAGGCCGTTACCTTGACGCCCTGCGCCGCCGTCCAGGCGCACAGTACCCATTGCGAAAGCATCCACGCCCACACCTACGGTGCCTTGAGTGAAGCCGGATTCGTAGTTGAGCAGTTCGCTCAAGCCCCAGTCTTCGCGATAACCGTTTTTGAAGCCGCCACCTTCTTTCGCGATGTTGCCAGCGCCATTGCGGTAGTCACGGTTCATGTACAGCATGCGGGTTTTGGAAGTCAGGGTGCTGTCTTCAATGAAACCCTTGGCTTCGTCCTGAGACGATGCCATTGCGAACTGCGTAGTCCCGGCTGATACAGCCAGTGCGATCATGCTCCACTTCATCACGCGCATCGTGATTTGCTCCTTTGGTTTTAGGAAGAGTACTGCCGTCCCACCTGAATTTTTATCTGGGGCGGCTCTTTCTTTTTGTGTCGGCGCAAACTTATATCACGCCGGCCCTATTGGCGATACTTACCCTCATAAGCTTTCAGCTTCTTTACAGCTGTGTCGCAAAACACGTTTTTTAAGTCGTAAATGTGCTGCTGCCAGGGGTGTTCGTACATGTTGTTGAAACTGTTTTGGGTGGTTGGTGTGGTGGGTTCTGTCATGGAACCACGGATTTAAACCGCCACTTATCTGCGGCTGGTCTATTGTTGATTATCGTAGCCCTGTTACATCCTTGAGCGCGCATCATCGACATGGACATGCTCTATGCAACAAGCATGCTCAAAGCTCGACATCTTTAGAAAAAAAATATTCATCGAGGATATCCAGCGTTCGTGCGGTCTGAAGCCGAGGGCTATGGACGTCAGGAGCAGGCGTTTCCGTATTTGTGTTACCCAACCTCCAGTTATTTAAATTGTGAGAGCGAAAAATGTTACCGGTTAACACCCGGCGCGCGAGCGGTGACGTTTGACTGCACTGAAATCATTCGGGCTGTGCAATTTTGGTGCATCTTTGTTGAATCACTGTTGCCTTGGGGCGTGAAGCAACTCTGGATCAGGGGTATCCTGCACTTCGCTGGCGGGCAGTTGATGAGTCTGGCTGCCTGTAAAATTACCGTCGCACAGGAGAACATTCAGTGTTCGTTTTGGATTCTCGTCTCAAACAGGATACGTGGCTGATGGGAGATTTCCCGTTGTGCAGCCTTCTGCTGTCCAATGACTCCAATTACCCCTGGTTCATTCTGGTGCCGCGACGCGAGGGTATCAGTGAGTTGTTTCAGTTGAATGATGATGATCAGCACTTGATGTGGCGTGAAACCACCGCATTGGCACGCGTGCTGAAGGATCTGTTTGCAGCGGACAAAATGAATGTGGCCACATTGGGTAATGTGGTCAAACAGATGCACATGCATGTAATCGTGCGGTACGTCACGGATGCTGCATGGCCCGGCCCGGTTTGGGGTAAACACCCGGCAAAGCCTTATGCTCGCGAAGAGGTACTTAGTTTGCGCAGCAGGTTGAAAGCGGTTCTCGGTGAAGCGTTGATAATTTCGGAGGGCGTGCTGTGACGCTTGAAGCTCGTGTGACAGATCTTGAAACCCGTTTGGCTTTTCAGGATGACACCATCCAGGCGCTGAATGATGTGCTGGTGGCCCAGCAAAATGCCGTAGATCGGTTGCAGATGCAGATTGCTGCTTTGCTTAAGCGCCAGGAAGAGATGGGGGGGCAGTTTGAGTCGTTTGAGGACGAGGCGCCCCCACCACATTATTGATCCTTCAGACAGATGATAAAAAACCGCGATCAGCCAGGCTGCTCGCGGTTTTTTATTGGGCGGTTAAATCAGCGGCGTGGCAGTGCCGCGATCACGTCTTCAGCCTGGAGGCCTTTATCACGGTTCATTACCGAAAATTCCACGCGCTGGCCTTCTACCAGAACGCGGTGGCCTTCGCCGCGAATGGCACGAAAGTGCACGAAAATATCATCGCCGGAGTCGCGGGAAATGAAGCCGAACCCTTTTGATGTGTTAAACCACTTCACGGTGCCGGTATCGCGGTTAGTCATGTCGTAGTTTGGTGAAGCTGACGACGGGGAGGATTTGTAAAAGCTAACCCCCAGATGTAGCAATACGGCCAAAAAGGCAGGCGCGAGGCTTAACAAAACTGCAGGTTGATCGCCGATCGGCAACAGCAGGCCAAACAGGGTCAGGGTTTGCAGAACCACAGACAGGACAAGCAAGGCGCTGACCAGATTTTGCAGTTGGTGGCGCGCACCTTTATTCCAGAACGGTATGACAGGGGCCAGGGTCAGGTTGAGCAAGCCGAGAAAAGCCAGGTATAGGGCATCGGCGTGTTGCAGGTAAGGGATAGCTTCAGACTGTAGGCTGGGTATAAAGGACAGCAGCAACGCCGCTGCTCCTGTCACCAAGTGGACGATTTTCAACATTTCGATTAACTCACATTAAGACGGATCGCAAGGAAGAGCTGATTGGGCACGGTTCGCTTCTGAAAAAAATGAAGGCGTTGGACACGTGCGGTGATCAGCCTATGCGCCTTCACCAAGCCTCGGTGGAGGCGACACGCTGCCTATTTAACAGTAAAGCGTGAAGCTTCTCAAATTATGCCTTCTGAACGGTAAATAAAGGTGCTTCCTTTGAGTCGGTAGGAATCGTCGTTTTCTAACAATGCTTTTGTCTGGGGACGGCGTTTGATTTGTTGTGATTGTGTTATGGCTATATTTAAGAGGGGGCGGGATACTTTGGATTTCCTTATGTGTGATGAATTTTGTTTCGCTTTGAAGTTGGGTTGTTTTGACATAAAGGCTATATATATTTGTTTGAGGGTTGGTGGGCTGGCGGGAGGGTGTATTAGGCACAGCAGTACACATATATATGGCGCGGCGTAAAAGTTGGCTGTAAGTCCATGCTGTATTTTATTTTATTACTGGGGCGAGGCATCAGGCTTGCCCGGATTTAAGTGGTGATGGCTCCGTGTGGCTGGCGTTTGAGGGCTTGAGGCTGAGCGTTCAAGAATTCATCCGGTGCAGCGGGAGAGCTCCTACGTATTTGCGGGTGAGATCCGCTGGATAAGAACTTTTACATAATGTTTTATGTAAGGGTGTTTCAAAGAATATTAATTAACTTAAATGGTGTTGCGATGGAGTGCTCTAAATATGGGGCGATTAATCAGGCATGAAGGGGTGGGTGGCAGAGTCGTTCAAAGAGTCAAGATTGATCCTGCTATTCTCGATTTTGGGATGTCGTTGGCGCGACCGTTATCGCGTTCGGTCAGGTTAAATGGATTTGCAACATGTCTGCGTCTTGAAGAGGTGTACTGGAAGGTGTTGTCGGACATTGCTCGCAATAATGATTGTTCAATAAATGCGTTGTTGTCGTATGTAGACAGGGAGGTTCATCTGCGGCATGGCGGGGTGAAAAACTTCAGCGGGCTGATTCGGGTTGTGTGTGTGATGCACCTCTCTAATGCTGTACGGGGATCGGCTGAGGCTCCACAAAAGCAGTTCTTTTGGGGGTGAGTGACCTTTAAGCCAAGCGAGTGCGGGTGTTCAGCTGCTTGTAACCGCTCAATATTTATGGTGCCTTTAGCTTCATATGGCCGTTCGCGCGGCTGCAAAGGCACGATTTACCAGATATAATCTCGCCCTTTGTGGCCCTCTGTAGGAGGGTGCCGCTATCGGATAGTCGAGATACGCCAATGCCCATGTACGATTATCAATGTGCTTCCTGCGGTCATCAGTTGGAAGCCATTCAAAAAATCAGTGACTCACCGCTGATTGATTGTCCTGCCTGCCAGGCGCCTGAGTTGAAAAAACTGCTGTCCATGCCTGGCTTTCGCTTGAGTGGCACGGGCTGGTATGAAACAGATTTCAAGACAGGCTCGAAAAAAAATCTGGCAGGCGGCGACAAATCCGACTGAGATCGAGCGAAAGCAGTCTGAATATGAGCGGGGTCTTGCGTGTCACTAACCACTGGTAATGGTGCGCAAGGCCTCCACCGAATTTCGAATTACGAGAAGTGAAACTACGACCATGATGCGCAGCCATTATTGCGGCCAACTGAACGAAAGCCTGGAAGGCCAGGAAATTACCCTTTGCGGATGGGTTCACCGTCGCCGTGACCACGGTGGGGTGATTTTCCTCGATATCCGTGATCGTGACGGTCTGGCCCAAGTGGTTTTCGATCCGGATCGTGCTGAAACCTTCGCTGCCGCGGATCGTGTGCGCAGTGAGTACGTCGTCAAAGTCACCGGCAAGGTGCGTCTGCGTCCGGCAGGTGCGGGCAACGCCAACATGGCGTCCGGTATGATCGAAGTGCTGGGTTACGAACTGGAAGTGTTGAACGAAGCAGAGACCCCTCCGTTCCCGCTTAACGAATTCTCTGATGTAGGCGAGGAGACCCGTCTGCGTTATCGCTTTATCGACCTGCGTCGCCCAGAAATGCTCGAGAAGCTACGCCTGCGTTCGCGCATGACCACCAGCATCCGTCGGTATCTCGACGAAAACGGCTTCCTGGATGTCGAAACACCGATTCTGACCCGCGCAACCCCAGAGGGTGCACGTGACTATCTGGTGCCAAGCCGTACTCATGCAGGCAGCTTCTTTGCCTTGCCTCAATCGCCACAGCTGTTTAAACAGCTGCTGATGGTTGCGGGTTTTGATCGCTACTACCAGATCGCCAAGTGCTTCCGCGACGAGGATTTGCGCGCAGATCGTCAGCCTGAGTTCACTCAGATTGACATTGAGACCAGCTTCCTTGATGAAAAAGACATCATGGGCCTGACCGAAGGCATGATTCGCACCCTGTTCAAGGAAGTGCTGGATCTGGAATTCGGCGAATTCCCGCACATGACGTTTGAAGAGGCCATGCGCCGTTATGGCTCCGACAAGCCTGACTTGCGTAACCCGCTTGAACTGGTAGATGTTGCCGATCAACTCAAAGACGTTGAATTCAAGGTCTTCAGCGGTCCGGCCAACGATCCTAAAAGCCGCGTTGCCGCGTTGCGCGTACCGGGCGGAGCGAGCATGCCGCGCAGCAAGATCGACGATTACACTAAGTTCGTTGGCATTTATGGTGCTCGCGGCCTGGCGTACATCAAGGTCAATGAGCGCGCCAAGGGTGTTGAGGGTCTGCAATCGCCGATCGTTAAAAACATTCCGGAAGCCAACCTCAATGTCATCCTGGATCGCGTAGGCGCTGTGGATGGCGATATCGTGTTCTTTGGCGCCGATAAAGCCAAGATCGTGAGTGAGGCACTGGGTGCGCTACGTATCAAGGTAGGTAACGACCTGAACCTGCTGACCTGTGAGTGGGCCCCGATGTGGGTCGTTGACTTCCCGATGTTCGAAGAGAACGAAGACGGTAGCTTCAGCGCCTTGCATCACCCGTTCACTGCGCCGAAGTGTTCGCCTGAAGAGCTGGAAGCCAATCCGGCAACCGCTCTTTCTCGTGCTTATGACATGGTGTTGAATGGTACCGAGCTCGGTGGCGGTTCGATCCGTATCCACCGTAAAGAAATGCAGCAAGCGGTCTTCCGTCTGTTGGGCATCAACGAGGCGGAACAGGAAGAGAAGTTTGGCTTCCTGCTGGACGCGCTGAAGTACGGTGCGCCGCCGCACGGTGGTCTGGCATTCGGCCTGGACCGCCTTGTCATGCTGATGACTGGCGCCCAGTCGATTCGTGAAGTGATTGCATTCCCTAAAACCCAGAGTGCTGCCTGCGTCATGACTCAAGCTCCGGGCATGGTGGACGCTAAGGCGTTGCGAGAGCTGCATATTCGTTTGCGTGAACAGCCTAAGGCTGAGTAATACGGAACACCGAAGGCGCATCCCCGGATGCGCCTTTCTCGTTGGACCGGAAATTTTATTGCTGGCTGGCCCTTCGGGCCAAGTTGGCAAGGTTTCAGACAAGGATTCGGAGTAGGTTATGGCAGGTCATTCTAAGTGGGCGAACATCAAGCACCGCAAAGAGCGTCAGGATGCCAAAAAAGGCAAAATTTTCACCAAGTGGATTCGTGAGCTGACTGTCGCGGCGCGTCAGGGTGGTGGTGACCCGGCGTCCAACCCAAGGCTGCGTCTGGCGCTGGACAAAGCGCTTGGAGCAAACATGAGCCGTGATGTCATTGATCGTGCTGTCGCCCGTGGTGCCGGTGCGGCTGATACCGATGACATGGTTGAGCTGAGTTACGAAGGCTACGGGCCTGGTGGCGTGGCGGTGATGGTTGAGTGCATGACCGACAACCGCAACCGGACTGCAGCAGCTGTGCGTCATGCTTTCAGCAAATGCGGCGGCAATCTGGGCACTGATGGCTCTGTGGCGTACTTGTTTGAGCGTAAAGGCCAGATTTCGTATACCGCGGGTGTTGATGAAGATGCCTTGATCGAAGCGGCTATGGAAGCAGATGCCGATGACGTTGTGACCAATGAAGACGGGTCGATCGATGTGTTCACATCATTTTCGAGCTTCTACGCAGTTCGCAACGCATTGGAGGCTGCAGGCTTCAAGCCGGCTGATGCCGAAATCGTAATGCTGCCCACCACGAGTGCCGAGCTGGATCTGGAGGGTGCTGAGAAGGTGCTCAAGCTGATCGACATGCTTGAGGATCTGGATGACGTGCAAAACGTTTACTCCAACGCCGAGATCCCCGAGGCTGTGCTGGAACAGCTTGCCTGATACCTCGCTGTAATCCTGGAAGCCGGAGGTGCAACGCTGCGATGATCGCAGGCTGTGCACCTCCGGCTTCTGCCTTTAAGCTGTCCGGGTTCATGCCCGAGGGCATCACTTCTAAAGCTGCAGGCGTTATGACTCTTATTCTTGGTATCGATCCCGGTTCGCGCATTACCGGCTATGGCGTGGTGCAGGACACCGGTCGTGGCTGTGTGTACGTGGCTTCGGGGTGTATTCGTACAGGCAACGGCGAAATGCATGAGCGGCTGCAGATCGTTTATCGCGGCGTGCGCGAAGTGATACAGACGTACGGCCCGGTTACGATGGGCATTGAAAAAGTATTTATGGGGCGTAATGCGGATTCGGCGTTAAAGCTGGGTCAGGCCCGGGGCGCAGCAATCGTTGCTGGCGGTGAGGAAAGTCTGGAAATCGCCGAGTACACGGCGACTCAAATCAAGCAGGCGGTTGCGGGTACCGGGGGCGCTAATAAAGAGCAGGTGATGATGATGGTCATGCATTTGCTCAAGCTGACGTCAAAACCGCAAATTGATGCTTCTGATGCGTTGGCAATTGCGTTGTGCCATGCGCACACGCGCTCCAGTTTGCTGCCTCACGGGTTGGGTGCTGCGCGCAGTCGGGGTGGTCGTCTGCGTCTATAGGGGGCGGGTGTCTCTGGTGTTGAGCGATTTGGGTGTTTGCCCGTGCAATCGTGCAGCGCCCCGTCTTATTAGTTAGCCATTGATCTGGCCTGAAAAAGGATCTGAAACGTGATTGGACGCTTGCGCGGTACTCTCGCTGAAAAACAGCCGCCTCACCTGATTCTGGATGTGAATGGCCTGGGTTATGAGGTGGAGGTTCCGATGACTACACTTTACCGCCTGCCTTCAATCGGTGAGCCGTTGACCCTGCACACCCATTTAGTGGTTCGCGAAGATGCGCAGTTGCTCTATGGTTTCAGTGGCAAGCGAGAGCGCGATTTTTTTCGCGAATTGATTCGGCTCAATGGCGTGGGCCCTAAATTGGCATTGGCACTGATGTCCAGTCTGGAAGTCGATGAGCTGGTGCGTTGTGTACAGGCCCAGGATACATCGGCGCTGACCAAGGTGCCGGGGGTTGGCAAGAAAACCGCCGAGCGCCTGTTGGTCGAACTGAAGGATCGGTTCAAAGCATGGGAGCAGGTGCCGAGCATGTTTGCGCTGGTGCCCAATCAGCCGGATGCCCCTGCGCAAGTCGCCAGCGCTGAAAGCGATGCGGTCAGCGCGTTGATCTCTTTGGGCTATAAACCTCAAGAGGCGAGTAAAGCAGTGTCGGCCATCAAGGATAAAACGTTGAGCAGTGAAGACATGATCCGCCGAGCCCTGAAGGGAATGATTTAAGTGATTGAAGCTGATCGTTTGATAACCGCTTCCAGCGGACGTGACCGCGAAGAGGTTCAGGATCGCGCGATCCGTCCATTGAGTCTGGCCGACTATATTGGTCAGCCGGCAGTGCGCGAGCAGATGGAGTTGTTTATCCAGGCTGCGCGTGGCCGTGCAGAGTCGTTGGACCACACGCTGATTTTTGGGCCGCCGGGCTTGGGTAAAACTACCCTGGCGAACATCATTGCGCAGGAAATGGGTGTTTCGATTAAAAGTACGTCGGGCCCGGTGCTTGAGAGGCCAGGGGACCTGGCAGCCCTGCTGACCAATCTGGAACCCCATGATGTGCTGTTCATTGATGAAATTCACCGGTTGTCGCCTATTGTCGAGGAAGTCTTGTACCCGGCCATGGAAGATTTTCAGCTGGACATCATGATCGGCGAGGGGCCTGCTGCGCGTTCGATCAAGCTGGATTTGCCGCCGTTTACGCTGGTTGGGGCGACAACCCGTGCCGGGATGCTGACCAATCCTTTGCGCGACCGCTTCGGCATTGTTCAGCGTCTTGAGTTTTATGGCATTGATGACCTGGCGACGATCGTCAGTCGTTCTGCGGGAATCTTCGGTTTGCCGCTGGATCCGGAAGGTGCATATGAAATTGCGCGGCGGGCCCGCGGTACACCGCGTATCGCCAATCGGTTGCTACGCCGTGTGCGCGACTTTGCCGAAGTGCGGGCCAAGGGGCATATCACCAAATCTGTGGCAGATCTGGCGCTCAATCTCCTGGATGTGGATGAACACGGTTTTGATCATCAGGACCGGCGATTGCTGTTGACCATGATCGAGAAATTCGATGGGGGGCCGGTGGGGGTCGACAGTCTTGCGGCAGCGATCAGTGAAGAGCGCCATACCATCGAGGATGTGCTGGAACCGTACTTGATTCAGCAAGGCTATATCATGCGTACGCCGCGAGGGCGTGTAGTGACCCGGCATGCGTATTTGCACTTTGGTCTGAATATTCCGTCACGTTTGGGCGAAATGCCGAGCGCAGATGAATTCTCGAATGCGCAGGATGATTAATTAAGCCGTAATGAGTCGATTTTTTTGCCGTTTTTGATGTCACAAGGGCTGGCGCTGAAAATCCTGAGTCTTAAAGTCTAAGAAGAGTGAAAAACAGTGGTCTGGCGGATTGGCAACCTGAGGAGTAAGCACTAGAGTATGCGCGCGCAAAACAGGCTTGAGCCGTTCGCACATCGCTGTCGCGTTTATTACGAAGACACCGATGCGGGTGGCGTCGTGTATTACGTAAATTATCTAAAGTTTATGGAGCGGGCTCGAACCGAAAGGCTGCGGGAACTGGGGTTTGCCCAGTCCGAGCTGGTAGGGGAGAACCTGTTATTTGTCGTGCATTCCAGCGAGGCGCGTTATCACGCACCGGCGCGACTGGACGACGAACTGTTGGTAACTGCGCAAGTAATAGAACTCAACCGTGCCAGCCTGCGTTTCAAACAGCAGGTCTGGCGGGCTGCGGACTCAACGTTGCTCTGCGAAGGGCAGTTTTTGGTGGCCTGTGTGCGCGCCGATAGTTTCAAACCCCGGGCCATTCCCGAAGCTTTACGTACGGCCTTTGCCGACGTGAGCGGCGCGGGTAAACATTTAGAGCAGGAGATAAAGCGTGGAAGCTAACGTCGTCGACCATTCCTCCATGTGGAGCTTGGTCAGCAATGCCAGCATTGTTGTGCAATTGGTAATGTTGACCCTGCTGGCCGCATCGGTTACCTCGTGGGTCATGATTTTTCAGCGCAGCACCATGCTGCGCGCCGGTCGACGTGCCCTGGAAAGCTTTGAAGAGCGCTTCTGGTCGGGTATCGATCTGTCCAAGTTGTACCGCCAGGCAGGTAGCAATCCGGATCCTGATTCGGGCGTTGAGCAGATCTTTCGTGCAGGATTCAAGGAGTTTTCCCGTCTGCGTCAGCAGCCAGGTGTAGATCCTGAGGCTGTCATGGAAGGTGTGGCCCGTGCCATGCGTGTAGCAATTTCCCGTGAAGAAGAAAAACTGGAGCAAAGCCTGCCGTTCCTCGCGACAGTTGGTTCTGTGAGCCCTTACATCGGTCTGTTCGGTACGGTGTGGGGCATCATGAACTCATTCCGCGGTTTGGCGACGGCTCAGCAGGCCACGCTGGCGACTGTGGCGCCAGGTATTGCCGAAGCGCTGGTCGCTACGGCAATCGGTCTGTTTGCTGCAATTCCAGCCGTTATCGCTTACAACCGCTTTGCTGCGCGTAGTGAAACCCTTATCGGTCGCTACTACACCTTCGCCGATGAATTCCAGGCGATCCTGCACCGTAAAGTGCACACCAGCGAAGAATAAGCAGGTACTTTCCAATGGCTTTAATCGCTCGAGCTCGCAAGAAGCGCAAGCCGGTCGCCGAGATGAACGTGGTGCCTTACATCGACGTGATGTTGGTACTGTTGGTCATTTTCATGGTGACTGCGCCCATGCTCAATCAGGGTGTGAAAGTGGATTTGCCCAAAGTCTCCAGTGAGGCTTTGCCGCAAGACAACAACACTCAGGTTCTGACTATTTCGATCAAGGCTGACAAGACCTACTTCTGGAACCTTGGCAGCGAAGTCGATACTGAAAAACAGATGGACAAGGCCATGACCTTGCCGCAAATGACAGATGCCGTCACCAAAATCATTCGTGCTGGCAACGAAGGCGGCAAGCATACTCAGGTCTTCATTCGCGGCGACAAGTCTGTGGATTATGGCGCGGTGATGGGAGCCATGGGGGGCTTGCAGAAAGCCGGCGTCGGTAATGTTGGCTTGATCACAGAGGCTCCCTGATGCGCGAACAGCGGGAGCCGTCCGCCTCTGAAAACTATTTTTGGCCTACAGTTTGGGCCGTAGGGCTGCACGTTCTGATTTTTGGCATGCTGTTCGCCAGTTTTGCCATGACGCCGGAACTGCCTCCCTCGAAGCCGATTGTTCAAGCAACCTTGTATCAACTGAAGTCAAAAAGTCAGGCGACCACCCAGACCAATCAAAAGATTGCGGGTGAGGCAAAGAAATCTGCCGCACGTCAGACCGAAGTTGAGCAGATGGAGCAAAAAAAGGTTGAGCAAGAGGCCGTGAAAGCGGCGGAACAAAAGAAAGAAGAGGCTGCCGAGAAAGCAGCAGAGGCCAAGAAGGCTGACGAAGCCAAGGCCAGTGAAGCGAAGAAGGCTGAGGAAGCTAAAAAGGCTGACGAAGCCAAGAAAGCAGACGACGCTAAAAAAGCCACTGAAGCCAAAAAAGCCGAAGAGAAAAAGTTGGCTGATATAGCCAAGAAAAAGTCTGAGGAAGAGGCCAAAAAAGCCGCTGAAGAAGAGGCGAAGAAAAAGGCCGCCGAAGAAGCCAAGAAAAAGATTGTCGAAGATGCGAAGAAGAAAGCTGCTGAAGATGCCAAGAAAAAGGCCGTAGCGGATGAGGCGAAGAAGAAAGCCGCCGAAGACGCCAAGAAAAAAGCGGCTGCTGATGCTGCCAAGAAAAAGGCAGTAGAAGCAGCACGTAAATCGACCGAAGAGAAAAAGGCGCAAGCCTTGGCAGATTTGCTTTCCGATACGCCTCAACGTCAACAAGCCTTGGCAGAGGAGCAGGGCGATGAGGTCGCCGGCAGTTTTGATGACCTGATTCGTGCCCGGGCAGCAGAAGGTTGGGCTCGTCCTCCTTCGGCTCGCAAGAACATGACAGTGGTGCTGCAAATTGGCATGTTGCCGGATGGCACGGTAACTTCGGTTACGGTTGCCAGATCCAGTGGTGACGGACCTTTTGACAGTTCGGCTGTGGCGGCGGTCAAGAACATTGGCCGTTTAACGGAGATGCAGGGCCTGAAGCCCAGCGAATTCAATCCTTATCGATCATTCAAGATGACATTCACACCTGAGGATCTAGCCTTGTGATTAACTTTTTTCGAGGACTGCTCGTCGTCGTCTGCTGCTTCGCAGGGATGGCAATGGCAGAAGAAAAGAACATTCTGGTCACTAGCGGTAGCGACCGGGCCACACCTATTGCCGTGGTTCCATTTGGCTGGCAGGGCGGTTCCGTTCTGCCGGATGACATGGCTGAAATCATTGGCAATGACCTGCGTAACTCGGGCTACTACGCACCGATTCCAAAGCAGAACATGATCAGCTTGCCGACCCAGGCCAGCGAAGTCATTTTCCGTGACTGGAAAGCGTTAGGTGCCCAGTACGTGATGGTCGGCAATATTGTCCCGGCCGGCGGTCGTTTGCAGGTTCAATATGCCCTGTTCAATGTGGCCACCGAGCAACCGGTTCTGACCGGTAGTGTCTCCGGTACTGCTGAGCAGCTGCGTGATATGGCGCATTACATCTCCGACCAGTCATTTGAAAAACTGACCGGTATTAAAGGCGCATTCTCAACCCGTTTACTCTACGTAACGGCTGAGCGCGCCAGTGCCAATAACACCCGCTATACCTTGCAGCGTTCGGATTACGACGGTGCACGTGCTGTCACGCTGCTGCAATCGCGTGAACCGATTCTGTCGCCTCGTTTCGCGCCAGACGGCAAGCGCATCGCCTATGTCTCGTTTGAGCAAAAACGTCCGCGTATCTTCATGCAGAACATTGATACCGGTCGTCGTGAGCAAATCACCAACTTCGAAGGCCTTAACGGTGCCCCTGCGTGGTCTCCGGACGGTTCGAAGCTGGCATTTGTGTTGTCTAAAGATGGTAACGCTGAAATTTACGTAATGAATCTGGCGTCCCGTCAGCTGACTCGCGTGACTAACAGCCCGGCTATCGATACCGAACCGTTCTGGGGCAAGGATGGGTCAACCATCTACTTCACCTCT
Source organism: Pseudomonas sp. WS 5078 (assembly GCF_012985745.1). Classification (NCBI taxonomy): domain Bacteria; kingdom Pseudomonadati; phylum Pseudomonadota; class Gammaproteobacteria; order Pseudomonadales; family Pseudomonadaceae; genus Pseudomonas; species Pseudomonas sp. WS 5078. The sequence continues at coordinate 126,183 of NZ_JAAQWX010000011.1, read as the reverse complement.
GACCGCGGCGGTAAACCACAAATCTACAAAACCACAGTTGGTAGCGGTAATGCAGAGCGCGTGACATTTATCGGGAACTACAACGCCAGTCCGAAGCTTTCGGCAGACGAAAAGACCCTGGTAATGATTCATCGTCAGGATGGCTTCACCAATTTCCGTGTGGCAGCGCAAGATTTGCAGCGTGGAAGCGTGAAAATCCTCACAGATACCAACCTTGATGAGTCAGCTACTGTTGCGCCCAACGGCACCATGGTAATCTACGCCACCCGCCAGCAGGGCCGGGGAGTCTTGATGCTCGTGTCCATTAATGGACGCGTAAGGCTCCCTCTTCCTACCGCTCAAGGCGAAGTCAGAGAACCTTCCTGGTCCCCTTACCTGAACTGACGTGGTGATAGCTTTACGTTGCACTTAACACTTGGGGTTCATTAGGAGTTTTACGATGGAAATGCTGAAGTTTGGTAAATTTGCTGCGCTGGCACTGGCCATGGCTGTAGCTGTAGGTTGCTCGTCTAAAGGCGGCGACAATGCCGGTGAAGGCGCTGCTGTTGATCCAAACGCTGGTTATGGCGCAAACACAGGCGCTGTTGATGGCTCCCTGAGCGAAGAAGCTGCTCTGCGTGCTATCACTGTTTTCTACTTCGAATACGACAGTTCGGACCTGAAACCAGAAGCTATGCGCGCTCTGGACGTTCACGCAAAAGACCTGAAAGCTAACGGCGCTCGCGTTGTTCTGGAAGGTAACACTGACGCCCGTGGTACTCGTGAGTACAACATGGCACTGGGCGAGCGTCGTGCGAAAGCCGTTCAACGCTACCTGGTTCTGCAAGGTGTTTCTCCAGCACAGCTGGAGCTGGTGTCCTACGGTAAAGAGCGTCCGATCGCTACTGGCAACGACGAACAGTCGTGGGCTCAGAACCGTCGCGTCGAACTGCGTAAGTAATTCGTCATGCGAACGTGCCGCCGTGCTGTAACTATTCTGACTCTCAGCTTTATGCCGCTTGCGGCCTGGGCTGCGGTTCCTGTGGTCGATGACAACTCTGGCTATAACAATAGCGGGGGGAGTTATCCGTCAACGGGTTACGGTGCGAGCGGCGCCTATGCCGGGGGAGGGGTTTCGGCCCCTGTCTCGGCACAGGGCGAGCTGTTCAACCAGTTGCAACAAATGCAGGAACAGATTGCACGCCAACAGGGTGTAATCGAAGTTCTGCAGAATGATATTTCGCGCATGAAGCAAGAAAGCCTGGAGCGATACCAGGAACTTGATCGGCGTATTGGTGTTGGCATTGCTCCTGCTGCCGCGCCTGATAATTCTTCATCTGGTGGTGCCAGTACGACCGCCAGTAATACGGCTGCACCTGCTCCTCAGGCTGCTGCCAGTTCTGAACCGGGTGATCCGGCGAAAGAAAAGCTCTATTACGATGCTGCTTTTGACTTGATCAAGGCTAAAGACTTCGACAAGGCCAGCCAGGCGTTCAGTGCCTTTTTGCGTAAATACCCTAACAGTCAGTATGCCGGTAACGCTCAATATTGGCTGGGTGAGGTGAATCTGGCTAAAGGTGATTTGCAGGCTGCAGGCCAGGCGTTCGCCAAAGTCAGTCAGCTTTATCCCAAGCATGGGAAAGTGCCTGACTCGTTGTATAAGTTGGCTGATGTTGAGCGCCGTTTGGGGCATGCCGATAAGGTTAAAGGCATCCTCCAGCAAGTGGTGTCCCAATACCCGGGCACCTCTGCAGCGCAATTGGCCCAGCGCGATTTGCAGCGCATGTAAGCTATCGAGTGTTTTCATCGAGAAACCCGCGCCTGTCGCGGGTTTTTTCGTTAGAATCCACGCCCTTTTATGAAATACGCTCTTCTGAGTACTGCGTTGGCAGATTCCTTGGAGTGCCTGACGGAGGCGGACAGCCTGTTTAGCTGTTACGCCCGTGGCGGATATGCAAGACACATTGAGAATTACCGAAGTTTTTTACTCGTTGCAGGGTGAAACGCGAACGGCTGGCTTGCCTACCGTTTTTGTTCGCCTAACCGGTTGCCCTTTACGCTGTGGTTATTGCGACAGCGCTTACGCATTCAGTGGCGGCACTGTAAGGCCTCTGAAGGACATACTTGAGCAGGTGGCGAGTTATCGTCCGCGCTATGTATGTGTTACAGGGGGGGAGCCGCTAGCCCAGCCCAATGTAATTCCTTTGATGACGCAGCTTTGCGATGCCGGATATGAAGTCTCCATCGAGACCAGTGGTGCGCTGGATATTTCGGCAGTGGATCCCCGCGTCAGTCGTGTGCTTGATCTGAAGACTCCTGGCTCTAAAGAGTCCCATCGTAATCTCTACGAAAATATCGCGTTGTTGACATGCAATGATCAGGTCAAGTTTGTGATCTGTTCGCGTGATGACTACGACTGGGCGGTTTCGAAGTTGATCGAGTATGGGTTAGAGCGGCGAGCCGGAGAGGTGCTGTTCTCGCCAAGCCATCATGATTTGTCGGCCCGTGAACTGGCCGACTGGATCGTTGCCGACAACTTGCCGGTGCGTTTGCAAATGCAGTTGCACAAATACTTATGGAACGATGAGCCGGGGCGCTGAAATGACAGAACAATCGGTTGTACAAGAGAAAAGAGCAGTCATTCTATTGTCGGGCGGTCTGGATTCGGCGACTGTTGTCGCCATGGCCCGCGCCGAAGGTTACAGCTGCTACACCATGAGCTTTGATTACGGTCAGCGCCATCGTGCGGAGCTTGATGCCGCTGCGCGTGTTGCCCGTGATCTGGGCGTCATTGACCACAAGGTCATTGGGCTGAACCTGGACGGTATCGGAGGCTCAGCGCTAACTGACAGCTCGATTGACGTGCCTGAGGCCCCGAGTGAAGGTATTCCGGTCACCTATGTCCCCGCGCGTAATACGGTGTTCCTGTCGTTGGCATTGGGTTGGGCCGAGGTGCTGGAGGCGCAAGATATTTTCATCGGTGTGAACGCTGTGGACTATTCAGGCTATCCGGACTGTCGTCCAGAGTTTGTAGAGGCTTTCGAAGTCATGGCAAATCTTGCTACCAAAGCGGGTGTCGAGGGTAAGCCGTTCAGTATCAAGGCTCCTCTGCAAAGCCTGAGCAAAGCGCAGATTGTCCAGGCGGGTGCAAAGTTGGGTGTCGACTATTCGCTGACTGTTTCGTGCTATCAGGCCGACGACCAAGGTCGTGCATGCGGCAAATGCGATAGCTGCCGTTTGCGTGCAGATGGCTTCGCAGCTGCCGGAATCAAAGATCCAACCCGTTATTTTTGACTTATTTCATATTTATTTTTAATCGGGTGTTGAATTCTCGTTAAAAATCAGTATTATACGTCCCACAACGAAGCGGGTCGTTAGCTCAGTTGGTAGAGCAGTTGGCTTTTAACCAATTGGTCGTAGGTTCGAATCCCACACGACCCACCATATCGCTACATCAAAACAGCCGGTCAGTACCTCAGGGTCTACCGGCTTTTTTGTGTCTGTCATTTGGCGAGCGTGCGGGCTAAAGGCGAAAACGCATATTCCTCCATTCGGGCCAGAAATCATCAATTTTCGACTATTGGTTTTTAGGCTTTTCATGATCTCAATGTGGTTCTAGCACATTGGAGGCAATTTCTATAAAAATACGAAGTGCGTGTCAGATTTGGGTTTTGCGCTATGAAGGAAAGTTGTTCTGAGCGTAGAAGTACTTTTCTTGTGCGTGATTTCGCATGCGTAGCAGCGTGCTAATGGCGTTTCTCTGAGCGAGCGTTTTCCCGGTTCGTGCCCGTACCGAATCGCCCCGGATTCTCTAGGCACCTTGCAAGCTCATTGGACTGCCCCCGGCGCAATAGACATCTCCAGCCTATGCTTTGAGCATAGGAGGAAGTCTATGAGCACCCAACGATTCACGCCGGAATTCAAGGCAGAAGCCGTGAGGCAAGTTATTGAACGCGGATACTCCGTTGCGGAAACAGCCGAGCGCCTCGGCGTTTCGACCCACAGCCTCTACAAATGGGTCAAAGCTGTGACGCCTGACAAAACCGAGAAACAGGCCAGCGAGTTGCTCGTAGCCAAAAGCGAGATTTTGCGGCTGCGAGCCCAAATGCGACGCTTGGAAGAAGAGCGCGACATATTAAAAAAAGCAGCGCGATACTTCGCCAGGGAACCCGAGTGAAATACCGCTTCATTAACGAGCACCGACATCAATACGCGATCACTACGCTGTGTCGGGTTTTGCGAGTTGCTCGTGCCGGGTTCTATCAATGGCTACACAAGCCTGTTTCTGATCGCGAAAAAGAGAATAGTCGGCTGTTAGGGCTGATCCGCGACTCCTATGCGGCCAGTCGAGGTGTGTATGGCGCACGGAGGGTGTTTGCTGACTTGCGCGAGGCTGGAGAAAGTTGCGGCAAGCACCGTGTCGCGGCATTGATGCGCACCAATATAATCAAGGCGCTCAGAGGCTATAAAGCCCCGCGCGCAATCAAAGGCAGATCATCGATCATTGCCCCCAATCGACTCAACCGGGCCTTCACTGTCGATGCCCCGAATAAGGCTTGGGTGACCGATATCACTTACATCCGAACGTGGTAGGGATGGCTATATCTGGCTGTCGTACTGGATCTGTACGCTCGCAAGGTGGTCGGCTGGTCAATGAAGCCAACGCGAGGCAAGGAGCTGGCGCTGGACGCGCTGCTCATGGCGGTATGGCGCCGTAAACCCAAAATCAGAGTCATCGTGCATTCGGATCAGGGGAGCCAATATGGTAGCGATGACTGGAAACGTTTTTGTCAGGCCCACCACCTCGAGCCGAGTATGAGCCGCCGAGGAAATGGCCCGTGCCGACGTATTCGATTACATTGAGGCGTTTTACAACCGAACGCGTCACAGTCACCTGGGCGGCGTCAGTCCTTAGGCCTTTGAAAGTGCCTCACTTTGAGGCTGGAAAATGTCTACGGGAGCGGGGGCAGTCCAGTATTTGAAATGGCGGCATGCCAATCAGGGGGCCTCGGGTGATCTGCTTCCTCCAACGTGGTGCCGGTAGTCTCCAGTGGATGTGACACAGATTGTGAAGGCAGCATAGCGCCAGCCCCATGCGCAAGTCGGCATGGCAACCCCTGTGGTCTATGCTCACGCCTCGTTCTGCGGCTGAACCATTTGCTGTGTTGGACAGCCCAAGTTCCGTACATATCCGGTATTTTCAGGAGTCTTACGATGAGCAAGAAAATGTTGGTGGTTTTGACCAGTGTCGAAAAGTACCCGGACATGCCTCGTGCTACTGGGTTGTGGTTTGGGGAGGCTGTGCATTTTGTACAGAAAGTTGAAGCGGCAGGCTATACCGTGGACTTTGTCAGCCCTAAAGGTGGTTATACGCCGATTGACCCTCACAGCCTGGCCAAGGACATGGCTGCTGACATTGACTGGAAGTGGTATCAAGACAAGTCATTCATGAATCGCCTTGGCGTAACGCTCAAGCCGAGTGATATCAAGCCTGAAGACTACTGCGCTATCTACTTTGCAGGGGGCCACGGGGTCATTTGGGATTTTCTGGACAACGTTGAACTGCAAACCATCAGTCGCGAGATTTATGAGTCCGGTGGAGTCGTGTCCTCGGTGTGTCACGGGGCGGTCGGGCTGCTGAATATCATGCTCAGCGACGGCAAGCTGCTGATTGAGGGGAAAAAAGTCACGGGCTTCTCCAATGAGGAAGAGAAGCTGGCCGGTTTAGACAAAGTCGTGCCGTATTTGACTGAGAGCGAACTGGTCAAGCGTGGAGCCAAGTATGAAAAGGCCAGCCAGCCGTGGGCGGCCTATGCTGTTGCAGATGGGCGTTTGATTACGGGTCAGAACCCTGCGTCAGGTGGCGCTGTGGCTGAGCTTGTGCTTAAAGCGTTGAGCCAGTGAGTTAAGTAAGTGCTGCGGCCGATGTCTGGTGGCCTGCCAGTCATCGGCAGATTTGCCCATGTAGCGCTGGACCTCCCCTGAAACATTAAACTTTTGAATCGCAAGCATATTCTGTAGCCTTGGCGAGCTGAATAGCTGGTCCGTGCCTGATAACACACACTCTCCCGGCGGGACTCGACGGTCCGGAGCCGGTGGTACACTCGACTTTCGCGCAGTAGCGCCTGCAGGTCTTGCGAACATGACGCATATTTCTGAACGACTTCTGGTTCAAGCCCACCTTGATGCCAAGCAGCCTAAAGCCCTGACTCTGGAAGAAGAGGCTGCATTACGTGCAGCCATCGCTGCCGAGCTCAAGGCGCAGGATGCGGTTCTGGTGGCTCATTTTTATTGCGATCCCGTGATTCAGGCGCTCGCTGAAGAAACAGGCGGCTGCGTTTCCGATTCTCTGGAAATGGCCCGTTTTGGTGCGGCGCATCCCGCAAAAACGGTATTGGTGGCCGGCGTTCGTTTCATGGGCGAAACGGCCAAAATCCTCACGCCTGAAAAACGCGTGCTGATGCCGACGCTCGAAGCCACCTGTTCGCTGGATCTGGGATGTCCGGTCGAAGCGTTTTCTGCGTTCTGTGACAAACACCCCGAGCGCACCGTTGTGGTTTACGCCAACACGTCTGCCGCGGTTAAAGCCCGTGCAGATTGGGTAGTGACGTCGAGCTGTGCGCTGGAAATCGTTGAAAGCCTGATGGATAACGGTGAAACGATCATCTGGGGCCCCGACAAGCATCTTGGGCGCTATATCCAGCGCCAGACCGGAGCTGACATGTTGCTCTGGGATGGGGCTTGCATCGTCCATGAAGAGTTCAAGTCCAAGCAGCTCGAAGACATGAAGGCGCTCTATCCGGACGCGGCGGTTTTGGTTCATCCCGAATCGCCCGAGTCCGTGATTGATCTGGCCGACGCGGTCGGCTCGACCAGTCAACTGATTGCCGCCGCGCAGAACCTGCCCAACAAGACATTTATCGTGGCCACTGATCGCGGCATTTTTTACAAAATGCAGCAGTTATGTCCTGACAAGGTTTTCATTGAAGCGCCTACGGCGGGCAATGGCGCCGCTTGCCGCAGCTGCGCCCATTGCCCGTGGATGGCAATGAACACCTTGGAGCGCATGCTGCAAGGTCTGCAAATGGGGTCGAACGAGATCTTTGTCGACCCGGCGCTTGTGCCGCAAGCGGTTCGTCCGCTCAAGCGCATGCTGGACTTCACGCAGGCTGCCCGTTTGAAGCTGGCGGGCAACGCCTGAGCTTTGGTCTCGGGCCTAACACTGAAGGCAGTAACTCACTGGGGTGAAGTTACCGCCTTCAGGCGTGATCTCAATTCATCATGTCTTTGATGGATCGCTCTTCATCCAGCAAATCACGTTGACGCGCATCAATGCGCGATAACAGCTGGAAGTTATTGGTCAGTTTTTTCGCCAAGTCCAGCTGTTGCAGGGCCTGACGGTAATCACCCACCAGTGCAAAATACTCCGCTCGTGCCTGATGCAAGCCGATAATGTTCCCCGAAAGCCCTCGGGTCTCGGCCACCGAGTACCAGACATCCGGGTCATTTGGGCGACTCTTGAGCAAGGCTTCCAGTGCCTTGTCTGCTTCGGCGGCTCTGTTCTGTTTGAGTAACAGATCGACACGTGCCTGATTCAGCGGGTAATTGCCCGGATACAGCGTGCGCATCCTTTCGACCCGCTTTTGCGCGTCGTCGAGTTGATTGCTGGCCATGTCGAGCTCGATCTGGGCCAGGTTGTAGGTGATGTCGTTGGGCGATTTATCCAGTAACAGCTTCAGGTTTTCCCGAGCCTCCTTAAATTGACTGCCCTTGATCTGCGCGATAGCCAGGCCGTAGCGGGCCACGTCGTTTTTAGGGTTTTCATCGAGTTGGACCCGAAAGCGCTTGGCGGCAAGCCCTGGCGTCTCTTCGTAGTTGAGTTGCACCCGGGCGCGAATCAGTTGATAGCGCAGACTGTCTTCGGCGCCACCGGGGCGGGCTTGCTCAGCACGGTTGCGGGTGTCCGCAATACGCGATTCGGTCACTGGGTGAGTCAGTAAGAATTCTGGTGGTTTGGCGTCGAACCGATACTGGCGCATCAAGCGCTCGAACATGGTCGGCATGGAGCGCGGGTCGTAACCCGCTTTTTCCAGGTTAAGGATGCCAATGCGGTCCGCTTCCTGCTCGTTTTGTCGGGAAAAGCGTCGCTGCTCCTGAAATGCCGCTGCCTGAGTGCCCGCAATAGCCGCTATCCCGGCATCACCCGCCCCTGAGGCTGCGATGACGATGCCCGCTAACAACGCGGCCATCATGGGCAACTGCATGCGTTGTTGCGCTTCTACGCCACGTGCGAAGTGCCGCTGTGACAAGTGCGCCAGTTCGTGTGCCAGAACTGAAGCATACTCGCCCTCGGTCTGTGCATTGAGGAACAGGCCGCCATTCACACCGATGATTCCACCGGGGGCTGCAAACGCGTTGAGCTGTGGGCTGTTGATTAAAATGAATTCAAGCCGCCGGTCCTGAACCTGGCTGGTTTCGACCAATTTATAAACGCTGGTTTCAACGTAGTCCTTTAGCTGAGGATCGTTGAGCTGCGAGACCTGGCCGCGCAACATGCTCAGCCAGGCGCGCCCCAGTTTGTACTCTTGTTGAGGCGAAACAATGGAGGAGCTGGCATCACCCAAAGACGGCAAATCATCGGCGAAAAGCGGTGATGCGAGCAGGCAGGCGAGCGTCAACAGGGTCGGGCGCAGAAAATTCATGCACGAAGCTCTAGTCGATAAAGGGCTTACTGTAGCTGCACAGTTGGCTGGCGACCAGAGGCGGGTCAGCCTGGGGTATTCTAGTGCGCATAAAAAATGCCTGAGGAACGGGAAATGACAGATGTGTTGGAACATGACGCGGAGCTGGACGCCAGCGGCCTGAATTGTCCGTTGCCGCTGCTCAAGGCCAAGATGGCACTTAATCAGATGGGTTCGGGTGACGTGCTGAAAGTGATTGCCACGGATGCGGGCTCTCAACGTGACTTTCGTACCTTCGCACGTCTGGCGGGGCATGATTTGCTGCGTGAAGAAGAGGGTGTCGGCATCTACCGCTACTGGCTGCGCAAGGCCTGAATCCCTGGCGTCGCCTTTTTAAAAGGAATCTTGATGTTCAACGTGTTGCGTAACTGGATACAGCGCTACTTTTCCGATGAGGAAGCCGTGGTGCTGGCCGTGTTGTTGGTGCTGGCGTTTACAGTAGTCTTGACCTTGGGCGGCATGTTGGCGCCGGTGCTGGCGGGCATGGTACTGGCGTACCTCATGCAAGGGCTGGTGGTGGCACTGGAGCGCTTGCGCTTGCCGGGGGCTGTGGCAGTCGGGCTGGTTTTCGCACTGTTTATGGGAGTGCTGCTGCTTTTTATCGTGGTCGTGGTGCCGTTGTTGTGGCATCAATTGATCACCCTGTTCAATGAACTGCCGGGCATGCTCGCGAAGTGGCAGTCGCTGCTGTTGCTGCTGCCGGAACGCTATCCGCATCTGGTGTCGGATGAGCAAGTGTTGCAGGCCATCGAAGTGGCGCGGGGGGAGATTGGCAAGTTTGGCCAGTTGGCGCTGACGTTCTCGCTGTCCAGTCTGCCGCTGTTGGTCAACATAATGATTTACCTGGTGCTGGTGCCGATCCTGGTGTTCTTCTTCCTCAAGGACCGGGCCATGATCAGTCGCTGGGTGCGCGGCTACTTGCCTCGCGAGCGGGCGCTGATTACACGCGTGGCGCATGACATGAACCGTCAGATTGCCAACTACATACGCGGCAAGGTCATCGAGATCATCATCTGCGGTAGCGTCACCTATATTGCGTTTGTGGTCATGGATCTTAATTACGCGGCATTGCTGGCCTTGCTGGTGGGCGTGTCGGTTGTCGTGCCTTACGTGGGGGCCGTGGTCGTCACCGTGCCGGTGTGCCTAATAGCTTTGTTCCAATGGGGCTGGAGCGATCAGTTCATCTATCTGATGGCGGTCTACGGAATCATTCAAACGCTGGACGGCAACGTGCTGGTGCCGTTGCTGTTTTCTGAGGCCGTCAGCTTGCATCCGGTGGCAATCATTTGCGCGGTGCTGCTGTTCGGAGGCTTGTGGGGGTTTTGGGGTGTGTTTTTCGCCATCCCGCTGGCTACGCTGTTCAAGGCAGTGCTGGATGCCTGGCCACGCAAGCAGCAGGTTGTGGCGCCACTGCTTTAGTGCAGCATTGCGGCGATCATGAAAAAGCCCCGGCTCTTGCGAGTCGGGGCTTTTTCGTTACAACGTCAGCTTACGCTTGAATCACCGGGATGTTGGCATTGGCTGCCGCTTCACGGAATTCAGCGATCTGATCAAAGCTCAGGTAGCGGTACACGTCCTGGGCCATGGTGTTGATCTCTGCTGCGTATGCCATGTATTCCTCTACAGTAGGCAAGCGGCCCAGAATCGAAGCCACCGACGCCAGCTCGGCCGAAGCCAGGTATACGTTGGCGCCATCACCCAGACGGTTCGGGAAGTTACGGGTCGAAGTCGACACAACAGTCGAGTTCGGCTCTACGCGCGCCTGGTTACCCATGCACAGCGAGCAGCCCGGCATTTCCATACGCGCGCCAGCTTTGCCGTAGATGCCGTAGTAGCCTTCTTCGGTCAGTTGGTGAGCGTCCATCTTGGTCGGCGGCGACAGCCACAGACGGGTTGGCAGCTGGCCTTTAACCTTGTCCAGCAACTTGCCCGCAGCGCGGAAGTGGCCGATGTTGGTCATGCACGAACCGATGAACACTTCGTCGATTTTCTCGCCGGCAACGGTGGACAGAAGACGGGCGTCATCCGGGTCGTTAGGGGCGCAAAGTACAGGTTCCTTGATGTCAGCCAGGTCGATTTCGATGATGTGCGCGTATTCGGCGTCAGCATCGGCTTCCATCAATTCAGGGTTGGCAATCCAGGCTTCCATCGCCTGAGCACGACGCTCAAGGGTGCGAGCATCGCCATAACCTTCACCGATCATCCAGCGCAGCAGGGTGATGTTGGAATTCAGGTATTCGGTGATCGACTCTTTGGACAGTTTGATGGTGCAACCAGCAGCCGAACGTTCTGCCGATGCGTCGGACAGTTCGAACGCTTGCTCGATGCTCAGGTTGTTCAGGCCTTCGATTTCCAGGATGCGACCCGAGAACTCGTTGATCTTGCCTTTCTTCTCTACTGTCAGCAGGCCCTGTTGGATCGCCACGTAAGGAATGGCGTGTACCAGGTCACGCAGGGTGATGCCCGGTTGCATTTCGCCTTTGAAACGAACCAGAACCGATTCCGGCATGTCCAGTGGCATGACGCCAGTGGCTGCGGCGAATGCCACCAGGCCCGAACCGGCGGGGAACGAAATGCCCATCGGGAAGCGGGTGTGAGAGTCGCCACCGGTGCCGACGGTGTCAGGCAGCAGCATGCGGTTCAGCCAGCTGTGGATAATGCCGTCACCCGGACGTAGGGAAACGCCGCCGCGGGTCATGATGAAATCAGGCAAGGTGTGGTGGGTGGTCACGTCGATCGGCTTGGGGTAAGCCGCGGTGTGGCAGAACGACTGCATCACCAAATCAGCGGAGAAGCCCAGGCACGCCAGGTCTTTCAGTTCGTCACGGGTCATTGGACCGGTGGTGTCCTGAGAACCTACGGTGGTCATCTTCGGCTCGCAGTAAGTGCCCGGACGAACGCCGGTCACGCCGCATGCCTTACCAACCATTTTCTGCGCCAGGGTGAAACCCTTGGTGCTTTCAATCGGTGCTTCAGGCTTCTTGAACAGGTCAGATGGACCCATGCCCAGTTCGGCGCGGGCTTTTTCAGTCAGGCCGCGACCGATGATCAGCGGAATACGGCCGCCAGCGCGGACTTCATCCAGCAGAACCGGGGTTTTCAATTCAAAGGTGGTGATGACTTCGTCAGTGCCGTGCTTGCAGACTTTGCCTGCGTGCGGGTACAGGTCGATCACGTCGCCCATATGGATGTTGCTGACGTCAAACTCGATAGGCAGTGCGCCCGCATCTTCCATGGTGTTGTAGAAGATCGGAGCAATTTTGCTACCGAAGCAGAAACCACCGGCGCGCTTGTTCGGCACGTAAGGAACGTCGTCGCCGAAGAACCACAGTACCGAGTTGGTGGCCGATTTACGCGAAGAGCCCGTGCCGACCACGTCACCGACGTAGGCGATAGGGAAACCCTGGCCGCGCATTTCTTCGATTTGCTTCATCGGACCGATGGAGCCCTGGACATCTGGCACGATGCCGTCACGGGCCATTTTCAACATGGCCAGTGCGTGCAGCGGGATATCAGGACGCGACCAGGCGTCAGGGGCAGGCGACAGGTCGTCGGTGTTGGTTTCACCGGTGACCTTGAATACGCGCAAGCTGATTTTGTCTGCCAGGGTAGGGCGGTTTTTGAACCACTCGCCGTCAGCCCAGGATTGCACCACAGCCTTGGCGTGGGCATTACCATTCTTGGCTTTTTCAGCCACGTCGTGGAAGGCGTCAAACATCAACAGGGTGTGCTTGAGCTGCTCGGCAGCTACCGGAGCCAGCTCTGCGTTGTCCAGCAGGTCAACCAGCGTGACGATGTTGTAGCCGCCTTGCATGGTGCCAAGCAGTTCAACAGCGCGCTTTTTGCTGATCAGGGGGGAAGTGGCTTCACCTTTCGCGATGGCGGCGAGGAAGCCGGCTTTTACGTAGGCCGCTTCGTCAACACCAGGTGGAATGCGGTTGGTGATCAGGTCAACGAGGAATTCTTCTTCGCCAGCAGGCGGGTTTTTCAGCAGCTCAACCAGGCCTGCAGTTTGTTCGGCGTTAAGCGGCTGGGGAACGATACCCAGTGCTGCGCGCTCTTCGATATGTTTGCGGTAGGCTTCAAGCACAGTTATTACCCTCATCATTGGTCCCAAATGGGTGTCCGGGACGCTCATCCAGGAATGCAAGACACTCATGCGCTGCGGGGCTTTATGAGCCGCTTAGCCAGAGTTGCAGAGATTCCCAACAGAAGCTGTTTTCAAAGTTTTACGCCTTCTGAACGGAGGGATGGTGCATGTTGGTGCGGGCAGTTGCCTGGCAAGTACCCATCACCAACACCGTTCTTCAGGATCAACTGTGCTCGTGACGCTTTGAAAACAGCTTCTAACGGACATTGGCGCCTTAAAAGGCAGGCCGATTCTACGGGAAAAACTTGGTAAAGGTAAGTTAACCCCTGAAGGTTGAGGGGTGATCTGCGTTAGACAAAGGGCTAACATGCCCGCCTGTTTCGCTCTGCAGTGCTCTATTTCGCCATGCCCAACCAAACCATCAAGACTCCCTGCATCGGCCTGTGTTCGACGGTTTACGGCGACCTGGTGTGCCGTGGATGCAAGCGCTTCCATCATGAAGTGATCCACTGGAACGGTTACAACGATGACGAAAAACGCGCAGTGTGGATGCGTCTGGAGCAGTTGCTCGTGCAGGTGATGGCGGGCAAGGTTGAAATATTTGATCCCGAAAAGCTGCGTGGCCAGTTGCTGGCGCGGCAAATTCGATTTGTGCCCCATCAGTCCGAATATTGCTGGGCCTACCAGCTGATTGCCCGCGGGGCGCGGGTGATCAATCAGCTGGAAGCGTACGGGATGGTCCTGTTGCCCGAGTTTCGCGACTGGAATTTGCCCGAACTGCGTGATGCCATTGATCGGGAGTTTTTCCTGCTGTCTGAAGCTCACTATCAGCGTTATATCGCCCCCAGTTTCTTAAAAGATGCATTGGGCAATTGATGAAGGATCAACCTCCGGACGCCAATTTCTCCAGATGATGCGTCATTTCTTTAGGCTTGAGCACCAAAATGTCACTCTTGAGCTTGTCGATGACGACTTCTGCGGTATTACCGATCAGCGCACCTGAAAAGCCTGTGCGCGCCACGGTGCCCATGACTGTCACAGCAGCGTGTAGCTCGCCGGCGACCCGAGGAATAATCACATCGGCCGGGCCCTCTTCGACATGAAAGCACTTGCTGTCAATGGGGTTATGCGCCATGAGCGCTTCGCACGCCTGGCGATACTTCGCTTCGTATTCAGTCTCAATGGGGTAAGCGGCTTCTACAGCGGCCAGCATGGGGGCCGGGTAAGCGCTGACCACATGAAGCTGGCCTTTAACCAGGCTGGCGATCTCAATACCAGCGTCAACAATGCTCTGGTGCAGCTCCCTATGATCGGCATCGTCATTACCCACGTCGACGGCGGTCAGTACGACACCGTTCTCCCAGTGCCCCGCACTTTTAGCCAGCAATACCGGGGCTGGGCAAAAGCGCAGCAGCTTCCAGTCTTCGGGTGTGAGCAAGAGCTTTTTCAAGGGGTTGTCGGGAATGTGCTGCTTGATCACCAGCCCGCAATTTTCAGCCTGCTGCACACGAATGATGGTCTGGTGCTTGCTCTCATGCCAGGACCGTTCGCTGGTGGTAACAACGCCTTGTGCCCTTAATGCATTCTCGAGCACGCTGAGCAATGCCGCGTGTTTATCCTCTTTGTCGCAAATCAAGAGGTGCAGGGCGGCCTGGGTCTTTTCAGCGATTTGTTTGGCGCGTTTGAGGGCAAGGCTTTCCATTAACTCGGGTTCGATCACCACCAGCAGCTTGTTGATCTTTTGCATGGTAGAGGCTCCATGGAGGATTGAGTGCAACCACTATAGTTGCTCACGGGTTGCCCGCGCCTTGATGCATATCAATCCGTCAGGCTGGTGCTGTGCTGTGCGCCCCGTATAATCGGCGGCTTTGTCACTCCAGCTGTGTGAGCCCCATGCCTGTCACTTTTCTGCCTACTGTCGACTCGTCGCGCAACCTTCTTATATCGGGGGCGTTCGCGTGATTCTTCCTGAAATTAACGAGTTTCTTGGTTGCCGAACGCCTGATGGCTGGATCACGGCAGCGCTGGCCGATCAGGAAACCCTGCTCATCGATCACAAAAACTGTGAGTTCAAGGCTGCCAGCACGGCGCTGAGCCTGATTGCCAAATATCACTCCCATGTTGACCTGATCAATATGATGTCGCGCCTGGCCCGTGAAGAGCTGGTGCACCACGAGCAGGTCATGCGTTTGATGAAAAAGCGCAAAATCGAACTTCGCCAGTTGTCAGCAGGGCGCTACGCTTCTGGTTTGCGCAAAGTGGTCCGTAACCATGAGCCCGTAAAGCTGGTGGACACGCTGGTGGTCGGGGCGTTTATCGAGGCGCGCAGTTGTGAGCGCTTCGAGGCGCTGGTGCCGCATCTGGACGAAGAACTGGGCACGTTCTATTTCGGATTGCTTAAAAGCGAAGCGCGGCATTTTCAGGGTTATTTGAAATTGGCCTATCAATACGGTGACGCCAAGGACATTGCTCAGGTAATTGAGCGCGTGCGCGTCGCCGAGCAAGCGCTTATTGAAAGCCCAGACGTTGAGTTTCGCTTCCACAGTGGCGTGCCGGCTCAGGCGTAGCTTATCGCTGACGCAGGCATACCTTGCGTCAGCGTCTGCTTTTTTATTGCATGGCCCATGCTTAGCGCTATCAGGCGAACCTCGTGACGCGGTCTACATGGGTTCAAATAGATAGCTGGCTATTTATCGCCTTGACATTAGCTGCCTAGACAGTAATATTTTGAAACATTACTGTTTAAGCAGCTTCCTGGTGGCCGATGAAGCATTTCTCCCCCGATAACTTTCAAAACTGCACCTTGGGTTTGCTTCTTGGTCGCGCTGCGTTGCTCAAGGACCGCATCATTGACACGCACATGGAGCCGTATGGCATCACGGCTGCGCAGTTCAAAGTACTAATCATCATGGCGCAGTTTGAGGTGGATACCCCGGCTGAGCTTTGTCGGCACTTGTGTATCGACAGCGGTTCGATGACCCGGATGCTCGATCGCCTTGAGCAAAAAAATCTGTTGGTGCGTCAGCGCTCAGATGCGGACAGGCGTCAGGTGCGCCTGGTGCTTACAGGCGAGGGGCAGGCACTGGCCGATCAACTTCCGACCATCGGCGCAGCTGCCATGAATCAGTTGGCAGGCGCGATAACCCCGCAAGAATTACAAAGCCTTGAACATATCCTGAAAAAAATATTGCTCGCAGCCGGTGACGCGATCACGGTGCAGCGCCTGGGTGAAAAATGAGCAACAAAACCTTGCGTACAGGCTTGAGCCTGGTATTTGCGTCAATGGTGTTGGCCGGCTGTGCCAATGACCACGGGCTAACCCCTCAAGGCGTCAGCCTTGAAGCCGATCAATTGAAACCCGGTCAATCTTTCAAGGGCGCCAACGTCACTCCGGCCGCCTGGCCCGAGAAGCAATGGTGGGCGCGGTTGGGCGATCAGCAACTCAACCGCATGGTTACGCAAGCCTTGCGTGACAGTCCGGATATGCAAGTGGCCAGCGCCCGCATCCGTCAGGCCACGGCAGCCGCCAGTTCGGCCAATGCGGCGCGGATGCCAACGCTGGACGCTAATGGAGCTGTCACACGCTCGCGCCTGTCGCGATCGCAAGATCCCAGCGGGCAGGGTGGGCGTTACAGCACGGAACGTGACCTTAATCTGACCTTCAATTACACCTTTGACTTGTGGGGCGGCCAGCGCGATGCGTGGGAAGCTGCGTTGGGCGAAGCGCGTGCAGCGGAAGTGGATGGCCAGGCTGCGCGTCTGACGCTGGCGGGCGATGTGGCGCGCGCTTACAGCAACTTGGGACATGCCTTCCGAGTGCGTGATCTGTCACAAGAGGATCTGCAACGCACACGAAAGATGCTGGACCTGAGCAAGCGTCGCTTGGCTTCAGGTATCGACAGCCATTACCAGTTTCAGCAAACCGAAAGCCTTGAGGCCACTGCTCAAGAGCAACTGATCGACGCTGAGAAACAGCTCAATTCGGCGCGTATTACGCTCGCAGTGCTGCTTGGCAAGGGGCCGGATCGCGGTGATGAAATCACGCGGCCCAATGTTCTGGCGCCGAGCGCCGTGGCGTTGCCCAGTACATTGCCAGCCGACTTGCTGGGGCGTCGGCCAGACGTGGTCGCAGCGCGCTGGCGTGTTGAAGCGGCCAGCAAAAACATTGCAGCAGCTAAAACCCGTTTCTATCCCAATCTGAATTTGACGGCCGTCGCTGGCACCGAATCATTACTGGGGGATGCTTTATTCGGGTCGGCCAGTCGCTTCTTCAACATTGCGCCAGCGCTGTCGCTGCCGATTTTTGATGGCGGGCGTTTACGCGCCGGGCTGGATGCAGAAGATGCCCGTTACGATTTGGCGGTGGCGCAATACAACAAAACAGTGGTGGGCGCTCTCGGTGCAATCAGCGACACCCTCGGGCAATTGGCGGCGACGGGCCATCAGATTACGGCTCAACAGCGTGCAGCCGATATCGCGCAGGACTCCTACAACACGGTATTGCAACGTTATGGCTCGGGTGTCGGTAATTATCTGGACGTGCTGAGCATTGAACAGCAACTGCTTCAGGCCCAACGCCAGTTGGCTGACTTGAATGCGCAACAGATCGACCTCTCGATTCAATTGATGCAGGCCTTGGGCGGCGGCTTCGAGCCCGCTCACACGGCGTTGGCCGTTCCCTCCCAAGCCTCGCTGGCAGAATAATTTCAGGTACTCGTCATGGCTTCTGTGCAAACACCGAATGAAACACAACACAACGAAGACGCGCCTAACTCGCGTAAACGCAAACGCTGGCTGGGTGCCCTCGCGCTGCTGGTCGTACTCGGTATCTTGGGCGTCTGGGCCTGGCACGAGTTGTACGGTCGCTGGAGTGAAAGCACTGATGACGCATACGTCAATGGCAACGTGGTTGAAATTACGCCGTTAGTGACTGGTACGGTGGTGAGCATTGGGGCCGATGATGGCGACTTGGTTCACGAAGGTCAGGTGCTGCTCAATTTTGACCCGAGCGATGCTCAAGTCGGGCTGCAAAGTGCTGAAGCCAATCTGGCGCGAACAGTGCGTCAGGTGCGGGGTTTGTTCAGCAATGTGAGCGGCATGAAGGCTCAAGTGGCGGCGCAAAAATCCGAGGTGCAAAAAGCTCAGGACAACTATAACCGTCGTAAAAGTCTGGCGGCTGGGGGGGCCATTTCGCAGGAAGAGCTGTCTCATGCGCGGGACGATCTGTCTTCGGCGTTGAGTGAGTTGCGCAATGCCGAGCAACAGTTAAATACCACCACGGCCTTGGTGGATAACACTGCAGTCGCTAACCATCCAGATGTGCTCGCGGCCGCTGCGCAACTGCGCCAAGCCTATCTGGAGCATGCGCGCACCACGCTGATCGCCCCGGTGACCGGTTATGTGGCGAAACGCACGGTTCAGTTGGGTCAGCGAGTTCAGCCGGGTACGGCGCTGATGGCGGTTATTCCGCTGAACCAGCTTTGGATCGATGCCAACTTCAAAGAAACCCAGTTGCACAACATGCGCATTGGTCAGCCGGTGGAGATCGAATCGGACATTTACGGCAGTGAGGTGAAGTACAGCGGCTCTATCGACAGCATCGGTGCCGGGACGGGCAGCGCGTTCGCCTTACTGCCCGCGCAAAACGCTACCGGTAACTGGATCAAAATTGTCCAGCGCGTGCCAGTGCGCATTCACATCAATGCCGATCAACTGGCTGAGCATCCGTTGCGGGTGGGATTGTCGATGGTGGTGGATGTGAATTTGCACGATCAAAGTGGCCCGGTGCTGGCGCAACAGCCACCGCAAAAAGCCATGTTCACAACCAATGTGTACGAAAAACAACTGGCCGATGCAGAAGCCCTGATCGCGCGGCTGATTGACAGTAACAGTGCTGCTGTAGGCAATTCTGCTGCTGCGCGTTGATTCGCCAATCCACTGGTCCCGCCACTGCGGCGGGGCTGCGCGCCCTGTTTTAAAGGATTTGCGATGAGTACAAACGCGTCTTTTACGCCGCCCAGCCTGCTGCTTGCCACTATTGGCCTGTCGCTGGCCACCTTTATGCAAGTGCTCGATACCACTATTGCCAACGTTGCGCTGCCCACTATTTCCGGCAACTTGGGTGTGAGTTCGGAGCAGGGGACGTGGGTTATCACATCTTTTGCTGTCAGCAATGCGATTGCGTTGCCACTGACCGGTTGGCTGAGCCGACGTTTCGGAGAAGTGAAACTGTTTCTGTGGGCGACGATTCTGTTCGTGCTGGCGTCTTTTTTGTGCGGAATATCCACCTCCATGCCTGAGCTGGTGGGCTTTCGGGTTCTGCAAGGGTTGGTGGCGGGGCCTTTATATCCCATGACGCAAACTTTGCTGATCGCGGTTTACCCGCCCGCAAAACGGGGGATGGCATTGGCATTGCTGGCGATGGTCACGGTGGTTGCGCCCATTGCCGGGCCGATTTTGGGTGGCTGGATCACGGACAGTTACAGCTGGCCATGGATCTTCTTTATTAATATCCCGATCGGGATCTTCGCGGTCATGGTCGTGCGTCAGCAACTGAAAGCGCGTCCGGTCGTCATCACGCGTCAGCCCATGGATTATGTGGGGTTGATTACGCTGATCATCGGGGTGGGCGCCCTGCAAATTGTGCTCGACAAAGGCAATGATCTGGACTGGTTTGAATCCAGCTTTATTCTGATGGGCACAGCCCTGTCAGTGGTGGCGCTGGCGGCTTTCGTGATTTGGGAAATGACCGACAAACACCCGATCGTCAATCTTCGCTTGTTCGCCCATCGCAACTTCCGTATCGGAACAATCGTGCTGGTGTTGGGGTATGCCGGCTTCTTCGGTATCAACCTGATTCTGCCGCAATGGCTGCAAACCCAAATGGGCTACACCGCAACCTGGGCCGGCCTGGCCGTTGCACCCATCGGTATCCTGCCTGTCGTGATGTCCCCGTTCGTGGGCAAGTACGCGCATAAGTTTGATTTGCGGCTTTTGGCGGGGTTGGCTTTTTTGGCGATTGGCTTGAGTTGCTTTATGCGCGCTGAGTTCACCAATGAGGTGGATTTCCAGCACATTGCGATGGTGCAGCTGTTCATGGGGATTGGTGTGGCGCTGTTCTTTATGCCGACCTTGAGCATTTTGATGTCGGATTTGCCGCCACATCAAATTGCCGACGGGGCAGGACTGGCCACATTCCTGCGTACATTGGGCGGGAGTTTCGCAGCCTCATTGACCACATGGATCTGGATTCGTCGTGCAGATCAGCATCATGCTTACATGAGTGAAAGCATCAGTACGTACGATCCGATCACCCGGCATACCCTCGAAAATCTGGGAGGGGCCAGTACCAAGGCCTACGCGCAGATGGATCAAATCCTGACCAGTCAGGCGTATATGCTGTCGACCGTGGACTATTTCACGATGATGGGCTGGATCTTCATGGGCTTGATTCTGCTGGTATGGCTGGCCAAACCGCCCTTCGCTGCCAAGGCGGGCCCAGCGGCCAGCGGGCATTGAGGCGCACGTACCAAAGCACATTCCGGGATTGCCGAAGGCCGCGACTTATCAGGGTCTGAGCCTTTGGTGATGCCCGGTAAATGCCGTGTCGAGGTGGCTGGGCTCGTTCAGGGGGTCGTGGCGGAGGGCAATGTCAGCTGAAAATCGAACGGGGCCAGTTGCATCCCTTGTTCATCCACTTGCAACACCCAGCCTTGACGGTCCCAGTCGCCGAGCACAATCCGCTTGGCGGCCTGCTCACCAATTTGCAATTTATGAATCGCCGGACGATGAGTGTGGCCGTGAATCAAGGTGTGCACGCCAAACTGGGTCATGATCCGCGGAATTTCTTCAGGGGTCACGTCGACAATGTCGTTGGCTTTCATGCGGGTTTGGGCGCGACTTTCGCTGCGCAGTTTCCGTGCGAGTTTATGGCGGACGCTTAATGGCAAGTGCCGCAAAACCCACAAAGTCACAGGGTTGCGCAGGTAGCGTCGCAAGCGCATGTAAGCTTCGTCGCGGGTACAAAGACTGTCGCCGTGCATCAGGAGCACGGGGTCGCCGTAAAAGTCCACAACGCTAGGGTCTTTAAGCAGGGTGCAGCCGGCCGCTTTGCAAAAGGCCCGGCCTAATAAGAAGTCACGGTTACCATGCATGAGAAACACGTCGGTACCGCTATCGCTCAGGGCTCGCAGTGCGTCACAAATCGAGCGCTGGTAGGGCGTCATTGCATCGTCGCCGATCCAGGCTTCAAAAAAGTCGCCCAAAATGTACAGCTCCTGAGCCGAGCGCGCGCGCCCGGTCAGGAAATTCAGAAACGCCCGGGTAATGTCCGGGCGCTCCTCTTCCAGATGCAAATCTGAAATCAGCAGTATCACTCAATGATCTCGGCTTTCTCGATGATCACGTCGTCTGCAGGTACGTCCTGGTGGCCGGCTTTGGAAGTGGTTGCGACACCTTTGATCTTGTCGACAACGTCCTGACCTTCTACGACTTCGCCAAATACCGCGTAGCCCCAGCCCTGAACGGTTTTAGCGCTGTGGTTCAGGAAGCTGTTGTCAGCCACGTTGATGAAGAATTGAGCAGAAGCAGAATGCGGCTCCATGGTGCGGGCCATGGCAACCGAGTACTTCTTGTTCGGCAGGCCGTTGTCGGCTTCGTTCTGGATGCTTGGGCGCTTGTCTTTCTTTTCTTTCATGCCAGGCTCAAAACCGCCGCCCTGGATCATGAAGTTGCCGATTACACGGTGAAAAACGGTGTTTTCGTAGTGGCCGGCTTTTACGTATTCGATGAAGTTGGCAACCGTGATCGGCGCTTTTTCAGCGTTTAGCTGGATCACGATATCGCCGTGGTTGGTGCTCAATTTTACTTTTGACATGGGGTTATCGCTCTATCAGAGAATTCGTTGGGCCCGGAGGTGGCATCTTGCGTCTCAACCCCTGAGCTGGCTGGGTAGATACAGCCGCGGGGCGGAGTTTAGCGTGCTCGCGCGCCATTTCGATGCGGTTTTTACGATATGGGTACTAAAAGCGGCGATTTCAAATGCTTTGATTGACTGCCTGCTCTGTCGGTGGCTTGACAGCATCGGCTATGATAGGCGCTTTGATTTAGTCGGCCGACCCAGGCCGCGCACTCGTTATGTTCAAGGATCCTATGAGCAAGCCCACTGTCGACCCCACTCTGAATCCAAAGGCTGGCCCAGCTGTCCCGGCCAATTTCCTGCGTCCAATCGTTCAGGCTGACCTTGACTCGGGTAAATGCAAACAGATCGTGACCCGCTTCCCGCCTGAGCCCAACGGTTACCTGCACATTGGTCACGCCAAATCCATTTGCGTGAACTTCGGGCTGGCTGAAGAGTTTGGTGGTGTCACGCACCTGCGTTTTGACGACACCAACCCGGCCAAGGAAGACCAGGAATACATTGATGCCATCGAAAGTGATGTCAAATGGCTGGGCTTTCAATGGTCCGGCGAAGTGCGCTATGCCTCTCAGTATTTTGACCAGTTGCACGAGTGGGCGGTTTACCTCATTAAAGAGGGCAAGGCCTACGTCTGCGACCTGACTCCCGAGCAGGCCAAAGAGTACCGCGGTAGCTTGACTGAGCCAGGTAAAAACAGCCCGTTCCGTGATCGTGGCGTCGAAGAAAACCTCGACCTGTTTGCGCGCATGAAGGCGGGGGAGTTCGAAGATGGCAAGCGTGTGTTGCGCGCCAAAATTGACATGACTTCGCCGAACATGAACCTGCGCGACCCGATTCTGTATCGCATTCGCCATGCTCATCACCATCAGACTGGCGATAAGTGGTGCATCTACCCGAACTATGACTTCACCCATGGTCAATCTGACGCCATCGAAGGGATTACCCATTCGATCTGCACGCTGGAGTTTGAAGGTCACCGCCCTCTGTACGAGTGGTTCCTCGACAACTTGCCGGTGCCGAGCAAGCCTCGTCAGTACGAGTTCTCGCGCCTGAACCTGAACTACACCATCACCAGCAAGCGCAAGCTCAAGCAGTTGGTTGATGAAAAGCATGTCAATGGCTGGGACGACCCGCGCATGTCCACGTTGTCGGGTTTCCGCCGCCGTGGCTACACGCCCAAGTCGATCCGTAACTTCTGCGACATGGTAGGCACCAACCGGTCCGACGGAGTGGTCGATTTCGGCATGCTGGAATTCAGCATCCGCGACGACCTGGATCGTAGCGCGCCGCGTGCCATGTGCGTTTTGCGTCCGCTGAAGGTCGTGATTACCAACTACCCGGAAGGTCAGGTTGAAAACCTTGAGCTGCCTTGCCATCCCAAAGAAGACATGGGTATCCGTGTGCTGCCGTTCGCACGCGAGATCTATATCGACCGTGATGACTTCATGGAAGAGCCGCCTAAAGGGTACAAGCGCCTTGAGCCTGCGGGCGAAGTGCGTTTGCGTGGCAGCTATGTGATCCGCGCAGATGAAGCGATCAAGGACGCAGCGGGGAATATCGTCGAGCTTCGCTGCTCGTACGATCCTGAAACCCTGGGCAAAAACCCGGAGGGCCGCAAGGTCAAAGGGGTCGTGCACTGGGTGCCAGCAGCTGCCAGCGTTGAGTGTGAAGTGCGCCTTTATGATCGTCTGTTTCGTTCGCCGAACCCTGAAAAGGCTGAGGACGGTGCGGGTTTCCTTGAAAACATCAACCCTGACTCGTTGCAGGTCCTGACCGGCTGTCGTGCTGAGCCTTCTCTTGGTAATGCACAGCCTGAAGACCGTTTCCAGTTCGAGCGCGAAGGTTACTTCTGCGCGGATATCAAGGACTCGAAACCTGGTCGCCCGGTATTCAACCGCACTGTGACCCTGCGCGATTCTTGGGGTCAGTGAGTCAGTTTTAAGGAAGTCGTCGTGCTAACGATCTACAACACGCTCACCAAGAGCAAAGAAGTTTTCAAGCCGCTGGACGGCAATAAAGTGCGCATGTACGTGTGCGGCATGACCGTCTATGACTATTGCCATTTGGGTCATGGTCGCAGCATGGTTGCTTTCGACCTGATCACCCGCTGGTTGCGCTTCAGCGGGTATGACTTGACCTACGTGCGCAACATCACGGATATCGACGACAAGATTATTAACCGTGCGGTCCAAAATAATGAATCCTTCACTGCGCTGACCGAGCGCATGATTGCTGCAATGCATGAGGATGAAGCGCGGCTCAATATCCGCAAGCCGGACATGGAACCGCGTGCGACTGACCACATTGCTGGCATGCACGCGATGATTCAGACCTTGATCGACAAGGGCTTTGCCTACGCGCCGGGTAACGGTGACGTGTACTACCGCGTGGCCAAGTTCATGGGCTACGGCAAGTTGTCGCGCAAGAAGATTGAAGACCTGCGTATCGGTGCGCGCATAGAAGTCGACGAAGCCAAGGACGATCCACTGGATTTCGTCTTGTGGAAAGGCGTCAAGCCGGGTGAGCCGAGCTGGGAGTCGCCGTGGGGGCCGGGGCGTCCGGGGTGGCACATTGAATGCTCGGTGATGTCCACTTGCTGCCTGGGTGAAACGTTCGATATTCACGGTGGCGGCAGCGATCTTGAGTTCCCGCACCATGAAAACGAAATCGCCCAGAGTGAGGCGGCTACGGGCAAGACCTATGCCAATGCCTGGATGCACTGCGGGATGATCCGCATCAATGGCGAGAAGATGTCCAAATCCTTGAACAACTTCTTCACCATTCGCGACGTGTTGGAGAAATATCACCCGGAAGTGGTGCGTTATCTGTTGGTGTCCAGTCACTACCGCAGCGCGATCAATTATTCGGAAGACAACCTGAAAGACGCAAAAGCCGCTCTTGAGCGTTTCTACCATGCGCTCAAAGGCTTGCCGAAAGCTGAGCCTGCGGGTGGTGAGGCGTTTGTAGAGCGTTTTACTCAGGTGATGAATGACGATTTCGGGACGCCGGAAGCGTGCGCGGTCTTATTTGAGATGGTCCGTGAAATCAATCGTCTGCGTGACGCTGATCTGAACGCGGCGGCTGGCCTCGCTGCCCGTCTCAAGCAATTGGCGGATGTGCTGGGTGTCTTGCAGCTTGAAGCAGACGATTTCTTGCAGGCAGGTGCTGAGGGCAAGGTCGACGCAGCTCAGGTAGAGGCGCTGATCGCGGCGCGTTTGGCGGCGCGTGCAGCGAAAGACTGGGCTGAATCCGATCGTATTCGTGATCAGTTGACCGAAATGGGCGTTGTGCTCGAAGACGGTAAGGGCGCAACCACCTGGCGTTTGGCTGACTGATTAATCGCCGCACAAACAAAAGCCCGCTCCGTGCGGGCTTTTGTTTGTCTGGATATTTAGTGCCAACAAAAACGGCACCCGCAGGTGCCGTCGGACAGAATTGCTTGAGCGCTTAGCTGTGCAGCGATTCTGCGGCGTAGAGCGTGTTCTCAAGGAGGCAGGCACGCGTCATCGGGCCTACGCCGCCCGGAACGGGGGTGATCCAGCCTGCGCGGGGCAGGGCAGTCTCGTAAACCACATCGCCCACCAACTTGCCATCAGCCTGGCGGTTGATCCCGACGTCGATCACGATAGCGCCTTCTTTTATCCACTCGCCTTTGACCAGGCCTGGTTTGCCAGCTGCCACCACCACTAAGTCGGCTCGACCGACATGGCCAGCCAGATCTTTAGTGAAGCGGTGGGTTACCGTCACCGTGCAGCCTGCCAGCAACAACTCCATTGCCATCGGACGGCCCACAATGTTGGAGGCGCCTACGACTACAGCGTCCATGCCGTACAGGTTTTGACCTGTGCTTTCCAGCAGGGCCATGATGCCTTTGGGGGTGCAAGGGCGTAGCAGCGGGATGCGTTGTGCCAGGCGACCGACGTTGTAAGGGTGAAAACCGTCCACGTCCTTGTCCGGGCGGATGCGTTCCAGAAGTTTGGAAGCATCCAGGTGCTCAGGGAGTGGTAGTTGCAGCAGGATACCGTCGATGTTTGCGTCTTCATTAAGACGGTCGATCAAATCGGTCAGGTCTTGCTGAGTGGTGTTAGAAGGCAGGTCATAGGCTTGTGAAAGAAAGCCTACCTCTTCGCAGTCTTTACGCTTGTGCGAAACATAAACCTGGGAGGCAGGATCGCTGCCGACCAGAATCACTGCCAGGCCCGGAGTGCGCAGGCCTTGCTCGTGACGCTCGGCAACACGTTTGGCAATCTGCTGGCGCAGGCTGGCGGCGATCGCTTTGCCGTCGATTAGTTGTGCAGTCATTACGCGTGATTAACCATCGAAAAGGGTGGAAAAAGGGCGTGCATTCTCGCATGCCATGGCGTGAGGGCAAAGGCGCTTGGTCTGCTTATTCCCCTAACCCCTTTATATTTCTAAACTTTTTTCAAAAAAGAGTTGACGACTTACCGACTCACCTATAACATTCGTCGCACTTGTCGGGCACAGCCTAGCACTGGTTAAGAAGGTAGAGCGAAGTTGATGTCTAGCTTGGTGATACTGAAAGCACTTAGTTTGTAGTCGTCACAGAGTACAGATTAATAAGGCGCCCGTAGCTCAGCTGGATAGAGCATCCGCCTTCTAAGCGGATGGTCGCAGGTTCGAGTCCTGCCGGGTGCGCCATTAGGCAGCTTTGGCACAAGTAAGCGGTACAGGCAATATGGTGGGCGTAGCTCAGTTGGTAGAGCACGGGATTGTGACTCCCGTTGTCGAGGGTTCGATCCCCTTCGTCCACCCCATATTTAGAAAGACGCCAGATTAATAGTCTGGCGTCTTTGCTTCAAAAGTTTGAAATGCGGATGTGGTGGAATTGGTAGACACACTGGATTTAGGTTCCAGCGCCGCAAGGTGTGAGAGTTCGAGTCTCTCCGTCCGCACCAAATTAGTGGTTCGTCCACTTGCTGAAAAAGGCGCAGCACCTGAAAAGGGCTGCGCTTTTTTCGTTTTTGCGTTTTCAATTTTCAAACGCTAGCAGTCGTGCTAAAGAGTCGAGCTTGTTGAGTCCGGATGTATGGCTGGATGGAGCCCTCTATATAGACAGAAGGCTCTGGTTCAGCAATTAGGGTTAAAAGTTGTGTTTCCGGGAGTAAGCGAATGCTTGCTGCTCCTTCTTAATACGCCTGCTGTTTCCATGTACAAATGCGGTAGGGTGACTTCTTGAGTTTGACCCACTAGAATGCATGCCCTTGATTATGGGGTCGGAAACGGCCGGCTAACGTCTGTGCAACGAGGAATATCCATGCAAGTTTCTGTTGAAAATACTTCCGCTCTTGAGCGTCGCATGACCATTGGCGTGCCAGCTGAGCGAATTGAGGCTGAAGTCAACAAGCGTCTGCAACAGACTGCCCAAAAGGCCAAGATCCCGGGCTTTCGTCCAGGCAAAGTGCCAATGAGCGTGATCCGTCAGCGTTACGAAGCTGATGCACGTCAAGAAGCACTGGGCAACATCATCCAGGCTTCTTTTTATGAAGCAGTGGTTGAGCAAAAGCTGAACCCGGCGGGTCAGCCATCGGTAGAGCCTAAAGTCTTTGAAAAAGGCAAGGATCTGGAATACATCGCCACTTTCGAAGTTTTCCCGGAATTCGAAGTGACCGGTCTGGATACTATTGCTGTCGAACGCCTCAGTGCTGAAGTGGCTGATGCTGATCTGGACAAAATGCTGGAAGTCCTGCGCAAGCAGAACACTCGTTTTGAAGTCACTGAGCGTGCCGCACAAAACGAAGACCAACTGAATATCGATTTCGTTGGCAAGGTTGACGGCGAAGTATTCGCTGGCGGTTCTGCCAAAGGCACTCAGCTGGTTCTGGGTTCGGGTCGTATGATCCCGGGTTTCGAAGAAGGTCTGGTGGGCGCTAAGGCGGGCGAAGAGCGCGTTCTGACCCTGACATTCCCTGAGGATTATCAGAACCTTGATCTGGCAGGCAAAACTGCCGAGTTCACTGTGACGGTCAACACCGTTTCTGAGCCAAAGCTGCCTGAATTGAATGAAGAATTCTTCGCTCAGTTCGGTATCAAAGAGACAGGCCTTGAAGGTTTCCGCGCCGAAGTTCGTAAGAACATGGAGCGTGAGCTGCGTCAGGCGATTAAGTCCAAGGTTAAGAACCAGGTGATGGAAGGCCTGCTGGCTGCCAACCCGATCGAAGTGCCGAAGGCGCTGTTGTCGAGCGAAGTTGACCGTCTGCGCGTTCAGGCCGTTCAGCAGTTCGGCGGCAATATCAAGCCGGATCAACTGCCAGCCGAGCTGTTCGAAGAGCAAGCCAAGCGTCGCGTTGTACTGGGTCTGATCGTGGCCGAGGTGGTTAAGCAGTTCGATCTGAAGCCAGACGAAGATCGCGTTCGTGAAATGATTCAGGAAATGGCTTCTGCTTACCAAGAGCCGGAGCAGGTTGTGGCCTGGTACTACAAAAATGACCAGCAATTGAACGAAGTTCGTTCGGTTGTGCTGGAAGAACAAGTTGTGGATACTGTTCTGCAGAAGGCTAAGGTGACCGACAAGTCGGTCTCTTACGAAGAAGCGGTCAAGCCGGTGGAAGCTCCACAAGCCGACTGATTTCAGATTCGTTTGAAAACACAACCATAAGCCAGCCTCGAGCTGGCTTATGCGTATTCAAGACAGAACTATTTGGGAGTGACTGCAGGACATGTCCCGCAATTCTTATATGCAGCAGAACTCTGACATTCAAGCCGCTGGCGGCTTGGTCCCGATGGTTGTTGAGCAGTCCGCCCGTGGCGAGCGCGCCTATGACATTTATTCGCGCCTGTTGAAGGAGCGAATCATCTTCCTGGTGGGCCCTGTAGAAGACTACATGGCCAACCTGGTAGCGGCGCAACTGCTCTTCCTTGAAGCCGAAAACCCGGACAAGGACATCCATCTTTACATCAACTCCCCTGGTGGCTCGGTAACCGCAGGTATGTCGATCTACGACACCATGCAGTTCATCAAGCCTGACGTGTCGACCATTTGTATCGGTCAGGCATGCAGCATGGGGGCATTCCTGCTGGCTGGTGGTGCGCCGGGCAAGCGTCATTGCTTGCCAAATTCGCGAATGATGATTCACCAGCCACTGGGCGGTTTCCAGGGTCAGGCGTCGGATATCGACATTCATGCCAAGGAAATCCTCAACATCCGTCATCGTTTGAACTCGCTGTTGGCGCATCACACGGGTCAATCCCTCGAGACCATCGAGCGTGACACCGAGCGTGACAACTTCATGAGTGCCGAGCGTGCAGCCGAATATGGCTTGATCGACTCGGTGTTCAGCAAGCGTCAAATGCCCGCTTAAGCAGCTCAAATGTAGGTGGCTGGTTTTTCCGGTCACCTGTGGGCTTGAAAAAGCCTGCAGTTGCCTTCATCTTGTGTTGCAAGCCTATCGGATTTGGATCGATCGAATGACTGACACCCGCAACGGCGAGGACAACGGCAAATTGCTCTATTGCTCCTTCTGTGGCAAAAGCCAGCATGAAGTGCGCAAATTGATTGCCGGCCCCTCGGTCTTTATCTGCGACGAATGCGTTGACCTGTGCAATGACATCATCCGTGAGGAGGTGCAGGAAGCCCAGGCCGAGAGCAGCGCGCATAAATTACCATCGCCAAAAGAAATCAGCGGCATCCTTGATCAGTATGTAATCGGTCAGGAACGTGCCAAAAAGGTTTTGGCTGTAGCGGTTTATAACCACTACAAGCGTCTTAACCAACGTGACAAAAAGAACGACGACGTCGAATTGGGCAAGAGTAATATCCTGCTTATCGGTCCTACTGGTTCGGGTAAAACCCTGCTGGCAGAGACCTTGGCTCGTTTGCTGAATGTACCTTTCACCATTGCAGATGCGACCACGCTGACTGAAGCGGGTTACGTAGGTGAAGACGTTGAAAATATCATTCAGAAGCTGTTGCAGAAGTGCGATTACGATGTAGAGAAAGCTCAGATGGGCATTGTCTACATCGACGAAATCGACAAGATCTCGCGTAAATCTGACAATCCGTCCATTACCCGGGATGTTTCCGGTGAAGGCGTGCAGCAGGCGCTTTTGAAGCTGATCGAAGGTACAGTGGCCTCCGTTCCGCCCCAAGGCGGTCGCAAGCATCCTCAGCAAGAGTTTTTGCAGGTTGATACCCGCAACATTCTCTTTATCTGTGGCGGCGCTTTCTCCGGTCTGGAAAAAGTCGTTCAGGCTCGCTCCACGCGCGGCGGTATTGGCTTCAGTGCTGAAGTTCGCAGCAAGGAAGAGGGCAAGAAGGTGGGTGAATCCCTGCGTGAGGTCGAGCCTGACGATTTGGTCAAGTTTGGTCTGATTCCGGAATTCGTAGGTCGTCTCCCTGTTCTGGCGACGCTTGATGAGCTTGACGAAGCTGCACTGATGCAGATTCTCACTGAGCCTAAAAATGCGTTGACCAAGCAGTATGGCAAGTTGTTCGAGATGGAAGGTGTTGATCTTGAATTTCGTGCCGATGCGCTTAAAGCTGTCGCCAAGCGTGCACTTGAACGCAAAACAGGTGCTCGCGGTCTGCGTTCGATTCTGGAAGGCGTACTGCTCGACACCATGTATGAAATCCCCTCGCAGTCCGAGGTGAGTAAAGTGGTGATCGATGAAAGCGTTATTGAAGGCAAGTCCAAGCCATTGTTGATTTATGAAAACAACGATGCGACTGCCAAGGCTGCACCAGACGCGTAAATGTGTAGCTCTTTGTTACATGGTGCGTGTTTAACAAAGGGGCCTTCGGGCCCCTTTGTTTTTACTGCCTATCAACGCTTGTTTTTTTTAGAGACTGCCCCCATCTTGGCTTCAAGCTTACTTCCATCTGATTACGGCCGTATGGCCGCCGTAGAGGCGAAATCATGAAGACAACCATCGAATTGCCTCTCCTGCCGTTGCGTGATGTTGTTGTGTATCCGCACATGGTGATCCCACTGTTCGTGGGACGCGAGAAGTCGATCGAGGCCCTCGAGGCTGCGATGACGGGCGACAAGCAAATCCTGCTGTTGGCTCAAAAAAATCCTGCTGACGATGATCCCAGTGCCGATGCACTTTATGGCGTAGGTACGATTGCCACTGTTTTGCAGTTGCTGAAGCTGCCAGACGGTACCGTTAAGGTTCTGGTCGAGGGAGAGCAGCGTGGCGCTGTGGAAAAATTTGGGCAAGCTGATGGCTACTTGAGCGCCGAAGTTTCCTTGATTGAAGAAGCGGCTGCGCCTGAGCGTGAGTCCGAAGTATTTGTACGCAGCCTGCTCTCGCAATTTGAGCAGTATGTGCAGTTGGGCAAAAAAGTACCGGCTGAGGTGTTGTCATCGCTTAACAGCATTGATGAGCCTAGCCGTCTGGTCGATACGATGGCTGCCCATATGGCACTCAAGATCGAACAGAAGCAGGAAATTCTCGAAATTATTGATCTGCAAACCCGGGTTGAGCATGTACTTGCTTTGCTGGACGCCGAAATTGATCTGCTGCAGGTCGAAAAGCGCATTCGCGGCCGTGTCAAAAAGCAGATGGAGCGCAGTCAGCGCGAGTACTACCTGAATGAGCAGATGAAGGCCATTCAGAAAGAGCTCGGTGATGGCGACGAAGGCCACAACGAAATTGAAGAGCTGAAAAAGCGCATCGATGCAGCCGGGCTGCCAAAAGATGCCATGGCCAAAGCCCAGGCTGAGCTTAATAAGCTTAAGCAGATGTCTCCGATGTCGGCAGAAGCCACCGTAGTTCGCTCTTACATCGACTGGCTGGTTCAGGTGCCCTGGAAAGCTCAGAGCAAAGTACGCCTGGACCTCAAGCGTGCTGAAGACATCCTTGATGCTGACCATTATGGTCTAGAGGAAGTTAAAGAGCGGATTCTTGAATATCTCGCCGTGCAAAAGCGGGTGAAGAAAATCCGCGGACCGGTGCTGTGCCTGGTGGGGCCTCCGGGTGTCGGTAAAACCTCGCTTGCCGAATCGATTGCCCACGCAACCAATCGTAAGTTCGTGCGTATGGCTTTGGGTGGTGTGCGTGACGAGGCTGAAATTCGTGGTCATCGTCGTACCTATATCGGTTCGATGCCCGGTCGATTGATTCAAAAGATGACCAAGGTGGGGGTTCGTAATCCGCTGTTCTTGCTCGATGAAATCGACAAAATGGGCAGTGATATGCGTGGCGATCCCGCTTCGGCATTGCTCGAAGTACTCGATCCTGAGCAAAACCACAACTTCAACGACCATTACCTCGAGGTTGACTACGACCTGTCCGATGTAATGTTCCTGTGCACCTCCAACTCCATGAACATTCCGCCAGCCTTGCTGGACCGGATGGAGGTGATTCGTCTGCCGGGTTATACCGAAGACGAAAAAATCAACATCGCTGTCAAATACCTTGCACCCAAGCAAATCGAGGCCAACGGTCTTAAAAAAGGCGAATTGGCATTCGACAACGAGGCCATTCGCGACATCATCCGTTATTACACCCGTGAAGCGGGTGTGCGGGGGCTTGAGCGTCAAATTGCCAAGATCTGCCGTAAGGCGGTCAAAGAGCATGCATTGGAGAAACGCTTCTCTGTTGTGGTGACGTCTGATTTGCTGGAGCACTTTTTAGGTGTAAGAAAATTCAGTTATGGCTTGGCCGAGCAGCAAGATCAGATTGGTCAGGTTACCGGTCTTGCCTGGACTCAGGTTGGTGGCGAACTGTTGACGATTGAAGCCGCTGTGGTGCCGGGTAAAGGTCAACTGATCAAGACCGGCTCGCTTGGCGATGTAATGGTCGAGTCGATTACGGCAGCACTTACGGTCGTGCGCAGTCGCGCTAAAAGTCTCGGTATCCCGTTGGATTTTCACGAGAAACGCGACATTCACATCCATATGCCCGAAGGTGCTACGCCTAAGGACGGCCCAAGCGCGGGTGTCGGGATGTGCACCGCTTTGGTTTCCGCCCTGACGCTGATTCCAGTGCGCGCAGATGTTGCGATGACGGGTGAAATTACTCTACGTGGTCAGGTATTGGCCATTGGAGGCTTGAAGGAAAAACTATTGGCTGCTCACCGCGGTGGGATCAAGACAGTAATTATTCCAGAAGAAAATGTCCGTGATCTGAAGGAAATTCCTGACAACATCAAACAGGATCTTCAAATCAAACCGGTTAAATGGATTGACGAAGTCCTGCAAATTGCGCTGCAATACGCGCCGGAGCCCTTGCCGGATGTGGCTTCCGAGATTGTCGCCAAGGAAGACAAACGAGAGTCTGACTCTAAGGAAAGAATTAGCACGCATTAATACGGATTCGCCTGAGGGGCTTTCTTGACGCTTTTTAGAGCCCTTGTTATAAAGCGGCTCTATAAGTGTCCGTAAGTGCTTAAGCAGTCGTTTTGCTTTTACCAAAAACTTTAGAAACATACTCAGATAGATATAAGGGGACTTAGAGTGAACAAGTCGGAACTGATTGATGCTATCGCTGCATCTGCTGATATCCCGAAAGCTGCTGCTGGCCGTGCGCTGGACGCAGTAATCGAATCCG
This sequence comes from Pseudomonas sp. WS 5078, assembly GCF_012985745.1. Classification (NCBI taxonomy): domain Bacteria; kingdom Pseudomonadati; phylum Pseudomonadota; class Gammaproteobacteria; order Pseudomonadales; family Pseudomonadaceae; genus Pseudomonas; species Pseudomonas sp. WS 5078. The sequence goes on along the minus strand of NZ_JAAQWX010000011.1, from coordinate 92,945 downwards.
TCACTGGCGCTCTTAAGGCTGGCGACTCTGTGGTACTGGTTGGCTTTGGTACTTTTTCTGTAACCGATCGTCCTGCTCGTACTGGTCGTAACCCACAGACCGGTAAAACGCTGGAAATTCCAGCTGCTAAAAAGCCAGGTTTCAAAGCCGGTAAAGCGCTGAAAGAAGCCGTTAACTGAGTTTCTGTTACACCTTTTACCCAACCGGGTCAGGCGCACGCCAGGCTTGGCAGCGGAGCGGTAGTGCGGTCGGTGGCAACATCGATCTGTTACGCCGGGGGTCGCGGGTTCGAGCCCGGTCCGCTCCGCCAGTTACGAGAAGGCGCATCCTCGGATGCGCCTTTCTTCTATCCGGACTCTACCCACGCTCCACGGTTGTTCATTAAGCAAGACCGTTTCTGGGGGAAGCATGCTGCAAAATATCAGGGACAATTCACAAGGCTGGATTGCCAAGACCATCATCGGTGTCATCGTCGCGTTAATGGCGTTGACCGGTTTCGATGCCATTTTTCAAGCCACTTCGACCAGCAAGGATGCAGCCAAGGTTAACGGTGAAGAAATCACTCAAACCGAGCTGAGCCAGGCCGTCGACATGCAACGTCGTCAGCTGATGCAGCAACTTGGCAAGGATTTTGACGCATCGCTTTTGGACGAGAAAATGCTGCGCGAATCGGCCCTCAAAGGGTTGATCGACCGCAAGCTGTTGTTGCAAGGTGCCAACCAGTCGAAGTTCTCCTTCTCTGAAGCCGCTCTGGATCAAGTGATTCTGCAAACGCCTGAGTTCCAGGTGGATGGCAAATTCAGCCCTGAGCGTTTCGATCAGGTAATCCGACAGTTGGGTTACGGCCGTCTGCAATTCCGCGGCATGCTGGCCGAAGAAATGCTGATTGGTCAGTTGCGTGCCGGTTTGGCAGGCAGTGGTTTCGTGACCGATGAGCAAGTCAACGCCTTCGCCCGTCTTGAAAAGCAGACCCGCGATTTCGATTCGCTGAACATCAAGGCCGATCCGGCTGCGGTGAAATTGAGCGATGACGAGATCAAGGCCTACTACGACAAGCACGCCAAAGAGTTCATGACGCCGGATCAGGTCGTGATCGATTACATCGAATTGAAGAAATCCTCTTTCTTTGATCAGGTGGCGGTTAAAGATGACGAGCTCCAAGCGCTTTATCAGAAAGAAATCGCCAACTTGGCCGAGCAACGTCGTGGCGCGCACATTCTGATTGAAGTCAACGACAAGGTCGGCGACGAGCAAGCCAAGGCCAAAATCACTGAGATTCAACAACGTCTGGCCAAGGGCGAAAGCTTCGAGGTATTGGCCAAGGAGTTCTCTCAGGATCCGGGTTCGGCTGCCAATGGCGGTGATCTTGGTTTCGCAGGTCCGGGTGTTTACGACCCGGTATTCGAGACAGCCCTTTATGCGTTGAGCAAAGACCAGGTGTCCGAGCCGGTTCGTACGAGCTTTGGCTACCACTTGATCAAATTGTTGGATGTGGAAGCGCCCGAGGTTCCGACCTTTGCCAGCCTCAAAGACAAGCTGACGCGTGACCTGAAAACACAACAGGTTGAACAACGCTTTGTCGATGCCAGCAAGCAGCTAGAAGATTCGGCATTTGAAGCCTCTGATCTGGCTCAGCCAGCCCAGGAGCTGAAGTTGACCGTGCACACATCCGCACCGTTTGGTCGTGAAGGCGGAGAGGGTGTTGCAGCCAACCGCGCTGTGGTCCAGGCCGCATTCAGTACTGAAGTGATGGATGAGGGAGCGAACAGCTCTGCCATTGAGCTTGATCCTGAAACCGTTGTTGTGTTGCGCGTCAAGGAGCACCGCAAACCGGAGCAATTGCCTCTGGAAGCTGTCGCTTTGAGCATTCGTGCACAACTGGTGAAAGAGCACGCCAGTGCTGAGGCCAAAACCAAGGCTGAGGAAATCATTAAAGGTCTGCGTGATGGTAAGTTGCCGTTGAATCAGCCGATTGATGGTCACTCCTGGAAAGTCGAGGAAGCGGTTGCCCGAGGTCAGGAAGGTATCGATCCGGCTGTCTTGCAAGCCGTGTTCCGCATGCCTAAACCAGCCTCTAAGGACAAGCCGACCTTCAGCAGCGTCACCCTGGCTGATGGCAGTGTTGTCGTGCTGCGCTTGAATGGTGTGAATGACGGTGCCCAGCCGACAGAAGAAGAGAAAGCTACGTATCGTCGCGTTCTTGCTTCGCGGGCTGGTCAGCAGGACTTCGCAGCCTTCCGTAAGCAGTTGGAAAACGAGGCCAAAGTCGAGCGCTACTAAGGCGTGAGATCAAGCATTTAGCCTCAATTGAAATGGCCGCTCATCGAGCGGCCATTTTTTTAGCCTTAAAACAGGCCTGTCTTCGCTACTGGATTCAGAGAGGGGAGTGGGATCATCCCGTCATCAGGGCGCTGCCGCATTGCGACGCATGATGCTTGGGCCGAGTAGGAAGCGTTCCTGCCTTAAACGCAAAACGCCCGATGCAGTGGCTGCACCGGGCGTTTTAAAGGCAGTGACAGCGAAGACTTATTCTTCGATGTTGCCCATTGCGGTGGTGTTGAAGCCGCCGTCTACGTACATGATTTCGCCGCTGATGCCCGACGCCAGGTCGGAGCACAGGAAGGCGCCGGCATTGCCGACTTCATCAATGGTCACGTTGCGACGCAGAGGCGTTTGAGCTTCGTTGGCGGCCAGCATTTTACGGAAGTTCTTGATGCCGGAAGCAGCCAAGGTGCGGATTGGTCCAGCCGATACGCAGTTAACGCGTGTACCTTCCGGGCCCAGGCTACCAGCCAGGTAACGAACACCCGCTTCCAGGCTGGCTTTTGCCATGCCCATAACGTTGTAGTTAGGCATGGTGCGTTCTGCGCCCAAGTAAGACAGGGTCAGCAGGCTGCCATTGCGGCCTTTCATCATCGGGCGGCCAGCCTTGGCCAGGGCCACGAAGCTGTAGGCGCTGATGTCGTGAGCGATGCGGAAACCCTCACGGGTGGTGGCGTCGGTGAAGTCGCCATCCAGCTGGTCGCCCGGAGCGAAGCCTACGGAGTGAACGATGCAGTCCAGACCATCCCACTTCTTGCTCAGGTCTTCGAAAACCTTGGCAATTTCTTCATCGCTGGCAACGTCGCAAGGGAAGCACAGCTCAGGGCTTGAGCCCCAACCTGCGGCAAACTCTTCAACGCGGCCTTTCAGCTTTTCGTTCTGATAAGTGAAAGCAAGTTCAGCGCCTTCACGGTGCATGGCGGCAGCAATGCCAGAAGCGATGGACAATTTGCTAGCGACACCGACGATCAGGACGCGCTTACCGGCGAGAAAACCCATGTGTTGTTCCTCTATCAGATTAATCGACAGCCACTGGCGCCAAAAAGGCGGCTTCCAGCAGCTGCTGTGTATATGGATGTTGCGGTGAGGCAAAAATAGAAGATGCCTCACCTTGTTCGACCACTTGGCCTTGCTTGACCACCATCAATTGGTGGCTCAGCGCTTTGACTACCGCCAAATCATGGCTGATAAACAAATACGTCAGGTTGTACTTGGCTTGCAGAGCACGCAAGAGCTCGACGACTTGGCGTTGGACTGTTCTGTCCAACGCAGAGGTTGGCTCGTCCAGCAAAATCAACGCTGGCTTCAACACTAACGCGCGGGCAATGGCGATTCTCTGCCGCTGTCCACCTGAAAACTCGTGAGGGTAACGGTGCCGGGTTTCAGGATCCAGGCCTACTTCACGCAACGCCTCAATAATTGCCACTTCCTGCTCTTGAGCGGTGCCCATGCCGTGAATGCGCAAACCTTCACCGACAATTTCGCTGACGCTCATGCGCGGGCTGAGGCTGCCGTACGGGTCCTGAAACACCACCTGCATCTGTCGCCGCAACGGCCTGACGTCTTTCTGCGACAGGCAGTCTAGCTGCTTGTCCCCAAAATGAATCGTGCCGCGACTGGCAATCAGCCGCAAAATAGCCAGACCCAATGTCGATTTGCCCGATCCGCTTTCCCCCACAATGCCCAGCGTTTGGCCACGGGGCAGGCTGAAGTTGATGCCATCGACCGCTTTTACGTAATCAACGGTTTTGCGCAACAGCCCTTTTTTGATCGGAAACCAGACTCTCAAGTCTTCGACCTTCAGCAACGGCGGGCCCGCGACGGTATCAGCGGGGCCTCCGCTGGGTTCTGCACTGAGCAGTTCCCGGGTGTAAGGATGTTGCGGCGAACGGAACAGCTGTTCGCACGATGCTTGTTCGACGATGCAACCGCGCTGCATGACACATACTCTGTGAGCAATTCGTCGAACCAGGTTCAAATCGTGACTGATCAGTAACAGCGACATGCCCAGCCGGGCCTGCAAATCTTTGAGCAAATCGAGGATTTTGAGTTGCACGGTGACGTCCAGGGCCGTCGTGGGTTCATCGGCAATCAGCAGCTCAGGTTCATTGGCCAAGGCCATAGCAATCATTACGCGCTGTCTCTGGCCGCCCGAGAGCTCGTGTGGCAGGGCTTTCAGTCGTTTCCGTGGCTCGGGAATGCCTACCAGGTCCAGCAGCTCCAGCGTCCGCTCAGTGGCTGCCTTGCCCGTTAAACCCTTATGAAGACCCAGCACTTCATTGATCTGTTTTTCAATGCTATGCAGGGGATTTAGCGACGTCATCGGTTCTTGAAAAATCATGGCAATGCGGTTGCCGCGGATATGCCTCAGTTTTTTCTCGTCCAGCGTCAGTAAGTCCTGCCCTGCATAGGTGATGCTGCCGCTGGGGTGACGGGCGATGGGGTAGGGCAGCAGCCTCAGGATCGAGTGCGCCGTTACCGATTTGCCTGAACCGCTTTCGCCTACCAGCGCCAGGGTTTCGCCCCGTTTGATGTCAAAACTGATGCCCTGTACCACACGCTGGGGTTGCTCCCCGGCGATGAATTCGACGGAAAGATCGCGCACTTCGATCAGATTGTCCTGCGTCATGTCATTTCCTCGGGTCGAAGGCATCGCGAGCGGACTCACCAATAAACACCAGCAAGCTGAGCATGATTGCCAGCACGGCAAATGCACTGATCCCCAGCCACGGCGCTTGCAGGTTGGATTTGCCCTGCGCAACCAGCTCGCCCAGCGACGGTGCTCCCGGCGGCAGGCCGAAGCCCAGAAAGTCCAACGCGGTCAGGGTGCCGATCGCACCGGTCAAAATGAATGGCATGAACGTCATGGTCGACACCATTGCGTTGGGCAAAATGTGCCGGTACATGATCGCCATGTCTTGCATCCCCAGTGCACGGGCTGCCCGCACATACTCCAGATTGCGCCCCCGCAGGAATTCGGCCCGCACAACATCCACCAGGCTCATCCATGAAAACAGCAGCATGATGCCCAGCAGCCACCAGAAGTTGGGTTGTACAAAGCTGGCGAGAATGATCAGCAGGTACAGCACCGGCAAGCCCGACCAGATTTCCAGAAAACGCTGACCGGCCAGATCGACCCAGCCGCCATAGAAGCCCTGCAGCGCGCCGGCAATCACACCGATGATGGAGCTCAAAACCGTCAGGGTCAGGGCGAACAGCACGGAAATCCGGAAGCCATAGATCACTCGCGCCAGCACATCACGCCCCTGGTCATCGGTGCCGAGCCAGTTTTCAGCTGATGGCGGTGCGGGTGCCGGGACTTTCAAGTCGTAGTTGATGCTCTGGTAGCTATACGGAATGGGAGGCCACAGCACCCAAGCATCCTTTTTTGCCAACAGTTCACGGATGTACGGGCTTTTGTAGTTGGCCTCCAGCGGGAACTCACCGCCAAAGTCGGTCTCGGGGTAGCGTTTGAGGGCGGGAAAGTACAGCTCGCCGTCATAGCTGATCACCAGTGGTTTGTCGTTGGCGATCAGTTCGGCGCCGAGGCTGAGAACGAACAGCACCAGAAAAATCCACAACGACCACCAGCCACGTTTATTGGCCTTAAAGCGTGCGAAGCGTCGCTTGTTAAGGGGCGATAAGGTCATCTCAATGCTCCCTGCTTTCAAAGTCGATGCGCGGATCAACCAGGGTGTATGAGAGGTCGCCAATCAGCTTCACCAGCAGGCCGACCAGCGTGAAGATGAACAGGGTGCCGAAAACCACGGGATAATCGCGGTTTATCGCCGCTTCAAAACTCATCAGTCCCAGCCCGTCCAACGAGAAAATCACCTCAACCAGTAACGAGCCGGTAAAAAAGATGCCGATAAAGGCAGACGGGAAACCGGCAATCACCAGCAACATCGCGTTGCGAAACACATGGCCATACAGCACCCGGTGATTGGTCAGCCCCTTCGCTTTTGCCGTCACCACATATTGTTTGTTGATCTCGTCCAAAAAGCTGTTTTTGGTCAGCAGGGTCATCGTGGCAAAGTTGCCGATCACCAGCGCGGTGACGGGCAGTGCCAAATGCCAAAAGTAATCCAGAATCTTGCCGCCCAGGCTCAGCTCATCGAAGTTGTTGGACGTCAGACCACGCAATGGAAACCAGTCCAGATAGCTGCCGCCCGCGAAAACCACAATCAGCAAAATAGCAAACAGGAAGGCCGGAATCGCATACCCGATGATAATTGCGGAACTGGTCCAGACATCGAAATGGCTACCGTGACGCGTGGCCTTGGCGATCCCCAGCGGAATCGACACCAGGTACATGATCAACGTGCTCCAAAGTCCGAGCGAGATCGAGACGGGCATTTTCTCCTTGATCAGGTCAATGACCTTGGCGTCCCTGAAAAAGCTTTCGCCGAAGTCCAGATGGGCGTAATTCTTGATCATGATCCACAGGCGCTCAGGAGCCGATTTGTCGAAGCCGTACATCTTTTCGATTTCTTGTATCAGCGCGGGGTCCAGTCCTTGAGCGCCGCGGTAGTTGGAGCCGGCCACCGACACTTCAGAGCCACCACCCGCAATGCGACTGGTGGCGCCGTCAAACCCTTCGAGCTTGGCAATCATCTGTTCAACAGGACCGCCCGGGGCGGCCTGAATGATGACGAAGTTGATCAGCAGAATCCCGAACAGTGTCGGAATGATCAGCAGCAGTCGCCTGAATATATACGCCAGCATCTAGGGCTCCAGGCTTTCGCTTGTGGGTTGAGTGGAAGTAACCGGCTCGACCTCAGGCTTGACCCACCAGGTGGAGGTGCCGATGTCATACAGAGGGGTCACGGCGGGGTGGCCGATATGGTTGGAATACGCGACGCGCCAGGTTTTGATATGCCAGTTGGGAATCACATAGAAACCCCACTGCAACACGCGATCCAGTGCGCGGGCATGAGTGATCAGGCTCTGCCTCGAGTCGGCATGAATCAGCCCCTCGGTAAGTTGATCAATGGCCGGGTCTTTGAGCCCCATAAAGTTGCGGCTTCCCGGTTTTTCGGCGCTTTCAGACTCCCAGTACTCGCGTTGTTCACTGCCTGGCGAGCTGGATTGCGGGAAGCTGCCGATGATCATGTCGAAATCCCTCGAACGCAGGCGATTCAAGTACTGGGAAGGATCGACACGGCGAATCTGTACGTCGATGCCCAAATCGCTGAGGTTACGTTTGAACGGCAGCAAGATGCGTTCGAATTCGGTCTGCGCCAGCAGAAATTCGATTTTTACCGGCTTGCCCTCAGTGTCCACCATTTTGTCGTCGACGATGCGCCACCCGGCATCGTGTAACAGCTGATAGGCGCGGCGCTGCTGCTCGCGAATCATGCCACTGGCGTCAGTGACCGCAGGTTTGTACACCTCGGTAAACACTTTTTCGGGTATTTTTCCGCGCAAAGGCTCCAATATCGCCAGTTCTTCTTCAGTCGGTAGCGTTTTAGCGGTCATTTCGGAGTTTTCGAAATAGCTGCTGGTGCGCACATACGAACCGTTGAATAGCTGTTTATTGGCCCATTCAAAGTCGAACAGCAGGTTTAGGGCTTCACGCACCCGCACATCCTTAAACATCGGTCTGCGCAGGTTGAAGATGAAACCCTGCATGCCGGTGGGGTTGGCGTTGCGGATTTCTTCTTTGATCAAACGGCCCTGTTTGACGGCAGGTACGTTGTAGGCGCCTGCCCAGTTTTTGGCGCTGATCTCCAGCCAGTAATCGAACTGACCGGCCTTGAGGGCTTCGAACGCCACGCTGTTGTCGCGGAAGTAGTCAATGGTGATGGCATCAAAGTTGTACAAGCCCTTGTTGATGGGCAGGTCTTTGCCCCAGTAGTCCTTGTTGCGTTCATAACGAATCGAGCGCCCCGGCTTGATCTCGGTGATGGTGTAAGGGCCGCTACCTATCGGTATTTCAAGATTGCCTTTGCTGAAATCGCGGGTTTCCCACCAGTGTTTAGGCAAAATCGGCAGTTGCCCGAGAATCAGCGGCAATTCGCGATTTTTGTTGTGTTTGAAGACGAATTTGACCTGCAAAGGATTTTCTTCGACCGCTTTTTCTACGTCGCTGTAATAGCCCTTGAACAGCGGCGAACCGCTTTTCATCAGGGTATCGAAGCTGAACACCACGTCTTCGGCGCGTATCGGGTGGCCGTCATTGAATTTGGCTTCGGGACGCAGGTAAAAACGTACCCAGCTGTTATCCGGAGCTTTTTCGATTTTTTCTGCGATCAGGCCGTATGAAGTAAAGGGCTCGTCGAGACTTTGGCGGGCCAGGGTGTCGTAGGTCAGGTCGATGTCATCGGCGGGAACGCCTTTGTTGATAAAGGGGTTCAGGCTGTCGAAAGTGCCCAGGGCGGATTTGCGGAAGGTACCGCCTTTGGGCGCGTCCGGGTTCACGTAATCGACGTGCTTGAAGTTGGCCGGGTATTTGGGCGGTTCGTCGTACAGGGTGAGGGCATGTTGCGGGGCGGCCAGCGCGAGGCAGCTGACACCGGCCAATAACAGGCCGCCAAGGGGCTTAAGCAAGGAACGCAAAGGCATCATTGGGATTTCTCCGTAGGCTTTAGCCACCACGCACTCAGGCCCAATGTGTAGGGCGGCGTAGTCACGAAGGCGAACCGATTGCGGTACGCCAGGCGGTGATAATTCAGATACCAGTTGGGAATGCTGTAGTACTGCCACAACAGGACACGATCCAGTGCCCGGCCAGCGGCCAATTGCTCTTCACGGGTTTGCGCGGCCAGCAGCTTTTCGAGCAATTGGTCGACAATCGGACTGGCCACGCCTGCATAGTTTTTGCTGCCCTTGACGTTGGCCTGGCTGGAGTGAAAGTACTGCCACTGTTCAAGGCCAGGGCTCAGGGTCTGGTCAAGGGTCATGAGGATCATGTCGAAATCGAACTGATCCAGACGTTGTTTGTACTGAGCCCGGTCCACCGTACGCAGGCGCGCTGCGATGCCGATGCTCGCCAGGTTCTCCACGTACGGTTGAAGGATGCGCTCAAGGTTTGGATTTACCAGTAATATTTCGAAGGTCAGTGGTTTACCTTCGCTATTGATCAAGCGTTGATTCGAGAGCGTCCAGCCATTTTCGGCCAGCAGCGCCAACGCTCGGCGCATGGTTTCGCGCGGGATACCCTGGCCTTGTGTTTGAGGCAGGCTAAATGCTTTTTGGAACAACGCCGGGGGCAGCTGCGTGCGCCAGGGTGACAGCATCAGCCACTCATGCCCCTGTGGAATGCCACTGGCCGAAAAATCACTGTTAGGGTAGAAACTCGTCGCACGTTCATAGGCGCCATTGAACAGCGTGCGGTTGGTCCATTCAAAATCGAACATCAAGCCCATGGCTTCGCGCACGCCAGTCTGACTGAATGTGCTGCGCCGGCTGTTCATAAATAGCCCCTGGGTTTGAGTCGGGATGTGGTGGGGGATCTGCGCTTTGATCACATCGCCCCGGCGCACTGCCGGGAAGTTGTAGCCGTTGGCCCAATTTTTGGCCTGATGCTCGATATAAATGTCGAATTCACCGGCCTTGAAGGCTTCGAATGCCACGTCGCTGTCGCGATAAAACTCGACTTCAACCTGGTCAACGTTGTATTTGCCACGGTTGACCGGCAGGTTGGCGCCCCACCAGTTCTTGACGTGTTCAAACACCAGTTGCCGCCCCGGCGTGACTTTTGTGATTCGGTAGGGACCGCTGCCCAGCGGCGGTTCGAAAGTCGTGGCTTTAAAGTCGCGCTTGGCCCAGTAATGCTGGGGCAATACGGGAAGCTCGCCCAGACGCAGGATCAGCAGCGGATTACCTGAACGCTTGAACACAAAGCGAATCCGCCTGGGCCCCAGAATGTCCACCCGTTGCACTTCTTGCAGGTTGGTGCGGTATTGCGGGTGACCTTCTTTGAGCAACAGGTTGTACGAAAACGCCACATCGTAGGCTGTAATGGGGGCGCCATCATGAAAGCGTGCTTCGGGCCTGAGATTAAAGACGACCCAACTGCGGTCTTCGTTGTATTCAACGGATTGCGCAATCAAGCCATAACTGGCGGTCGGCTCGTCCCCGGAATGCGCGTATTGGCCCGTGCCCGCCATCAAGGTTTCATTCAGTTCGTTGACCCCGTACTGCAGGAAATTGGGCGTCGAAACCGGACTGGTGCCTTTGAAGGTGTAAGGGTTTAGCGTATCGAACGTGCCGAAGGCCATGACTTTGAGCGTGCCGCCCTTGGGCGCGTCAGGGTTCACCCAATCGAAGTGGGTAAACGTGGCCGGGTATTTGAGGGTGCCGAACTGGGCATAACCGTGGCTTTCGCTGAGGGTTGCGCAGGCGGGAGAGCTCAAGGCCAGGCAGAGAAGTAACGGGAGGAGGGGACGCATCAAGTCAGAGATCCGATCCGGGCATTGGGCTTGGGTTTCTGTACAGTAACAGCTTGTATCTGTAGGAAAAAGACTGTGCTGGAAAGCACAACGGGCAATCTGCTTCCCACATTTATGTAGGAGCCGGATTGCCCGCTGCGTTGACTGCGTGAAGCTTACCGAGGTTTGGAAACGGTCAGCATCTGCCCCGGCTTGAGGGCCTTGGCACTGTTGGGGTTCCAGCGTTTAAGGTGTTGCATCTCAACGTTGAAACGCTTGGCGACGATGTACAACGAGTCGCCCTTTTTCACCTTGTATTGAGTGGGCTTTTTGCTCGCCACAGGCTTGCGCGTGTCATGCATGACGAGCATCTGGCCGGCTTTGAGGTTTTTGCCGGTGAGCTTGTTCCAGCGCTGCAAGTCGCGGACGTTGACCTTGTTGGCTTTGGCAATGGTGGTCAGGTTGTCACCGCTTTTAACCCGGTACTTGCGGTTAAGCCGTGGGGTGTTGCTGGCGACCGTGTCGAAGACTGCCTTTTTAGGGCGCAGGCTGACCAGTTCTTCAGGCTTGAGGTTGGACAGGCTGGCTGTCAGCAGTTGAGCCTTGGAGGTTGGCACCAGCAAATGCTGAGGGCCATCAGTGGTAGCCCGCTGCTTGTAGGCGGGGTTCAACTGGAACATTTCGTCTTCGTCGATCTCGGCCAGCGCAGCCACACGGGACAAATCCATGGACTGCTTGATTTCAACCATCTCGAAGTAAGGTTCGTTGGCGATGGGGTTCAGGTTGATGCCGTAGGCTTCAGGGGCCATCACCACTTGGGACAAGGCCAGTAATTTTGGCACGTAGTCCTTGGTTTCCTGCGGCAGGGGCAGGTTCCAGTAGTCAGTCGGTAGGCCCAGTTTTTCGTTGCGCTCGATCGCACGGCTCACTGTGCCTTCGCCCGCGTTATACGCTGCGAGCGCCAGCAACCAGTCGCCATTGAACATGTCATGCAGGCGGGTCAAGTAATTCATGGCTGCCAATGTCGAGGCAGTAATGTCTTTGCGGCCGTCATAGGCGCGGGTTTGACGCAGGTTAAAGTAGCGGCCGGTCGAGGGAATGAACTGCCAGAGACCGACGGCATTGGCGTGTGAATACGCCATTGGGTTGTAGGCACTTTCAATCACTGGCAGCAGGGCCAGTTCGAGCGGCATGTTGCGTTCTTCGAGGCGCTCAACGATGTAGTGGATATAAAGGCTGCCACGCTCGCCGGCGTTTTCGAGAAACGACGGGTTGCTGGCAAACCAGAGGCGCTGTTGTTCGATTCGCGGGTTAACGTCCGCGCCTTCCTGCAGCTTGAATCCCTGTCGCATCCGCTCCCACACATCTTGGGGGGCAGTCGGGCCGGGTTTTTCACTGAGCCAGATCGGCTCTTGAGGAATGCGCTTAGTCAGTTTCAGTGTGGGTCTTTCGGCCGTTTGAGCCGAATGGTCCATGCTTTGACAACCTGCAAGTACAGCGGACACGGCCAGCGCGATGGCTTGCGCAAGGCGCGTCAATGCGTCTGTTTTGATGGAGTTACGTATAGATGACGACATTGGCTGGAAGTAAGTTCCGGGCAAAAATGTCGGGCGATTCTAGAAAGCAGGTGGGACGCGGTCAACTGTTCAGAATTTTTGTGCCAACCGCGACCCTGATTAGAACTTATCTTTCCAGCGGCGCAAGCTGGCAAACACCGCGCCCGGCGAGGCATTGTCCTGCTTGCTCCATTCGTCTGCTTTTTCTTTAACGGATGTTTCGTTAACCCGAAGAAAAGGGTTGGTACGCAGTTCCAGTGCGATATCGGAGGGCAGGCTGATCTGGTTATTGCTTCGCCACTCAGTCACTTGTTCTATTCGTGCCTTGATATCGGCATTGTCCGGCTCGACGGCTTGGGCAAAGCGCAAATTGCTCAAGGTGTATTCGTGGGCGCAATACACTGCGGTGTTACCCGGCAACGCCGCGAGGCGACTCAAAGAGCCATGCATCTGTTCGGGTGTGCCCTCAAACAGCCTGCCGCAACCCGCCGCAAACAATGTATCGCCACAGAACAGCAACGGGGCTGTTGGCTGCGCGTGATAGTAGGCGATATGCCCAAGGGTATGGCCGGGTAGCAGGAAGACCTCGAACGTACAGCCCAGCACGTCGATGCGATCGTTGTCATTCAGGGCCACGTCGCGTGCGGGGATGGTTTCTTGGGCAGGACCCCAGACCTTGGCGTTGGTCTTTTTGTGCAACTGCTCAACCCCACCGACATGGTCAAAGTGATGGTGGGTGATCAGGATGTCGCTCAGGGTCCAGTCCGGGTGTTGAGCCAGCCAGGCTTCGACCGGCGCAGCATCGCCCGGATCAACGACGGCGCAGCGTTTGCTGGCAGTGTCCTGTAACAACCAGATGTAGTTGTCATTGAAGGCAGGCAGTGCATCGATCTGTAGCATGGCGCAATTCCCAAGTGCGAAACAATGGCGCATCTTAGGGCTTGTGATGGGTAGATGGCGAGTTGGAGGAGCAATGACCGATAAAGCATTGGCTCAGGCTGACCCTGAGTGGCTGGCGCTGATCCGTTCGGCGCGCGAATGGTTGTCCGGTCCCCACGGGCAGTTGTTGCTGGAGGATGAACAACGTGTACTGGAAGACGAGCTTGGCCGGTTCTTTGGCGGCTATCTGGTGCATTACGGGCCAGGCGCCGAGACACCGCCCAACGCCGCTCAAGTCCAGCGCACCGTGCGTCTGGGTGCGCCATTGCCGGGTGTAGAAATTTTTTGCGAAGAACAGGCCTGGCCTCTGTGCGAGCACGCAGCCGACGTCGTAGTGCTGCAACACGGTCTGGATTTCTGCCTGTCGCCCCATGGTTTGTTGCGCGAAGCCGCCAGCAGTGTGCGGCCCGGAGGGCACCTGTTGATCGTCGGCATTAACCCTTGGAGCACCTGGGGCCTGCGCCATGTGTTTGCCAAGGACGGGTTAAGCAAGGCGCGTTGTATTTCGCCCTCCCGTGTGGCCGATTGGCTGAACCTGCTGGGCTTTGCGCTGGAGAAACGCCGCTTCGGGTGCTATCGTCCGCCGCTCGCGTCCCCGGCCTGGCAGCGTCGTTTATCAGGCTGGGAACACAAAGCAGGTAACTGGCAATTGGCCGGTGGCGGCTTCTATATATTGGTGGCGCGCAAGATGGTGGTCGGCTTGCGGCCGGTCAATCCGTTACGACGCGAGCCTATGGGCAAGCTGATCCCTTTGCCGATGGCCAAGGTCAACCGGCGTCACAGCCAACCGTAGTTGCGCTTGAATAAACGAAAGGCCGGAGCGATCCGGCCTCAGGTGCTGCCCGTCCTTGACGGGCAGGCCACAACACCCTTTTCCGGATAGGTTGTAATGAGCAATAGCGTTGAAATGTTCACCGATGGTGCCTGCAAGGGCAATCCTGGCCCTGGCGGCTGGGGTGCCTTGCTGGTTTGTCAGGGTGTCGAGAAAGAACTCTGGGGCGGCGAACCCAATACCACCAACAACCGCATGGAACTGATGGCGGCTATTCGTGGCCTTGAAGAACTCAAGCGCCCGTGCGACGTGTTGCTGGTCACTGACTCCCAATATGTGATGAAAGGCATCACTGAATGGATGGTCAACTGGAAAAAACGCGGCTGGAAAACCGCGTCCAAAGAGCCGGTGAAAAATGCCGACCTGTGGAAGTTGCTCGATGAACAAGTCAGTCGTCACACCGTGAAGTGGCAATGGGTGCGTGGCCACATCGGCCATCCGGGCAATGAACGTGCCGACCAGTTGGCCAACCGGGGTGTGGATGAAATGAGGGGCCTCAAGCATGCGTAGTGTTGTCCTCGATACCGAAACCACCGGTATGCCGGTTACCGATGGCCACCGGGTTATCGAAATCGGTTGCGTCGAGTTGATGGGCCGCCGCCTGACCGGGCGGCATTTTCACGTGTACTTGCAACCCGATCGCGAAAGCGATGAGGGCGCGATCGGCGTCCACGGCATTACCAACGAATTTCTGGTGGGCAAGCCGCGTTTTGCCGAAGTGGCCGATGAGTTCTTCGCGTTCATCGAGGGCGCTCAGCTCATCATTCATAACGCTGCGTTCGACATCGGCTTCCTGAACAACGAGTTTGCCTTGATCGGGCAAACCGACCGCGCCGACCTCACTCAGCATTGCACCATTCTCGATACCTTGATGATGGCGCGTGCCCGTCACCCGGGGCAGCGCAACAGCCTGGATGCCTTGTGCAAGCGCTATGGCGTCGACAACTCGGGCCGTGAGCTGCACGGCGCCTTGCTCGACTCCGAGATTCTGGCAGACGTTTACCTAACCATGACGGGCGGGCAGACCAGCCTGTCGTTGGCCGGGAACGCGTCTGACGGCAATGGCTCGGGCGAAGGCTCGGGTAACCAGGCCACTGAAATTCGTCGTTTACCCGCGGATCGTCAGCCGGGCCGGATTATTCGTGCAAGTGAAAGCGATATGGCTGAGCACGCAGCGAGACTCGAAGCGATTGCCAAGTCTGCAGGCGCCCCTTCGTTATGGGCGCAATTGCTTGAAGCCAAGCAGCAGACGCTGCAATAAACGACCCCGTTGGAGGTCTCGGCAAGGGCTGTCGGCCCTTGCCGCCATCGGCGGCACCTGGGTGAGAGGTGCCCGCACACAAGGACTTGCTCACCCATGCATCTGGTCATCAACCCGCAAAACCCTGAAGTTTCTGTACGCCTGGCGGATGAAGGCTTCGCGCCTTATGTGTGGTGCAACGATTTCAGTTTTGAAGTGCGCGCTTACTCCCAGGTGGAGCTGCACAAGAGCGTCGATGAATGGCCTTTAGAAAGGATCACACCGTACCGCAAGTGTTACGGGATCGATCCTGATGAATTCGCCAGCTATCGCGGTGCGCCCGACAGCGCCGTGTTCATGGCTTATCTCGATGGGCAGGCCGTTGGTCACGTAGTGGTCAGTACCAACTGGAACGGTTTTGCCCACGTCGATGAATTGGCGGTGATTGCAGGCGCACGTCGCCATGGCGTCGCCCGATCATTACTGGAGGTGGCGAGGTTCTGGAGCCACAAGAAAAAACTGCCGGGCATCATGCTGGAAACCCAGAACAACAACATCGGCGCATGCCGCTTGTACGAACGTTGTGGGTATCAGGTAGGCGGGGTCGATCATTTGCGCTATCGCGGGATTGACCCGCAGACAGCCGAGGTGGCGATCTTCTGGTACCTGTTATTTGAAAAACAGGAATGAGCTGACAGGCACTTCAGTCAACGCCGGGTTGAGCGTGTCTTGCGATACTCGCAGTGCGCAGCGACTTCTCAGCCAATACGCAGGATCGAGCATCACCAGACATGCGCGCCCCAACAAAAAATGCCTTAAACCGAGTGAGCGGGTTCAGGATCGCGAAGCAGGGCAATGCCTGATTGCACCAGCTGGAATTCGGTATCACTCAGTTTGGTGACGCGGTCGCCGATCGCCAACTTGTACGTGAAAACCGGCTGACCGTCTGCTCCAGGGGTGGAGTCTTGAAACTCATGCACGGAATAAACACGGCCTTCCGCGTCTCTTGCATGAAACTGCCCAACGAGCACTGCTGCCATTTGTAGAGAACCTCTGGAGATAAACACCCAATTTGCGGTTCTTGTAGACCGTTGATCAGCCGGGGAAGTTTAACGCTGTGGAAAAAATAGTCCGGCTACTTTACAGGCTTGGCGGTCGATAGGGTGAACCGGGCTGCAAGAAAGGCGTCCGATCATCTATAACTAACGTTCTAAGCGCTTTCCTACAGCACCCTCGGGGGTTTCCATGAGCAAGGTCTACAACGTTGCAGTACTGGTAGGCAGTTTGAGAAAGGACTCGCTCAATCGAAAAGTGGCACACGCCCTGGCAGAACTGGCGCCATCCCACGTAAAGCTGAACATCGTCGAAATTGGCGAGCTGGCGCTTTATAACGAGGACATTGATGTCACCCCGGCGCCTGCGTCCTACACAGCATTTCGCGATCAAGTTCGCCAGGCCGATGCGGTTCTGTTTGTGACCCCCGAATACAACCGGTCAGTGCCGGGTGCGCTGAAAAACGCCATCGATGTAGGTTCGCGCCCATACGGTCAAAGTGTGTTCAGCGGTAAACCCGGCGCCGTGATCAGTGTTTCGCCCGGCGCGATCGGCGGCTTTGGCGCTAACCATCACCTACGCCAGTCGCTGGTGTTTCTGAATGTTCCGTGCATGCAGCAGCCTGAAGCCTATCTGGGTGGGGCGGGCAATGCGTTCGATGCCTCAGGGGCGCTTTCGGAAAAAACACGTCCCTTCCTGCAAGCCTTTATTGATGCGTACGCACAGTGGGTCGAGCTAACCAAGCCCGCCTGAATGTGCACGTGTGAACGTCGATGAGGTTGAGGGCAGCGGCGCCATTGGCAGCTGTCCTCAGTGGCGCTGGGTCAGTGGCTTTGTGGCATTTCCCCGTTTTTCAGGCGGGTATTGATATCTGCAATCACCTGCGGCAAGTCGCTGATGGTGTCGATCAGGTAGTGCGGGCGTGCCCCCTCGAACAGGGCATGAATGCGCGTTCGTTCGCTCGCCAGTGCCTGCGCATCAAGCGCTTTGTATTGTTCCCATGACAGGCCCAGTGCGTTGCCCGAGCACACCAACGCCACTGTCCACATGCCTGCGCGGCGACCCTCAAGAATGCCCGGCACGGTGTCATCAATCTTTACACAGGCGGCCACGTCATCAATGCCCAGCGCGATGACGTTGGCCAGTGCCTGTGCAGGCCACGGGCGCCCGTTGGGCACCTCATCGGTTGCCACCACGTGGTCGGCGACGTAGCCGTTGGTGGCTGCCAATTCAACGACCTTGGCCATGACCTGCGCCGGGTAGCCCGAGCAAGAGCCGATCTTGATGCCTTGGGCGCGCAGTGCGGCAATCGTCTCAAGCGCACCGGGGATCAGCGCCGAGTGCTCGGCGATTTTCTCGATTTGCAGCGGCATGAAGCGTTCATAAATGGCGGTCACGTCATCGTCGGTCGGGGTGCGGCCAACGACTTTTTTGTACCGCTCGGCAATCTGCGGCTGATCGCACAGGGTTCGAATGTGATCCCACTTGCCCATGCCCATGGGGCCGCGCGCCTCCTCGATTGATACTTGCACATCGAACTCGCCAAACGCTTCAACGAAAATCTTCGTCGGGGCGAAAGAACCGAAGTCGACCACGGTGCCCGCCCAGTCGAGAATGGCGGCTTGAAGCGTGGTGGGGTTGGTGTAGTTCATGTCGTTGGATCCTGTGAGGGCGGTCGTAACCGCACGGAGAAATTTACGTTCAACTTGCGTCTGTGCCGTCAGATGACCAGCACTTCCATTTCTTGCAGTACCTGCGCCACGGCATCGACCGCTGCCTGCATATCGACGGAGGTGACGTGGCCAATGCACCCCACGCGGAATGTTTCGACTTGGGTCAATTTACCTGGGTACAGAATGAAACCTTTGGCCTTGACGCGTTCGTAGAACTCCTTGAACTGGTAGCGCGGGTCTTTCGGGGCGTGGAAGGTGACGATGATCGGTGCCTGAATGGCTGCAGGCAGGAAGCTGCGAATTCCCAGCATGGCCATGCCATCCAGCAGCGTCTGGCAGTTGTTGGCGTAGCGGCCCAAACGGGCGGGTTGGCCGCCTTCTTCGTTGTATTGCAGTAAGGCTTCGTGCAGGGCAGCGACCACATGGGTGGGCGGGGTGAAGCGCCATTGCCCGGTTTTTGCCAGGTAGGCGTGTTGATCCTGCAAGTCCATCGCCAGTGAGTGGGCATTGCCCGTTGCATGGGCCAGAGACTCTTTACGGGCCAACACGAAGCCCATGCCCGGCACCCCTTCGAGGCATTTGCCAGAGGCAGCGATTAGCGCGTCGAACGGTACTTTTTGAGCGTCAACGGGCAGTGCGCCGAAGGCGCTCATGGCATCGATGATCAGACGCTTGCCCTGTTTGGCGATGACGTCGGCAATGTCTGGCAGTGGGTTGAGAATCCCGGTGCTGGTTTCACAGTGGATCAACGTCACATGGGTAATCTCGGGGTCAGCCTTGAGCAGGCGTTCTACATCAGCGGCTGTGGTGGGTTGATCTTCGGCGGTCTCAAACGTGCTGAAACGGCGACCCAGCACCGCACAGATTTTCGCCAGGCGCTTGCCATAGGCGCCGTTGATGAGCACCAGCACCTTGCCGTCACGCGGTACCAATGTGCCGATGGCCGCTTCAACGGCGAAGGTGCCGCTACCCTGCAACGGGACGCAGTGGTGGCTGCTGGCGCCGTTGATGATGGCCAGCAGTTGCTCGCACACACTCGCCGTTAATTGGTTGAAACGCTCATCCCAGGAACCCCAGTCAACCATCATGGCCTTACGCGTTCGCGCGGAGGTGGTCAGGGGACCGGGGGTCAGCAGGATCGGCGCGACGGTGTTCATTCGGGGTTCCTCGCAAGCGGTGAGATAGCAACTGGATACACCGGCTAAATTGCAGGTTGATGTATCATCATTCAAATTGTTTGTTGTTATGCCAGCCATCAGCAGGAGTTATTCATGAACCTGTTCCAACTCCGGGCCTTCGATGCGGTGGCACGTGAAGGCAGCTTCACCCGGGCAGCCGCCCGGTTGTTCATCAGCCAGCCAGCGGTCACCGGGCATATCAAAACCCTCGAAGAGCATTACCAGATCACCTTATTGCGCCGCACAGCCCGGCGTGTGGAATTGACCGAAGAGGGCATCAAACTGGCGGCTATCACCCGTGCCATGTTTGGTTTGGTGGATGAAGCGCAGGTCATGCTTGAAGCCAATCGCCAATTGCTCACCGGACGCCTCGAAGTGGCGGCAGATGGCCCGCATCTGGTGATGCCCATGCTGGCGAGCCTGCGCGAGCGTTACCCCGGTATCACCGTGAATTTACGCTTGGGCAATGCACAGGAAACCCTGGCCGCCTTGCTGTCAGAGCACGCGGACGTGGCCGTGCTGACCGAGGTCGAACCGCGCAATGGCTTGATGTTACGGCCGCTGAAGCAATCGCATATCTGTGCATTAGTGCCGTCCAGTCATCCTTGGCAGGCGCTCACGGGCGGGGTTGAGATGGCGCAGTTGGATCAGGTGATCATGGTCTTGCGCGAACCCGCGTCCACGACCCGTCGCACGTTTGACCAAGCCTGCAAGCAGGCAGGGGTAAGCCCTCGTGTGTTGCTGGAGCTGGACAGTCGCGAAGCGGTGACCGAAGCGGTGGCAGCACAGCTCGGGGTGGGCATTGTCTCGTCGGCGGAAGTCAGTCAGGACCCGCGGGTGTGCGCCGTACCGATCAACGGGCACGGCCTGACCAATCGGCACATGCTTGGCTGTATGGAGCGACGTGCCCAATTGCGGCTGATAAAGGCGTTCATGTCACTGGCGCCGTCGTCCGCCGCGTAGGCGTCAGTCGCCGCGTTCGTAGCACTGCACCGGGCCGATAGCAGTTGAGCCGGGCAGGATTGGATTTTTTGGTCGATTGAGAACTTGCGGGCGTATAAACTGGCGCACTTTCGACGGCCCGCGTGCCGCGACACACACGATTGAGAGAGTGAGAAATGGGCGCACAGTGGAAGGTTAAACACAAAGCGGAAGCCGCCAATAGCCGCGGCAAGGTTTTCGGCAAACTGGCCAAAGAGCTGACCGTTGCAGCCCGTAACGGCGCCGACCCTGATATGAACTCGCACCTGCGTCTGGTGTACGAACAAGCCAAAAAAGCATCCATGCCGGCTGACACCATCAAGCGTGCAATCAACAAGGGCGCGGGGATCGGCACTGAGGCTGTGCAATACCACCGTGTGACCTACGAAGGTTTTGCCCCGCACCAGGTGCCGCTGATCGTCGAGTGCCTGACTGATAACGTCAACCGTACCGTGGCTGAAATCCGTGTGGCGTTCCGCAAGGGGCAATTGGGCGCGTCGGGCTCCGTGGCCTGGGACTTTAACCATGTCGGCCTGATCGAAGCCAAGCCTGATACCCCGGATGCTGATCCTGAAATGGCGGCAATTGAAGCGGGCGCCCAGGATTTTGAAGACGGTGAAGAAGAAGGCACGACCTTGTTCATCACCGAGACCACTGACCTGGATGCCGTGCAAAAAGCGCTGCCTGAGCAGGGTTTTACCGTGTTGTCGGCCAAGTTGGGCTACACACCTAAAAACCCGGTGACGGGGCTGACTGACGAGCAAATGGTCGAAGTAGAGGAGTTTCTGGCGAAGCTGGAAGAGCAGGACGACGTGCAGGATATGTTTGTAGCGCTGGCCTGAACCCGAGCCCGTCATTTAATTGGCCCGTTTACGACGCAGTATGTCGTCGGGCTTGGCCTCGTGCCTCGTCAACGACTGCCGATGAGTGTGTTGCTGACGAGGTACGAGGTGGCGATCGGGCTGACCTCAGCCCAGGGCGCTGCAGATTTCAATGAAGTCCGGCCGGGCGAGGACGTCAGGCTGAATGCAGCGCGTTTGCAAGTCTTGCAATTCTGCACGCTGTTGATCGCTCAACCCCGAGTGGATCCTGTGCAGCAACTCCCCCAGTAGAATGCCGAACGCGCGCACCTCGATACGCTGTAAGGCGCGTGTGCGCGGGCTGTTGTCGGTGGCGTGGAAGCACGCGGCCCCGAAGTCGCCCAGCAAGCAGTCCCCCCGTTCATTGAACAGAATATTGTGCCCGTACAAATCGCCGTGGCAGATGCCTTGTGCGTGCAGGTGCGCGGCGACCGATGCAATGCCACGTGCCAGACGCAGTGCGCTTTGAGCATTGAAACCTGTGCTATCGGCGTAGACGTCACGGCTGCAGCTGTCGAGACTCGGCAGCCCGGCCAGATTGCGGAAAGAGGGCGCAATCAGCTCCATCACCAACCCGGCCTGTTGTTGCGGATGGCCCACCACACGCCCGAATACGTTAATCAGGTTTGGATGTTGGCCCGCAGCAATGCAGGCGTGCATTTCGTGAAGCGGCGAGCCATCACTGGTGATAGTGCCTTTGTACAGTTTGACTGCCACCGGGCGTACCGGCTGACCCGGTGCCCGCCAGTTGGCCTGGTAAATCACCCCGGATGCACCTTCGCCCAGTTGCTGCGCCAGTTCCAGTTCTGACCAGTCGATGTGTGCCGTGCTGTCAGGGGTGTGTTCGGCATTCAGTTCGTCCGCCAACGGATTGCCCGAATAAGCCAGCCAGCTCAGGCCGGGCATCGCCAGTAACCAGTCCGGCAGTTCGCGGAGTTGGTTGGAGGCCAGACGAATCAGCTCCAGACGCTCGCAGCCAGCCAGGCTGCGCGGCAACGCCTGCAAACGGTTGCCCGCCAGCATTAATTTTTGCAGCAAGGGACGGCGGCCCAGTTCATCCGGCAGCTGGCTGATGTGGTTGTCGGTGAGGATTAACCAGCGCAGTCGCGGTGGCAACGCGCTGCCTGGCACCTCGCAGATCTGATTCGCCTTGAAGCCGATCATGCTCAGTGTCGCGCATTGGCCCAGGCATTCGGGCAGGGTCGTGAACAGATTGTCGGAACAGAACAGCACCCGCAAATGCGTCAGGCGATGCAGGTCGTGGGGCAGGCTGCGCAGGGCGTTGCCGCTCAGATTGAGGATTTCCAGCGAGTCCGCCAGTTGAAAGATTTCTTCAGGAAACTCGGTCAGCCCACAGGACAGATCCAGACGTTTCAGCCCCGTCAGTTGACCGGCGCGCAGTTTAGCGAGGGTGTCCATAAGCAGGCGATGTGCACTCGTGTCGATCAGTAGAAGTGCCGTGCATGATAGCGATTTATCGCTCGCAAGATTCAGGCAATACAGCCTTTGTCGCGGCGGCTGTCCGGCTTTTGCGTAACAGGCCGCAGCCACTGCCCCGGCCTGTGTGCATCGCGCTATTTAATCCAGCTCTCTGACCATCGCTGACAGTGTGGTCAGTACATCCATGCCCAGTTGCTTCGAACGTTTGCCATCCCAGCCCGTGATGGGGTCGGGCGCGTCGTTGTTGTCCTTGAACGGCATCTCCAGCGTCAGTGACAAACAGTCGAAGCGTTGACCAACACTGTTGCAGGCCAAGGTCATGTTGGCCTGGCCGGGTTCGTCGCGAGTGTAGCCATGGGTCGTCTGGAAGTCTTTTGTCAGCTGGCTCAGGTGCGAACGAAAACGTTCTTCGAGCCTGGCAATCCGGTCGGTATAGCCCGGGTTGCCTTCGCAGCCTGCGGTGAAGACATAGGGGATTTCTTCGTCGCCGTGAATGTCCAGAAACAGGCTGACGCCGTATGTGTTCATTTGTTCTAGCGCGAAGAACACCTCAGGGCTGAGCTGGGGGCTGGTGTTTTGCCAGGCGCGGTTCAAGTCCTGGCCGTTTGCATTGGTGCGCAGATGCCCGTGGAACGCGCCGTCCGGGTTCATATTAGGAATCAGGTACAAATCGGCGTAATCGAGTAGCTTGCGCAGTTGCGGGTCGCTGCCTTGCTCCAGGCGCTTGAAAATGCCCTCCATGAACCACTCGGCCATGTGTTCGCCGGGATGCTGCTGCGCAATGATCCAGATTGCGCGTTTATGGGGGGGGCCGTTCCTTTTGCGCAACAATGGAATGTCACGCCCTTCGGCGCTTTTGCCCACCGCCAGCACTTCGCAACCGGCCCATTGTTTCGCCTCGCTGATCAACGTCTCGTGACGCGCGCGGCTGTAGGGTTCGAAGTAGGCAAACCAGACTGTGCTTTGATGAGGTTCAAGGCTGAAATTGAGCGCAGTACCATCAAAGTCTGTAGGCACTCGGAACCAGTGTTCCTGGTCGTAAGAAGCGACCGCGCGGTAGCCGTCCCACGCTTTGTTGTAGGAAGACTGGCTGGCGTTGGTCAGATGAAAGTGATGGGTTTGGTTTGCCCGGGCGTGAGGCCGTCGACCTTGAAATGAAACCACTGGAAGTGTGGGCTTTTAGTATCGGATTTGATCGCCAGTTTCACGTCGAACGGATCGCTGGCATCCAGCACCTGAATATTGCCGCTGTCGAAGTCACTGCTGATGTGAAGTGAAGAGGGCGCCACAGTCATCGTCCAGATCCCTGAGTTGAGAATTGTGGGCGTTACTCTAACTCGCCATGGCGTGTGGCCAATACGAAAATGCAGGTATTTGAAGAGAGAAGGGGGGGAGATAAGCGGAGGGGGGGCGTCATCCCTGACGCGGCGCAATTTTAGTGTTTTTGCGAGTGATTCTCAAGTGCTAAATTGCCATTACCCTATAGTCATAGGCTTCAGGCTTTCTTCGGTCGATGTTCTTTTGCTATCATCGCCGGCATCGTAGCGACCACCGAAAAAAAACCGGTCGCACACCCGACTTCATTAGCCTGAAGCAAGCTGAGCCAGATAACTGGCCACAAAAAAAAAGACCCGGCCATAAGCCGGGTCAAATAACCGTGATTAGCCTGATGAGGAGATTATTCAAAGCACCGACCTAAGGTCCCTTGAATGATCGGCTGATCTCGCGACCAGCTGCATGCAATAGTAATCATTATCATTTGCAAAGCAAGTGTTTTTTTCTGCGTTTTTCTGAATTCTGCTCTCTTTTCCCCGCCCAAGGCTCTAGCCCGCTAATCGAGCAACAACTCAGTGGTGCGTTTGACTTCGCTCATGGCGATATTGGAGTGAGCTTCTTGCACGTGCGGTTTCTGCAAGAGATGGTCGCGCAAAAAGCGCTCGTAACTGTCGATGTCGTGGGTGACCACCTTCAGCAGGTAATCCATATCTCCCGCCATGGTGTAGCACTCGATGACTTCTGGGTAATGGGTGATGGCTTCTTCGAATTCGGTCAGGTGACGGCGCCCGTGCCCCGATAACCGCACATTGACGAATACCACGACGTTGAGCCCCAGTTTCTTCGGGCTGAGCAGGGCGACTTTGCGCTCTATCAAGCCTTCTTCCTGCAAGCGATGAATCCTTCGCCAGCAGGGCGATTGGGATAGTTCGACGCGTTCGGCGACCTCGGCGGCAGACAGGTCGGCATCATGTTGCAGCAGGCGCAGAATCTTACGGTCGATGGGGCTTAATTTAATCGGCATGACTTTTTCGAATTTCTTATTTTTGTTGAATGATTCATGCAGCGTAGCACTGCATTTCCTAAAAATTAGAAAGAAAAATCCTCCTGCAACCCTTCACTCTCTTGAGACTGACTTCGCAACCCTTCAGCGGGTCGAAAACTGACCTTCTGGTCTAACGCCCTACGCGCTAACAACAAGAGAGAAATGAAATGCCGATATTTGCTCATCCCGAGTTTGATCAACACGAACAGGTCATGTTCTGCAATGACAAGGCCAGCGGCCTCAAAGCCATTATCGCGGTGCACAATACGCGTCTGGGCCCGGCTCTGGGCGGTTGCCGGATGTGGCCCTACGGCGATGAGCAACAGGCGCTGAATGACGTGCTGCGCCTGTCACGGGGCATGACGTACAAATCGGCACTGGCCGGCTTGCCCTTGGGTGGCGGCAAGGCCGTGATCATCGGCGATCCACGCAAGGACAAGACCGAGGCGTTGTTTGAGGCCATGGGCGACTTTGTCGAAAGCCTGGGCGGTCGCTACATCACCGCCGCAGACTCGGGCACCGGTGTAACTGAAATGGCGCAGATGGGCCAACGCACCCGCCACGTGGTGGGTGCCGGTACGCGCGAACAATTGGGCGGCGGCACGCGCAGCGGTGATCCGTCGCCTGCCACGGCGCTGGGTGTGTACATCGGCCTTTGCGAGGCGGTGCGCCAGCGTCTGGGGCGATCCGACCTCAGTGGCCTGCGCGTTGCGATTCAAGGCCTCGGGCAAGTCGGGTTCAATCTGGCCCAACAGCTCAAGGCAGCCGGTGCCGAGTTATGGGTGCACGATATTCAGGAGGCCAACGTTCGCCGCGCCGTGGAAGAGCTGGGGGCCCACGCGGTCAGTGCACAGGACATCTACGGACTTGATGTCGATGTGTTCTCGCCCTGCGCCATGGGCGCGGTGATCAACGACGAGACCCTGCAATTGCTGCGCGCCCCGGTAATTGCCGGAGCAGCCAATAACCAGCTGGCCCGTCCCGAACACGGCGACATGCTGTGGCGCCGGGGCTGCCTGCATGCACCTGATTACGCAATCAATGCCGGGGGCATTATCGACGTGTCTTACGAGTACAACGGCGGGACGCCTGAGCAGGTGCGTCAGCACGTTCAAGGCATTGGGGAAACACTACGTCAGATTTTTGAGCGAGCGAAGGCTGAAGATCGCAACACCACGCTGATTGCCGACAGCCTTGCCCACGAACGGCTCAACGCTTGATGTAACACATCACCCCAGGCTGCACCTTCGGGCGCAGCCTGTCGCAAATCAACCCGGTCGTGCGCTCAGTGAGCGGGTACTTTTTGCTTGTCGACAGTCTTGTCGATCAGGTCTTTGGCCATTTCCACAAAGTGCGCCATGCCCCTGATAAGGTCCAGTTGAGGGCCTTGTACATTCCCCGCGCCGTTTTGGGAGTAAGTCAATGCAAATCGTAGCAACTCGGACGCGTGTACCAAGGCTTCTTCCTGGCTCACATCGTCGCTGACATTGAACACTTTTTGCTCATTGCAGCGCTGAGTTACAGATGGTTTCAAATAATAGTCCAGCGCGCGCTGGGTTGCGGCGCTGTCTTTGAGGGCTTCAAGCTCTGTATCAGCTTCAATCTTGAGCGGTATTTTTGTTATTGGAGTCATGATTTGTCTGCGTTTCTGGGGTTAATCGAATCAGCAGGCTGCAGATTAGTACAGATAGTATTTCATCTACAGAAATAAATAATACAACATGTGTATTGTTGCGTGGCGGGCAATCCGTATTGTTCGGCGAATGGATAAATGGATCGCTTTAGTCAGAACGAAATTGCGCGAGCTCAAGCTCACGCAAGAAAAACTCGCCGAACGCGTGGGGGCTTCCCAGGGCGGCGTTGGTCATTGGCTTAACAAACGTCGTCAACCCGACCTCGAAACCATGAACAAAGTGCTGCATGCCCTTGGGCTTGGGCACCTTGAGGTGGCGTTGGTCGTGCGTGAACGCAAGGCCAGTAACGACGACCACAACCCTGAAGAAAACACATACGTCATCACCTCAGCATTCCGCTATCCCGTGCGGGAGTGGGACAAGGCAGGCGAGATCAATGAGACGCCCCAGGAGGGGTACTCGGCCGCCACGGTATTTGAAATGAGTGATCACTACGCCAAAGGCGATGCCTTTTGGTTGCAGGTCACAGGGGATGCGATGACTGCCCCGATGGGCCTCAGCATTTCTCAGGGCATGATGATTCTGGTAGACCCGGATATCGAGGTCGAACCCGGCAAAATGGTGGTTGTACGCACCCCGGATTCTGAAAGCGCCATGTTCCGTCAGCTAATCGAAGACAGTGGCCAGCGTTACCTCAAGCCGCTTAACCCGACCTATCCCAAAATCCTGTTTGATGAAGACTGCCGCATTCTTGGCGTAGTGGTGCAGGCCACAACCAAGTTCTGAAGCGCAGCTTCCAGACATCCACTAAAAAGGCGGCGACCGAAACCGGTAGCCGCCTTTTTCATGCGCGCAATGTTATTCCAGTTCGATCAGGACCGCGCCTTCTCCAACCATGTCACCTTCCTGGCCGAATACGGCTTTGACAACCCCGTCGCGTGGCGCCCGCAGGCTGTGTTCCATCTTCATGGCTTCGAGCACGACCAGTTGTGCACCCGCTGCCACGTTTTGCCCGACGGCCACCATCACGCGCACAATGCTGCCATTCATGGGCGCGCTCAATCCGCCTTCCTGCGTCTGCCGGGCGCTGGTCGAGGCCAACGCCAACGCATCACAAGCGTTCACGGCCTGCAGTTCGCCGTCCCACTGCACATACACCGTCTCTGCGCGACGAATGGCCCTATGCCGAGTGCGTACGCCGTGTTGCTCAATCACCAGAAGATCGTCCTGCACCTTAGGCTGCTCTGCGGTCAGGGCAACAACGTTGTGTTCACCCTTACAGTTCAAGGCCAGCAGTGTTTGCGCGGGCAATCCGTTGCGAAACCCGTTGCGCTGCGCCCACGGGGAGCCCGCATCGTCTTCGCGAAAATCGGGCGGCAGGGTTTGTACGAATGCAGAGGCTGCCGCTGACCAAAACGCGTCAGACAAGGGTTCAGCTTTTGGCAGTAATTGCGCCTCATAGCGCGGGATAAAGCCCGTGTCCAGTTCGGCCGCCGCGAACGCAGGGTGAGCGATGATTCGGCGCAAGAAACTCAGGTTGGTTTTCAAGCCGCCTATAGCGAACTCATCAAGCATCGCCAACAAGCGCAAACGTGCCTGTTCGCGGTCTTCACCCCACGCGATCAACTTGCCGAGCATCGGGTCATAAAACGGCGAGACTTCATCGGCTTCGCAGACCCCGCTGTCTACCCGCCGGCCCGGGCCCGGCGCCGATTCGCGATACAGCGCCAGACGGCCAGTCTGGGGCAGGAAATCATGACTCGGGTCCTCGGCGTACAGGCGCACTTCGATGGCATGCCCTCGCAGTGGCACCTGCGCCTGGGTGATGGGCAGCGCTTCGCCGCGTGCGACGCGGATTTGCCAGGCCACCAGATCAAGCCCGGTGATGGCTTCCGTGACCGGGTGTTCCACCTGCAGCCGGGTGTTCATCTCCATAAAGAAGAACGCGCCGCGCGCATCCAGCAAAAACTCCACAGTACCGGCGCCCACGTAGCCAATGGCCTGCGCAGCTCGCACGGCCGACTCGCCCATGGCGCGCCGCTGTTCGGCACTGAGTCCTGGCGCGGGGGCTTCTTCGACCACTTTTTGGTGACGGCGCTGAATCGAGCAATCCCGTTCGTTGAGGTACAGGCAATGGCCGTGCTGATCAGCAAACACCTGAATCTCGACGTGCCTGGGCTTGAGCACGTATTTTTCGACCAGCATGCGTGCGTCGCCAAACGACGACCGCGCTTCACGCTGAGCCGAAGCCAGTGCTTCGGGCAGTTGGCTTTCATCTTCCACCACTTTCATGCCCTTTCCGCCACCCCCGGCGGTAGCTTTAAGCAACACCGGGTAGCCGATTTTCTCAGCCGCTGTGCGAAAGGTTTCCAGATCTTGCGCTTCGCCGTGATAACCCGGCACCAGAGGCACTCCGGCCACTTCCATCAAGGCTTTGGCGGCGGACTTGCTGCCCATTGCGTCAATGGCCGAGGCAGGGGGGCCAAGGAAGATCAGGCCGGCTTGTTCAACCGCTCGGGCGAACCCGGCGTTTTCGGACAAAAATCCATAACCTGGATGAATCGCTTGCGCGCCGCTGGCCTTGGCCGCGGCAATGATTTTGTCGATTTGCAGGTAGCTGTCGGCCGCTTTGTTGCCCCCCAAATTCACGCACCTGTCGGCTTCGCGGCAGTGGCGGGCGTCGCGGTCGGTGTCACTGTGCACGGCAACGCTGGTCAGGCCGAGGGACTTGGCAGTGCGCATCACACGGCAGGCAATTTCGCCACGGTTGGCCACCAACACGGTTGTAATGGTCGAGGCACTCATGGGCGCGGCTCCTGTTGGGGTGAGTCGATCTGCCAACTGGGCGCGCGCTTTTGCAGAAACGCCCGCAGACCTTCCTGGCCTTCGGGGCTGACCCGAATGCGCGCAATAGCGTTTTCACAGTAGCGGCGAATGGCTGGCGTCGGTGCGCCATGGCTGACTTCGCGTAGCAGGTCTTTGCAGGCACGCATCGCGAATGGACTGTTGAGCAGCAGCGTGTCGATCCAGCGAGCGACCTGCTGATCGAGTTCGCACGCCGGGTAGCTTTCGGACAGCAACCCCAACTCACGGGCGCGTTCGCCACTGAAGCGTTCGGCGGTCAGTGCATAGCGGCGCGCGGCGCGTTCGCCAATGGCTTGCACCACAAACGGACTGATGACCGCAGGCGCGATGCCAATGCGGACTTCCGACAGGCAGAACTGCGCGTCATCCGTGCCGATGGCCATGTCGCAGGCGCTTATCAGGCCCAGCGCGCCGCCGTAGGCCGCGCCTTGCACCACGGCCAGTGTTGGCATTTTCAGCTTGGCCAGGTTGTACATCAGTTCAGCCAAATGCCGGGCGTCGTCGAGGTTGGTGTTGTAATCCAGTTCGGCCGACTGCTGCATCCAGGCCAGGTCGGCCCCGGCGCTAAAATGTTTGCCGCGTCCGCGCAGTACGAGAAACCGCAGGCTGGCATCGCTTTGCACGGCGTCCAGCGCGAGGATCAGCTCGCGGATCATCTCGGCATTGAAGGCATTGTTTTTCGCTTCGCGACTCAACCACAGGGTGGCGAAACCCCGGGGGTCGGTGTGCAGTTCAAGGGTGTTGAAATCGATCATGTCCGTCAGTCCTTGGATGGCTGTACGTGTAGATGAGTGCGCATGGGGTGCAGGCAGCGGCGCGGCGGGTTCAAGGTCTCGCGCCGACAGAGGCCTGCCCCGGTAGCGGGTTACATGCGGAACACGCCAAAGCGCGTCGTGTCGATGGGCGCGCTCAAGGCTGCCGACAACCCCAGTGCCAGCAGGTCACGGGTTTGTGCCGGGTCGATCACGCCGTCATCCCACAGC
The DNA here is from genome assembly GCF_012985745.1 of Pseudomonas sp. WS 5078. Lineage (NCBI taxonomy): Bacteria > Pseudomonadati > Pseudomonadota > Gammaproteobacteria > Pseudomonadales > Pseudomonadaceae > Pseudomonas > Pseudomonas sp. WS 5078. The sequence continues at coordinate 62,697 of NZ_JAAQWX010000011.1, read as the reverse complement.
CGGGCGCTGGAGTAGTAGGGGTGGCCCTGATGTTCGTACTGGTCGAGGATCGGCTGCTTGATATCGGCCTCGTCCTGAGGGCTAAAGGCATCGCCGGTACGTTGCGCCTGTTCGCGTTTGACCTGCACCAGCACGCCAGCGGCCTGTTCCGCTCCCATCACGCCGATGCGGGCGTTGGGCCACATCCACAAAAAGCGCGGGTCATAGGCCCGTCCGCACATCCCGTAGTTGCCCGCGCCAAAACTGCCACCGATGATCACTGTGAATTTCGGCACCTTGGCGCACGCCACGGCGGTAACCAGCTTGGCGCCATGCTTGGCGATCCCGCCAGCTTCGTATTTTTGCCCGACCATAAAACCGGTGATGTTTTGCAGGAACACCAACGGGATCCCGCGCTGACAGGCCAGCTCAATAAAATGCGCGCCTTTTTGCGCCGCCTCGGCAAATAAAATGCCGTTGTTGGCCAGAATCGCCACCGGATACCCCTGCAAATGGGCAAACCCGCACACCAGCGTGGTCCCGAACAGTGCTTTGAACTCATCGAATACCGAGCCGTCCACCAGCCGGGCAATCACGTCTCTCACATCAAACGGCTGCTTGGCCTCGGCCGGGACGATGCCGTACAGCTCGTCGCTGGCATACAGCGGTGGCACCGGCGTCCGCCGGGTCACTTGACCCAGCTTTCGCCAATTGAGGTTGGCAACGCTGCGCCGGGCCAGCGCCAGTGCATGCTCGTCGCTCTCAGCGTAGTGGTCGGCCACCCCGGAGATCTTGCAGTGCACATCGGCGCCGCCCAAGTCCTCGGCGCTGACCACTTCTCCGGTCGCCGCTTTGACCAGCGGCGGCCCGGCGAGAAAAATGGTGGCTTGCTGGCGCACCATGATGGCTTCGTCCGCCATCGCGGGCACGTAGGCGCCGCCCGCTGTGCACGAGCCCATGACCACGGCGATTTGCGGAATCCCCGCGGCGCTCATGTTGGCCTGATTGAAGAAGATGCGCCCAAAGTGCTCGCGGTCCGGGAACACTTCATCCTGACGCGGCAAGTTGGCGCCGCCCGAATCCACCAGGTAAATGCAGGGCAGCCGGTTTTGCTCGGCAATGGTCTGTGCCCGAAGGTGCTTTTTGACCGTCAGCGGGTAGTACGAACCGCCTTTGACCGTAGCGTCGTTGGCCACAATCATGCATTCCACACCTTCAACTCGACCGATCCCGGCGATAATGCCGGCTGCCGGAACGTCTTCGCCGTACACCTCGTACGCCGCCAGCTGACTCAGTTCGAGGAAAGGCGAGCCCGTGTCGAGCAGCCTGTCGATGCGCTCGCGCGGCAGCAGCTTGCCTCGGGCGGTGTGCCGCTCCTGAGCGCGGGCGCCGCCACCCTGTTGCACATGGGCGAGCAAACTGTGCAGGGCGTCCACTTGTTTGAGCATGGCCTCGCGATTGGCGGCGAACTCCGGGGAACGCGGATTGATGGTGCTGTGCAAGATAGACATGGGCCACTCCTTAGCGGGTTTCGTTAAAGAGTTCGCGGCCAATCAGCATCCGGCGGATCTCGCTGGTGCCCGCTCCGATTTCGTACAACTTCGCGTCGCGCAGCAGACGTCCGGCCGGGAATTCATTGATGTAGCCATTACCGCCGAGGATCTGGATGGCATCGAGCGCCATTTGCGTAGCGCGCTCGGCGCTGTACAAAATCACCCCGGCGGCGTCCTTGCGGGTGGTTTCGCCACGCTCGCAGGCGGCCGCAACCGCATACAGGTAGGCACGGCTGGCATTGAGCTGGGTATACATGTCAGCCACTTTGCCCTGGATCAGCTGAAACTCGCCGATGCTTTGGCCGAACTGTTTGCGGTCATGGATGTAGGGCACTACCAAGTCCATGCACGCTTGCATGATGCCGGTCGGCCCGCCCGACAGTACGACGCGCTCGTAATCGAGGCCGCTCATCAACACCTTGACCCCGGCGTTCAGAGGGCCCAGCAGGTTTTCTTCAGGCACCTCGACGTTGTCGAAAAACAGCTCGCCGGTGTTGGAGCCGCGCATGCCCAACTTGTCAAAATGTTTGCTGCGGCTGAAGCCTTTCCAGTCGCGCTCGACGATAAAGGCACTGATGCCGTGGGCCTTCTTTTCGATGTCAGTCTTGGCGTAGATCACGTAAGTGTCGGCGTCGGGGCCGTTGGTGATCCAGGTTTTGCTGCCGTTGAGCACGTAATGGTCGCCGTGCTTGTCGGCGCGCAATTTCATCGAAACCACGTCAGAACCGGCGTTGGGTTCGCTCATGGCGAGCGCGCCGATGTGTTCACCGCTGATCAGTTTGGGCAGGTAGCGAAGTTTTTGAGCGTGGCTGCCGTTGCGGTTGATCTGGTTCACGCACAGGTTTGAATGTGCGCCGTAGGACAGCGCAACCGACGCCGAGCCACGGCTGATTTCTTCCATCGCCACCACATGGGCCAAGTAGCTGAGGCCGGTGCCGCCGTATTCTTCCGGGACCGTGATGCCGAGCAGTCCCATGTCGCCAAACTTGCGCCACATGTCCGCCGGGAACAGGTTGTCCTTGTCGATTTGCGCTGCACGGGGCGCCAGTTCAGCGGCGACGAATGACTGGACCTGTTCGCGCAGCATGTCGATGGTTTCGCCCAGGGCGAAGTTCAAAGTCGGGTAGCTCATGGGGCACCTTGTTCATTGTTCTTGTAAGAGGCGGCGACGGCGTCGCCCCGGGAGAAGCTTTACGTAAACGTAAACTTGGCACCTGAGCCTGTCAATGACCTTTACGTTAACGTCAACTTGAGCCAGAGTGATTGCTATTCTTCTGATGAAGAGGGCGCGTGCGTGCGCTTTCCCATACTCCCAACAACAATCACAAGAGGAGTTGTCATGACGTCGCAATCCGTTCCCAGTTATAGCCGCGGGGCACAGGACAAAGCCCTGCTGGCATTGACCATCGGCCAGGCGTTCGATCGCACGGCCACGTGTTACCCCGAGCGCGAGGCGCTGATTGTGCGCCATCAAGACCAGCGCCTGAGCTGGGCGCAATTGTCCCGTGCCGTCGACTTGCATGCCCGTGGCTTCATGGCGCTGGGCCTGCAAGCCGGGGATCGGCTGGGGATATGGGCGCCCAATTGCCTTGAGTGGTTTATCTGCCAATTTGCCAGCGCCCAGATCGGCGTGATTCTGGTCAACATCAACCCGGCGTATCGACTTTCAGAACTGGACTACGTGCTCAAGCAATCGGCATGTCAGTGGCTGGTGTGCGCAGGGGCGTTCAAAACCTCGGACTACCACGCAATGATTGAGGCGTTGGTACCGGAGCTGAGTGCGCACTCGCCTGGCCACCTATGCAGTGCGAACCTGCCGGATTTGCGGGGGGTAATCAGCCTCGCCGCAGCCCCGGCGCCCGGCTTTTTGCCTTGGGCGCAACTGGCCACGCTGGGGGCAGGTGTCAAGCTTGAACAATTGCAGGCGCGCAAGGCTACGGTGATGCCCGAGCAGCCAGTGAATATTCAATACACCTCAGGCACCACGGGCTTTCCCAAGGGCGCGACCCTCAGCCATCGAAACATTCTCAACAACGGTTTTATGGTAGGCGAAAGCCTCGGGCTGACGGCCAATGACCGGCTGGTGATCCCGGTGCCGCTGTACCACTGCTTTGGCATGGTCATGGGCAACCTGGGGTGCATCACCCACGGCACCACGATGATTTACCCCAGCGAAGCGTTTGATCCCGGCCTGACCCTGCAGGCCATCGCGCATGAACGTGCGACCGGGCTTTACGGGGTGCCCACCATGTTTATTGCCCTGCTTGATCACCCGCAGCGTGCCGGTTTTGACCTGTCGAGCTTGCGCACAGGCATTATGGCGGGCGCCACCTGCCCGATTGAAGTGATGCGCCGCGTCATTAGCGACATGCACATGAGCGAGGTACAAATTGCTTATGGCATGACTGAAACCAGCCCTGTATCCATTCAGACCGGTCCTGCAGACGAGCTGGAATTGCGCGTGACCACTGTCGGGCGCACTCAACCGCACCTGGAGAACAAGCTAATTGACGCTCAAGGACAGATCGTTGCACGAGGTGAGATCGGTGAGCTGTGCACACGCGGCTACAGCGTGATGCTCGGCTACTGGAACAACCCGCCCGCCACGCGGGACGCTATCGACAGCGAAGGCTGGATGCACACTGGGGATCTGGCGCAAATGGACGAGCAGGGGTATGTGCGCATCGTGGGGCGTAACAAAGACATGATTATTCGCGGCGGCGAAAACATTTACCCGCGTGAGCTGGAAGAATTTTTCTTCACCCACCCGGCGGTGGCGGATGTGCAGATTGTGGGCATTCCAGATGAGAAGTACGGTGAAGAAATCGTCGCATGGATCAAATTTCACCCCGGCCACAGCGCCAACGAACTGGAGTTGCAGACTTGGTGCAAGGACCGTATTGCGCACTTCAAAACCCCGCGTTACTTCAAGTTTGTCGACACGTTCCCGATGACCGTGACCGGCAAAATCCAGAAATTCAAAATGCGTGAAGTCAGCATTCAGGAGCTTGGGAAGCAGGCGCAAGACAAATCCTGAGCAACACAAAGGGGAGCCGAAGCTCCCCTTTAATGTGTTGTTGCCTGCTCTTTTTATTATTGAGGGGCGGTCTGTTGTTGTTTTTGTAACCGTGGCCCTTCACTGCTGTTTTGGCGATCCCCATCCGGGATCAAGAGCAAACGTATTTTTTTGAGCGCTGATCCACTTTTATCACCGGCATTGAAACCTGTGATCCAACCTGAACGGGTGCTACCTGAAGGTAGTTTTATTGTTCTCTGCCCGGTTGCGAGGTGGCTTTTGGCTCCTCGGAAAAGTAAACCTTCTCCAAAAAAATCAGTTAGCTGCGTCTCTGCCGTGTTGTTTTTGTTATGCCAGAGTCGTTTCGTATTGTTTTTATTATGTTGCTGCGGTTTTTATTCTTGTTATGCCATAGAGATAGCAGAAGCCGTGCCAACTTTTAAAAATCTATATAAATCAATGACTTGGTTTTTAATGCATAAAAAAACCGACCTTGCGTGGGGTCGGTTTGTTTCCTTGTTACTCGTGTGGGTTACCGCCCGGTAACACTGTGGCACACTTTTTAGCCCTGTCGGGCGCGGGCAACGCGTGAACCGGTTACCCGGCCCACAACCCGGCTGATGTGTTCACCGGCGAGCAACAGTTTGTCCATGTCGATACCGGTTTCGATGCCCATGCCGTTGAGCATGTACAGCACGTCCTCGGTGGCCACATTGCCGCTGGCGCCCTTGGCGTAAGGACAGCCACCCAGCCCCGCAATGGAGCTGTCGAACACGGCAATGCCTTCCTGCAGGCTGGCGTAAATATTGACCAGCGCCTGGCCGTAAGTGTCATGGAAATGGCCGGCCAGTTTTTCGCGGGGCACAGAGGCACTCACGGCTTCAATCAACGTGCGGGTTGCGGTGGGGGTGCCGGTGCCGATGGTGTCGCCAAGCGATACCTCGTAACAGCCCATGGCATAGAGCTCCTTGGCCACGGCCGCCACCTGTTGCGGCGCAACGTCCCCTTCGTAGGGACAACCGAGCACACAGGACACATAGCCGCGCACCGTGATGCCGTGACGGTGTGCGGCGTCGATCAGCGGCACGAAACGCGCCAGGCTTTCACTGATCGAGCAGTTGATGTTGCGTTGCGAGAAGGCTTCAGACGCGGCGGCAAATACCGCGACTTCTTTGACCCCGGCCGCCACTGCGTCTTCAAAGCCGCGCATATTGGGCGTCAGCGCGCCGTACACCACGCCTGGTTTGCGCTGGATGTGGGTGAAGACCTCGGCCGAGCCGGCCATTTGCGGCACCCATTTGGGCGAAACGAAACTGCCCACTTCGATGTAACCGAGGCCGGCATCGGTCAGGGCGTCAACCAACTGCACCTTGTCGGCCACGCTGATAGGGCGGGCTTCGTTTTGCAGGCCGTCGCGGGGGCCGACTTCAATCAGGCGCACATGGGCGGGTAATGTCATGGGGTCACCGGGTGTGAGTGGAAGTGGCTGCTGTCGCGTACCTGCCGCGACGGCAGGGTCAGGCTGTCTGGCTTTTTATGGTTTGTTCCAGTGCGTGCGTGCAGCGCTCTTCAGCGGTGTCCAGCTCCAGTTGCATCTGCTGAATGTCCAGCAGTTGTTGCTCCAATTGCTGGCGGCGTTCTGTGATTTTGGCCAGCATGCTGGTCAGTTGTTTCTGATTGCCGCTGCTGGGGTCATACAGCTCAATCAACTCGCGGCACTCGGCCAATGAAAAGCCGATGCGCTTGCCGCGCAGAATCAGCTTCAGACTGACCTTGTCGCGGGCGGAGTACACCCGCTCCTGACCTCGGCGTTCAGGAGCAAGCAACCCTTGCTCCTCATAAAAGCGGATCGCACGGGTAGTGATGTCCAGCTCGCGGGCAAGGTCGGAAATACTGTACGTCGGGCTGCTCATGGGTGGGCTCTGAAAGGTGGGTGGGATTAAGCTACTGGCAGGTTGACGTTTACGTCAAGCAGGGGCTGAGCCCGGTTTTTAGTTTCTTGCGCCACTTGTTGTTCGCACAGCTCGATCAACAGTTCACGCATCCAGCGGTTGGCCGGGTCTTGCTCGGTACTTTCGTGCCAATACAAATGGGTTTCCACGCTTGGCAGTTCGTTGAGCGGCAGCGCTACAAAATGCAGCGCATGACGGCGTGCAAAGCGTTCGGGCACAGTCATCACCATGTCGGTGTGTTGCAACACGTTGGAGGCCATCAGGTAATGCTGCGAGCGCAGGGTGATCTTGCGTTGCAGGCCCATTTTGCCCAGTGCCAGGTCAACCTGGCCAAGGCCGTTACGGCGCGTCGATATGTGAATGTGCGTCAGCCCCAAATACTCATCGAGTGAAACAGACGGCTGGCCTGCCAACGGATGGGCAGGGCGCATTGCGCACACGTAGCGGTCTTCCATCAGCTTGACGTGGCGCACTTGCGGGTCGGTGTTAAGCGGCGCATCAATGGCGAAATCCAGGCGTCCTGCCGCCAGATCGCTGGTGGTCTCACGACGATGGGACAAAAAACTTTCAACCACCACCGATGGAGCCTGCTTGCGCAAACGCTGAAACAACGGCGGCAAGACCACGGCTTCTGTCAGGTCGGTCATGCTGATGCGAAAGGTTTTGTTGGCCTGCAATGGGTTGAAGGTGCGGCTCTCTTGTACCGATACGCGCAGCAAGGCCAGTGCACTGCGCACCGGGCTGATGATGTTTTGCGCCATCGGGGTCGGCACCATGCCTTGGGCGGTACGTACAAACAGCGGGTCGTTGAAGCTTTCGCGCAGGCGGGCCAGCGCATTGGACACTGCTGGCTGAGTGATGCCGATGATCTGCCCGGCGCGTGTCAGGTTGGCTTCGGTATAGATGGCATCGAACACGACAAACAGATTGAGATCGACCTTGTTCAGGTTCATGGCACGCAACTCGTGTTATCGAAGGGAGGTTGGCGGCGAATCATATATTGCTTATGAATGGTAATACACGCTGCAAATAGACAGGGTAAATGATAGGCGGCTGGACTAGCATCGGGTAACACGTTCCCACATTCCCGGTAGAAGGTAGCCACCCATGGATTTCGCTTATTCCCCCAACGTTCAGGCGCTGCGTGAGCGGGTCACGGCCTTTATGGACGCTCATGTGTACCCGGCGGAAGCGATCTTTGATCAACAGGTGGCGCAAGGTGATCGCTGGCAGCCAACAGCCATCATGGAAACCCTCAAGCTCAAGGCCAAAGCCGAAGGGTTATGGAATTTGTTTCTGCCCCAGTCAGAACGCGGCGCAGGGCTGACCAACCTTGAGTACGCACCGCTGGCTGAAATCATGGGGCGCTCGATGCTCGGGCCTGAGCCGTTCAACTGCTCCGCGCCGGACACCGGCAACATGGAAGTGTTGGTGCGTTACGCCACTGAGGCGCAGAAAGCACAATGGCTCGAGCCGTTACTACGCGGGGAAATCCGTTCGGCGTTTGCCATGACCGAGCCGGACGTGGCGTCGTCGGACGCGACCAATATGCAGGCTCGCGCCGAACGTGATGGCGATGAATGGGTCATCAACGGCCGCAAATGGTGGACGTCCGGTGCCTGTGACCCGCGCTGCAAAATCATGATTTTCATGGGCCTGAGCAACCCGCAGAACCCGCGCCATCAGCAGCATTCGATGATCCTCGTACCCGTCGACACGCCCGGTGTACAGATTGTGCGCCCGTTGCCTGTTTTCGGTTACGACGATGCGCCCCACGGGCACGCTGAAGTGCAGTTCGACAACGTGCGCGTGCCTTATGACAACGTATTGCTGGGTGAAGGCCGGGGCTTTGAAATTGCCCAGGGCCGACTGGGGCCGGGGCGGATTCACCACTGCATGCGCTCGATCGGCATGGCCGAGCGGGCACTGGAATTGATGTGCAAACGCTCGCTGAAACGCACCGCTTTTGGCAAGCCGCTGGCACGCTTGGGCGGCAACATCGACAAAATCGCCGAGTCACGGATGGAGATCGACATGGCACGCCTGTTGACCCTCAAAGCGGCGTACATGATGGACACCGTGGGCAACAAGGTGGCGAAAAGCGAGATCGCGCAGATCAAAGTGATCGCACCGAATGTGGCGCTGCGGGTCATTGATCGGGCAATTCAGATGCATGGCGGTGCCGGGGTCTCAGGGGATTTTCCGCTGGCCTACATGTATGCGATGCAGCGCACCCTGCGCCTGGCCGATGGACCCGATGAAGTGCACCGCGCCGCTGTGGGCAAGTTTGAGTTGGACAAGTACGCCAAGCTATCAGGTTGAGTCAGATTCTTTACCTGTTATGTGGGAAGTGGCGTTGCGCGTCTGCGGTGGGGCGTACATTCAGTACACCCACACCTCCACCCGGCGATTTTTCAGGCGGCCTTCATCTTCTGTGTTGGCTGCCACCGGCATTTGCGCGCCGTAACCGCGTATTTCGCGCAGGATGACCCCGCTCTTCAGCAACTCGCGGCGCACGGCCATTGCCCGCAACTTTGACAGCAACTGCGCACGCTCGGGGTCGTCTTTCTCGTCGCCAAAGCCCACCAGCGTCACCTGTTTGTCGAGCTTGGCGTGGGCACGCAAATAGTCCACTACACGCAACATATCCTGACGTGCCTTGTTGTCCAGTGAGGCGCTGCCTTCTTCAAATCGAAAATTCACGGACAACCGCTGAGCCTGTTGCGTCAGTTTCCGGTAATCGGCCGGCATGTGCGGTCCCGCAGCCACGTGGCCTGCCACGACGCTTTGAGCTACAAAACCGTTATGCGCGACCACGGCCTGGCCTTTTGCACTCTGGGTGAAAGCAATCAGAGCTTTGGCCCAGGGATTGCTCGCGCCGGGCGGCAGGTAAAAGAACAATCGACGTGACAACGGGTAATCCTCGCTCGCGATCAGGCTGTCCAGCGGCAACATCGGTTGTGATTCGCCGTCAACGATGGCCACTGCTTTGGCCGCGCGCACGTAGGGTAAACCGATAAACCCGATGGCTTGCGGGTCCTGGCTGACGGCATCGGACAATTGTTCGCTGGACTCGAAACGCTGGGCGGTCGGGCTTAACACGTGAGCGCCGCGAGTGAGCACCAACTCCTTGAAGGTTTCCCATGTGCCGGACTGATCGTCACGCGCATACAGATGAATACCCCCACCGCTGCCGCCTAACGCTTCCCACGTTTTGATCTGGCCGCTGAACACCTGCGCCAGTTGTTCGGTGCTCAAGGCAGTGAGGGGATTGTGCGGGTGGAGGATGATTGCCAGGCCATCAATCGCAATCACGTGTTCGGCCGCCTGGCTTTTCAGGTCACCCAGGCGTTCCAGTTCCACCAGCTCGCGATCTTTGATCGGGCGTGAGGACGCCACAACATCGGCTTGACCGGCCTTGAGTGCGGCGAATCCGGTCCCGGAGCCATGGGCCGCCACGTCCACACGCACCTCATGGCCTTGGGCGTCAGTGCCAATGATTGTGTGTTCGTTGGGGGGCGCCGCCGCCACGCGATGAATATCGCGTAAACCGTGTTCGGCCAGCATGGCGGCGACCAGCGCCGGGCCGAGGTTGGCGCCAATGGTGTTGGAACCTTGAATCCGCAGGTCGGCATCAGGCGCGGCGCAGGCCAGGGCGGTCACCCCCCAGAGCAAGATTAATGACGTGAAACGCAGCATGTTCCGGCACCTTCCAGGGGCCATGAAAGTGCCGGTAATTTAAGACAACTACGTTGCAGCGCGATGACACCCGACTGCGCAGCGGGTGGGAGGGTTCAGCTCAGTTCCAGCCAGATCGGCGCATGGTCAGACGGTTTTTCCATGGCGCGCAGGTCGTAGTCGACGCCCGCATCCTTGATGCGCGGCACCAGCCCTTGGGAGGCCAGAATCACATCGATGCGCAGGCCACGTTTGGGCTCGTCTTCGAAGCCACGGCTGCGGTAGTCGAACCAGCTGAAGCGGTCGGTAACGTCCGGGTGCAGGTAACGGAAGCTGTCCACCAGGCCCCAGCCCTTGAGGCGTTCCATCCACTCGCGCTCTTCCGGCAGGAAGCTGCACTTGCCAGTTTTCAGCCAGCGCTTGGCGTTGACCTCGCCGATACCGATGTCGCAATCCTGCGGTGAGATGTTGATGTCGCCCATCACCACCAGCGGTTGCTCGTTGCTGAACCGGCTTTCTAGCAACTGCTGCAAATCGCTGTAAAAGCGTTGTTTGGCAGGGAACTTGGTCGGGTGATCGCGGCTTTCACCTTGTGGGAAATAGCCATTCATGATGGTGACTGGCTGGCCATGTTCATCGGCGAATTCGCCCCAGATGAACCGTCGCTGGGCATCTTCTTCATCCGAGGCAAAGCCTTTGTGAATGCTCAACGGCGCCTGACGCGACAGCAGGGCGACGCCGTAATGGCCTTTTTGACCATGAAAATGCACGTGATAGCCCAGTGCTTCGATGTCGGCAAACGGGAATTGCTCGTCGCTGACTTTGGTTTCTTGGAGGCCGATGACGTCCGGCTGATGCTTTTCGATCAGCGCTGCCAGCTGATGAGGCCGAGCGCGCAGGCCGTTGATGTTGAATGACACAATTTTCATGGGCGGGCAGTCCTGAGCAAAAACCGCGATGCTAGCGGACTGACGCCTCAGCGGCCAGCGTGCAGTAGGGCAAATGCACTGCTAACGTAGTTCGCATGCGCCACGATGGAACTGTTGTGGCGGTCGGGGGCTCGTACTCACTAGAAGCGCCGCCATCCAAGCGCCGCCAGGGAGATAAAACGTCATGACGCAAACGTCGATTGCTACAGGCCAGATCCAGCTGCTCGATGGCGGTTACTCGCGCGAGGCGCGGTCGTTGCTGTATCAGGCTTATCGGCATGAACCGACTTTCCGCTTTTTGTTCGATGCAGACCGTCCAGGTTACGAACAGCGGGTCAGGGCGACGGTGCGTGAATTGGTCAAACAGCATTTTTTGCAAGACCGCCCCGGGCTGGGCCTGCTGGTCAATGATCGGCTGGTTGGGGTGGCCCTGATCGCGCCGCCGATGCGGCGTCTGGACATCACTGAAAGCTGGGCATGGCAGTTGCGCATGGTGCTCAGTACCGGCTTGCGTTGTACCCGGCGTTACTTGGAATACCATCAGGCCGTGCTGGCCTGTGTACCGGGCGATGCCGTGCACATGTTGCCGCTGCTGGGTATTCACCCTGAATTTCAGGGCCAGCATTATGGTGAACAGTTGCTCGAAGCGGTGCATAACTGGTGCGCTGAAGACGAACATTCCGAAGGGGTGGTGCTGGATACGGGCAATCCGCGTTACCTGGCGTTTTATAAAAAGCAGGGTTACGTGGAAATTGGAGAAGTTGCGATCGGGCCCGTGCGCGAGCACGTTTTTTTTCACGCCAATCCGCAGGTGTTACATACGGCAACGTCTTAAGGGCGAACTTCAGTCCTCAGGTGTGCTCTATGACGCTCCTTGCCCGTGTTAGCATCCGCGCCTATGACGTTTCCAGGAAGATTTACCAGCGGTGTGGTCCTGCTGCTCAGCAGCTTTGCAGCCTTTGCGCAAAGCGAGCTGGTGGTCAGGGTCAAGCCCGCCAATAACGCCCTCAAGGCCAATGTGGAAGGCTACATAGGCAGCCTCGGCGATCGCGACGAGGCGGCTTTGCTACGCTTCAAGCGCGGCGCGCAAGAGCAGGCCCTTAAAGCATCGCAAGCCTTGGGGTACTACAACCCCACCATTGAAAGTGAAGTCCAATCCGGCAATCCGCCGCGTCTGGTGTTGAGCATTGATCCTGGCGAGCCGGTGCATCTGCGCAACGTCAATGTGCGCGTCGAAGGCGCGGCCGCTTCGCTCAAGGCCTTTCAGATTCCTGCCAGCGACGACCTCAAACCCGGGGCCGTGCTTAACCAGGGCAATTATGAAAGCGCCAAGCAAATGATTCAGAACCGGGCGCTGCGCTACGGTTTTTTCGACGGCAAATTTACCCGCCACGAGGTGCTAGTCGACCCCAAGGGGGGCTACGCGGACATCAACCTTGTTTACGAAAGTGGGCCGCGTTATCGGCTCGGCCGCGTCAGTTTTGCCGGTGATACCCCGTTTGATGAAGTGCTGTTGCAGCGCATGGTGCCTTTCACGCCGGACACGCCCTACGATTCAGAACTGGTCAACCAACTCAACCAGAACCTGCAATCGAGCGGCTATTTTGAAGTGGTGCGGGTAGATGCCGCACCCAGTACGGCGGTGGGGCAGGTCATCCCGGTTGACGTTGACCTGCATACCCGCAAACCACGCACCATGACCTTGGGCCTGGGCTACTCGACCGACACCGGACCGCGAGGTAAGGCCAGCTGGACGCGTCATTGGGACAATGCCCGTGGGGACAGTTACGGTTTTGAGTCCGAAATTTCACAACCCAAGCAAAACGTTGGCGCCTGGTATGACATTCCGCTCGACCCACCGTTGACAGACAAATTGCGTTTTGCGGCCGGGTATCAGTACGAAGAAATCGCCAACACCGACACGTTAAGTAAATTGCTGACTGTAGGCCCGGAGTGGCACAGCAAGCTGGACAACGGTTGGACACGCATTGTGTCGTTGCGCTGGCAGCACGAAGAGTACCGGTTGGGCGATGACTCGGGGCTCAGCACCCTGTTGATGCCGGGCGTCAGCTATGCCGTGTTGCGCAGCGACAACCGCATCGACCCGACCCACGGATACAGCGTGTCGCTGGATGCGCAGGTGGCGAAGGAAGGGCTGATGTCGGACACCAACTTGTTGCACGGCAACGCGCAATTCAAGGCCCTGACAACCCTGTGGGAAAAACACCGTTTCCTCGGCCGGGTTCAGTTCGGCGGCAGCGCCACCAACGGCTACAAATCAGTGCCGCCATCGCTGCGTTTCTTCGCCGGTGGTGACCAGAGCGTGCGCGGGTATGACTACCAGAGCCTGTCACCGAAAAACTCAGAAGGTGACCGAATCGGTGGTCGCTATATGGTTGCCGGCAGCGTCGAATACCAATATCAGTTCGCAGATAAGTGGCGCTGGGCAACCTTTGTCGACAAAGGTAACGCGTTCAACAATCTTGATTTTCCCAGCCTGAAAACTGGGGTCGGGGTGGGGATCCGCTGGGTCTCGCCGGTCGGTCCGATCCGCCTCGACCTGGCCCACGCGCTGGAGGATGACGGCGGCGTTCGTTTGCACTTTTCCATGGGGCCAGAACTGTGATTCGTGGTGTGAAAATAGCGGGTCTGGTGTTGCTTGGCCTTGTGTTGATGCTGGTGTTGGCGCTGGGGCTGGTGCTCGGGACTCAAGCGGGCAGTCGCTGGGTGTTGGGCATGGTGCCAGGTTTGCAAGTCGACAACTTTGCCGGGCGATTGGGAGGGCAGTGGAGCGCCGATCATGTGCTCTGGGAGCAGGGCACGAGTCGGGTTGAAGTAGACCGGCCAATCTTTGCCTGGTCGCCGTCTTGCCTGACACGCATGACCTTGTGCATCGATCAGTTGCAGGCCGACCGTGTCAGCCTGCAGTTTCCCCCCAGTGAAGACAGTAACAGCGGCCCGATCAGCCTGCCTGAGTTGAAGCTGCCGGTGGCCATTGAAGTGGGCGTTATCAAAGTCGGCAATGTGCTGTTCAACGGTATCGAGCAGCTCAAGGGCCTGCAGATGGCGGCCCGGTGGACTTCCAGCGGGTTGCAGATCGACTCGGTGCACGTGGACCGTGAGGACGTGAATGTCGAGTTGTCAGGGCTGTTGCAGCCCAACGGCGACTGGCCGTTGACCCTGCAAGGCAACATCAACCTGCCAGCGCCTGATCAAGCGCCCTGGGCGCTGGCGCTCAAGGTAGACGGCAATTTGCGCTCCTCCCTCAACCTGACCGTCGACAGTAGTGGGTATCTCAACGCACAGCTAAAGGGTCAGTTACAACCGCTCGCTGAGAACTTGCCTGCGCAGGTCAGTATTACTTCTGACGCGTTCAAGGCCAGCCCCGCGCTGCCGGACACGTTGCAAGTCAACCAGCTTGTACTGACCGTCAACGGCGACCTCAAGGCCGGTTATGCAGTGGACGGGAGCGCCACCCTGCCTGCCGAAAAGGCGCCGGTCAGCGTGTTGCTCAAAGGCCGGGTAGACGCGAACGGTGCCCACGTGTCGGCCCTGGACCTGACGGTGAACCCCGAGCAGCGCGTGAAAGTGTCGGGGCAAGTCGACTGGCAGGAAGGGGTGAAGGCCGACGCCAAGATCGACTGGCTGGCATTTCCTTGGCACAACCTGTACCCCGTCATCGACAAGCCGGATGTGGACCTGCGCACTTTTAAGGGCGAGGTGTCTTACACCGATGGCAACTATCTGGGTCATTTCAAGGCCAACCTGGATGGCCCGGCCGGGGCGTTCAGCTTGGCCAGCCCATTCAGCGGTGACCTGAGCAAAATCTACCTGCCACAACTGGAACTGGTGGCCGGTCAGGGCAAGGCCCAAGGCCACGTTAATGTGCAGTTTGCCGATGGCGTGGCATGGGATACCGCGCTTGATCTGAGCGCACTCGACCCTGCGTATTGGGTGGCCGAGCTGCCGGGCAATCTCGGGGGGCCACTGCGCAGCACGGGTTCATTCAAGCATGAGCGTCTGGAACTGAATGCCAACCTCGACCTCAAGGGCCGTCTGCGCGGCCTGCCGGCTGTGTTGCAGGCCAAGGCTCAGGGAGCGGGCGAGGACTGGAACCTCAGTGCGCTGGACATTCGCCTGGGGGACAATCGCATCCAGGCCACCGCCCGTTTGCAGCAACAACTCAAGGCGCAACTGGACCTGAACCTCCCGCGTCTTGGGCAGCTGTGGCCAGACCTGCGCGGTCAGCTCAAGGGCCGGGTCGATGTGGACGGCACCCTCAAGGCCCCACAGGGCAAGCTGGTACTCAATGGCCAGCAACTGGCGTTCGCAGACAACCACCTGCAAAACCTGACCCTGGATGCCGCACTGGATCGTAATCAGCGCGGGCGGATTGACCTCAAAGGCAGCGGGATTAAGAGCGGCGATACCCAACTGGGTGTGCTGACCGCCAACGGCAGCGGGGACCTGAAACGCCAGCAACTGAAACTCGCCCTGCAAGGGCCGATGCTGCAACTCGCCTTGGCCCTGGATGGCGGCCTGGACAAGGACAATTGGCGTGGACGTTTGCTCAGCGGGGACGTCAAGGCAGGCGGCCAGGACTGGGCATTGCAAAACCCGGCGCGTCTGGAGCGCCTGGCCGATGGTCGTATCAACATGGGCGCCCAGTGCTGGATATCAGGGCCTGCCAGCCTGTGCAGTGAAGAGCAGCGCTTGATGCCGGACCCAAAACTGCGTTTGCACCTCAAGCAGTTCCCGCTCGACAGCCTGGCCAAGTGGTTTCCCAACGACTTCCAGTGGCAAGGCCAGCTCACTGCAGATGTATCCCTCGACCTGCCAGCCAGCGGGCCTAAGGGGCAAGTGGTGGTAGACGCCAGTGGTGGCACGTTGCGCATCAAGGACAAAGGCCAGTGGCTGGACTTCCCGTACCAAGCCTTGCGTTTGACCAGCAACCTGACGCCGAGCCGGGTTGAAACCCGCTTTGATTTCAACGGCGGCAAACTCGGGCAACTGATGCTCAATGCGCGCATCAATCCCTTGCCCAAAAGCAAGCCGGTCACCGGCGATTTCCGCTTGAGCGGGCTGGATGTGTCGGTGCTTCGTCCGTTTGTACCTATGGTTGAAACACTCGCTGGCCAATTGAACGGCACGGGCACGATCGCGGGCGGGTTGCTGGCGCCGCACATCAACGGCACGGTAGCACTGAGTGGCGGGCAGATTTCCGGACCGCAACTGCCGACCAACGTCGAGAACCTGCAACTGACCGCCAACATTGTTGGCGAAACGGCTCAGCTCAACGGCGGCTGGACCAGCGGCCAATTGGGACAGGGCAGCATCAGCGGGAATGTGGCGTGGGGCAAAACCATGGCCGTCAACGTGCTGGTCAAGGGCAGCCACCTGCCGGTGACCGTGGAACCCTATGCCAAACTGGACGTGGCGCCGGACCTGAGAATTTCGCTCAACCCCGACAATACCTTGCTGATCGCCGGCAAAGTGAACGTGCCCAAGGGCGAAATCACCGTGCGCGAACTGCCACCGTCAACGGTCAAGGTATCTGACGACACCGTTATCGTTGGCCAGCAAACGTCGGAGGCCGATGCACCGATGGTGGTCGACATGGACATTGACGTCATCGTCGGGCAAGAACTGTTGACGTTTTCGGGCTTCGGTCTGAACGCCGATCTGGTGGGGCAGGTGCACATCGGCAACAACCTGGACACCCGCGGCGAATTGCGCCTGAACAACGGCCGCTACCGAGCCTACGGCCAGCGCCTGACCATACGCCGCGCGCGCTTGCTGTTTGCCGGGCCAATTGCGCAGCCGTATCTCGACATCGAGGCGATTCGCCAGACGGATGACGTGATTGCGGGTATTCGCCTGACGGGCAGCGCGGAACAACCAACCACGCAGATCTTCTCCGAACCGGCCATGAGCCAGGAACAGGCGCTTTCCTACCTGATTCTGGGGCGTCCGCTGTCGGGCACTGGCGAAGACAACAACATGCTGGCGGAGGCCGCACTGGGCTTGGGCTTGATGGGCAGTTCGGGGATTACTTCGGGCCTGGCCAATCATCTGGGCATCAAAGACTTTGAACTCGATACCGAAGGCAGCGGCGACAGCACGTCAGTGGTTGCCAGTGGCAAGATCAATGAGCGTTTGAGTGTGCGTTATGGCGTCGGGGTGTTTGAACCGGCGAGCACCATTGCCTTGCGTTACAAGTTAAGCAAACGGGTGTATGTCGAAGTTGCCAGCGGCTTTGCCAGTTCGCTGGACATCTTCTACAAGCGTGATTTTTAGCGCCCGCGTGTGACCTGTCACAGCCTCACGCTACCCGCCAGCGTGAAGCTGTGAACAGCAATCAACGATTAAGCTGCTTCATGTTTTCTTCGGCATAGCGCAAACCGGCCACGGCCTCTGACGGGAAGATGGTTTGCAGGGCGTCCAGCTCGTCAGTGCTCAATGTGATTTCAAGCGCTGCGATGTTTTCTTCCAGGTATTTACGTTGCTTGGTGCCCGGAATCGGGATCAGGTGATCGCCTTGCGCCAAGACCCAGGCCAGCGCCAATTGCCCGGCGGTGACGCCTTTGTCGGCGGCGAGTTGTGTTACCTGTTCAACCAGTCGCAGGTTTTTCGCAAAGTTATCTGCCTGAAATCGCGGGTTGGCGCGTCGGTAGTCATCGGCGGCGAAGTCTTCAGGGCTTTTCAGGGCGCCGGTCAAAAAACCGCGTCCCAAGGGGCTGTAGGGCACAAAGGTAATCCCCAGGCGCTGGCAAGCCGCAAGGCAGCCGTTGTCTTCCTGATCGCGGCTCCACAGTGAGTATTCACTTTGCAGGGCGCTGATGGGATGCACCTTATGCGCGCGTTCCAGTGTGGCCGCTGAGGCCTCACTGAGGCCCAAATAACGGACCTTGCCGGCCTTGACCAACTCGGCCATGGCGCCGACGGTTTCTTCAATCGGCACTTCGGGGTCCATGCGGTGTTGGTAATACAGATCGAGGGTGTCGACGCCTAACCGTTGCAGGCTGCCATCGATAGATTGCCGAACGTACTCAGGGCGACCGCACAATGCCCGACCCTTGGGGTTGGCCGGGTCGCGCACGATGCCGAATTTACTGGCCAGGAACACCTGGTCACGTTTGCCACGAATGGCTTGGCCGATCAGGGCTTCGTTGGTGTGCGGGCCATACATGTCGGCGGTGTCCAGAAAATTGACCCCCAACTCCAGCGCACGATGCAAGGTGGCCACGGCTTCCCGGGTATCGCTGCCGGTGGTGTAGAAGTCAGTCATGCCCATGCAGCCAAGGCCAATGGCGCTGATCTGGGGGCCATTCTTTCCGAGTGAGCGGGTGTGCATGTTAAGTACTCCTGAGTGGGTGGCCTATTCTTGACCTCGACACCTGCAAGATAAACCGGGTAAAAACGCTATCACTATTCGGATAATCCGAATAATCCATGCCACGACGGGAGCGGATATGGACCGATTCAATGCGATGCGGGTGTTTACCCGCATCGTCGAGCTGGGCGGTTTTGCCAAGGCGGCTGACAGCCTGCAAATGCCCCGCGCTTCAGTGACCGTGCTGATCAAACAACTCGAAGCGCACCTGGGCGTGCAATTGTTACACCGCACCACGCGTCAGGTCAGCCCGACACTGGATGGCGCGGCCTACTATCAGCGTTGCGTCAGCCTGCTGGCTGACCTTGACGAGGCGGAAGGGCTGTTCAGCACCAGCCAGCCCAAAGGCACACTGCGGGTCGAGATGCCCGCGGCGGTCGGGCGGTTGGTGGTATTTCCGGCGTTGCCGGAGTTCACGGGGCGCTACCCGCAGATCGAACTGGAAATCGGCCTGAATGACCGCCCGGTGGATTTGATTCGCGAAGGGGTGGACTGCGTGATTCGCGGTGGCCTCACGCTGGACGATTCGCTGGTGGCCAGGCCGCTGGTGCAGATGGACCAGGTGACCTGCGCCAGCCCTGACTATTTACACGCCCATGGCGTGCCGCGCACCCTTGCGCACTTGAGTCGCCATCAGATGGTGGAGTACTTCAGCGGGGTGTCAGGCAAGCGCTACGGGCTGGAATTTCAACAAGGCGGGGAGGTGCAGTTGATCAATTTGCCCAAACAGGTGGCGGTCAACAGCGACGAAGGGTATTTGGCGGCCTGTGTGGCGGGCTATGGGCTGGTGCAGGCGCCGCACTACCACGTGGCGCACCTGGTGCGCGAAGGGCGCCTGCAGGAAGTGTTACCGGATTGCCCGCCGCCGAGAATGGCGCTGACGGCGCTATACCCGCCGCACCGGCAACTGTCACGGCGGGTGCGGGTGTTTGTCGACTGGCTGGTGGACCTGTGCGCCAGGCCCACCAGTGGTTTCAGGCGTTAACCCGCAAACGACTCAGCGGCGGTAATAATCCGCTCGACCCTCGTTATAGCGATGATCGTAGCGCTGGTCATATCGTTGGTCATAACGCTGATCGTAGCGTTGGTCATGCCGATGATCATGGTGCCTTCCATGATCTGGATGGAAGACGCACCCGCTCAGGGTCAGTATGAGCAAGAGTGCAAGCGGGCGGGCAGTACGACGGAACATGGATCAATCCTCATGGTGAACGTCGGCTCAAGCGAAAACGCTTCTCCGGCTGTAAGATGAGACCAGGATTGTTTCAATTCATCTCCATGAGCCGCACATATTTGTTAAATTCCGGCCTTTGTTTTCCGCCTTACATTCAGGAACAGGTAATGACTCCTTCGCAGCGCTTGAAATACTCGATTCTGATCTCTCTGGTCGTGCTGGGGATCATGTTTGGTCTTTCGTACATGCAAAACGCCGGCATGATCACCGAGAAGATGTTCCAGTACATTGCCATCGGTGTGGCCGTGGTGGTCGTGGTCATCAATGGCGTCATGCGCCGCAAGACCAAGCTTTAAGCCTCGATTTTGCCCGTCAGCACCGCTTCAGCCTGTGGATGCAGGCTGTAGCTCTTGTCACTGTTAAGCACCACCACCCCCTCGCTGCACAAGCGCTTGAGCACCTCGCGCACACTCAGAAACGACAGCGGAATGTCCAGCGCTTGCAAATGGCTGTGCATGCCGCGCACCCCCAGTCGGCGGTCATTGCCGGCGGCCGTCAACAGCGCGTCGATCACCTTGAGCCGCACCAGGCTGGTGCGCAGGCCGAAAAATTTCAGTAAGTGACGAATACGTTCATTGCCGTGCAGTTGCACCTGTGCCTCCGGCAACCCGTTGTCGGGCTGAAAAGCAGATTGGCGTTGTGGATGACCGTCCGCTGGTATGTGCGAGTCGTGCATGCAAAAAACTCCTTTTTCAGAGCTTGATCCGGAAAATAAAAAAAATGCTCTTAAGTGACTAGACGAATGAGCTGCCGAAATCATGAACATTGGGATGTAGAAAATTTGTCGTCAGACCGATGCCTATGCGCGAACCCCCCGTCCCCACAAGGTTGCGCGGGTTGATTAATTTTTTTTCACCGGCTTCGTCTTTAGTGCAGGCACAGGCCGGGTCACTGCGCGTGAATGTCAGCGCTGCGGGGCCTTTCTTACGACAGAGCAGGAGTGCGCGTGATTATTTCCAGGCCATTGAGCAAAACATGCCTTGCAGGGCTGTGTCTGGGGCTGAGTGTTTCAGCCCTGGCTCAGCCGCCCGCCCGGGACGTGAGTGCTGACATTCGCCGCACCACGTTCGGCGTGCCACATATCAAGGCCGACGACGAGCGCGGTCTGGGTTACGGCATCGGGTACGCCTACGCGCACGACAACCTGTGCTTGCTGGCCAATGAAGTGACCACGGTAAACGGTGAACGCTCGAAATATTTTGGTCCGGATGCGCTGACCCCGGAGCAGCGTGACAACCTGTCCAGCGACGTTTTTTTCAAATGGCTGAATACGCCGCAGGCCGTAGACGCGTTCTGGCAGGCACAAACCCCAGAGGTACGTGAGCTGATTGAGGGCTATGTGGCCGGTTACAACCGCCAGCTCAGCGAACGCCACGCATTGCCGGCGCTGTGTGACAACCCTTCGGTGCGTCCGCTCACGGCACAGGATTTGGTCAAGATGACCCGTCGTTTGCTGGTCGAGGGTGGGGCGGGTCAGTTTGCCGACGCATTGGTGGGGGCGACGCCACCTCAGGCCAGCGCCCGACTGGTGGACAACACGCAGGGCTTCAACGAGGCCTACCGGCGCATGCAGCGTTTCGCCCTGGAACGGGGCAGCAACGCAGTTGCCATCGGCAGTG
This sequence comes from Pseudomonas sp. WS 5078, assembly GCF_012985745.1. Classification (NCBI taxonomy): domain Bacteria; kingdom Pseudomonadati; phylum Pseudomonadota; class Gammaproteobacteria; order Pseudomonadales; family Pseudomonadaceae; genus Pseudomonas; species Pseudomonas sp. WS 5078. Next base: position 41,344 of record NZ_JAAQWX010000011.1, on the reverse strand, counting down.
AGCGCTCACAAACCGGACGTGCTCTGTTGCTGGCCAACCCGCATTTTCCGTGGGTGGGCGGCATGCGTTTTTATGAGATGCAGCTGACCATCCCCGGCAAGCTCGATGTGATGGGGGCCGCCTTGCCCGGCCTGCCGTTGATCAATATTGGTTTCAACCAGCACATGGCCTGGACCCATACCGTCGACACCTCGAAACACTTCACGCTGTACCGGCTGACCCTCGACCCGCAGGACCCCAAGCGCTACCTGCTGGACGGTAAGTCTCTGCCGTTGCACGAGCAAACCGTCAGCGTTGAGGTCAAGCAGGCTGATGGCACTCTCAAGCCGCACTCACAGGTGATGTACAGCTCGGTATTCGGGCCGGTCGTGCAATGGCCGGGCAAGCTGGACTGGGACGATCACGTGGCCTTTAGCCTGCGCGACGCCAACCTCGACAACGATCGTGTGTTGCAGCAGTGGTATGCGATCAATCAGGCGAACAGCCTCGATGCCCTGCAAGCCTCGGTAAATACCCTTCAAGGAATCCCGTGGGTTAACACCCTTGCCGTGGATGACAAGGGGCAGGCGCTGTACATGAACCTGTCGGTGGTGCCGTATGTCGATCAGGCCAAATTGGCGGCGTGCAGTGACCCTTCAGTCGGGCTGGAGATGATCCTCCTCGATGGCAGCCGCCGTGCCTGCGCCTGGACTGATGACCCTGACGCGGCCCAAGCCGGGATCTACCCGGCCAGCCAACTGCCGCAGTTGCGGCGCAATGATTACGTGCAGCATTCCAACGATTCGGCGTGGATGGCCAACCCGCAGGCGCCTTTGAGCGGGTTTTCCCCGCTGATCAGTCAGGACGGGCAGCCCTTGGGGCCGCGCGCGCGTTTTGCCTTGCAGCGCCTGAGTCAGCCCGGAACGCTGGGTGTTTCCGATCTGCAAGGGATGGTGATGGATAACCGGGTGTACCTGGCCGGTCAGGTGATGCCTGATCTGCTTCACGTCTGCCAGACGGAGCACCAGGCGCCGCAGGTTGCAGTGTGTGCGAGCCTCAAGGCATGGGATCAACACGCGAACCTGGACAGCGGCATCGGCCTGCTGCATTTCGAGCACCTCATGGCGCGCCTGCTCGAGGTGCCGGATGTGTGGCGGGTGCCCTTCAGTGCGCACGATCCGCAGCATACGCCGCGCGGGCTGAATATCGATCAACCGGCCGTGCGCCAAGCCGTACACGAAGCGCTCAAGGCCTCGGCCGCGCAGGTGGCTGAAGCAGGGTTGAGTGCGGACATGACGTGGGGCCAGATTCAAGGTGTCAGCGTGGGTGACCAGCGCACCCCGATCCACGGCGGCCCGGCGACTTTGGGGGTTTATAACGCCATGCAGAGCGTGCCGGGGGAGGGTGGCAAGCAAGAGGTGGTCAGCGGCACCAGCTATTTGCAAACGGTGACCTTCGACGAAAACGGCCCGCAGGCTCAAGGCTTACTGGCGTTCTCGCTGTCAAGCGACCCGACGTCCCCACACGCTGCGGATCAGACGCAAGCGTTCTCGAAAAAACACTGGCAAACCTTGCCCTTCACCGAGGCGCAGATCAAGGCTGATCCGAACTACCAACTGATTCAGATCCGGCAGAGCCGTTAACCGCGGGGCAGGGCGTTGAGGACCGGTTTACCGTCCTGACTCAGGGTCAGGTAGACCGGTAACACCTTCGGCAGGGAGGTCACGAGGCTGTTGATTTCTTTCGTGTTGAACACGCCGCCCACGCGCAGGGCGCCGGTGGCCCTGTCTGCCAGCACGAGTGGCGTACTCAGGTAGCGGTTGATCAGGGGCAGGGCATCGGCCAGGGTCAGGTTGTCCAGCACCAGCTTGCCGTTGCGCCATGCCAGATCCGGCGAGTTGGCGTAGGTCTGGCTGATTTGTGCGGCATAGTCGCCAGCCTTGTAGCGGGCTTGCATGCCCGGTTCCAGCCGCAGCCCGTCGCCACTGAGTTTTTTATTGCTGGTGACCAGCACCGAGCCTTCCAGCAACGTCACTTTGACCTGATCTTCATACATCCAGACGTTGAACTGAGTGCCCGTTACGCGTACACGGCCCTCGGCCGCCTGAACCACGAACGGGTGCGTGGCGTCATGACTGACCTTAAAAAAAGCTTCACCTTTGCTCAACGTGACCCGGCGCTGGTCTTTGTAGTTGGCGTAGGTCAGTTCAGTGCCCAGGTTGAGCTCAATTTCACTGCCGTCCGGCAGGGTCACCGTGCGCAAAGTGGTATCCGCCTGCACGTGCTCGTAGGCGTTGGGCACCCAGCCCAATTCCCAGCCGCTGTAAGCCGCGACCGGAACGGTCAGCAAGGTGATAGCCGCTGCGATGGCCAGTTTTTGCCAGGCGGGCTGGCGAGGACGTTGCACCAAGGCAATCACCTGCGACCCAACAGGCTCGGGCTTGGGCAAGTGTTCGCTGACCTCCCAGATATCTTGCATCGCTTCGTATTCAAACGCGTGCAGGGGGTCGGCGTTCAGCCACACCGTGAAAGCTTTACGTTCCTGATCTGTGCAATCGGGCTCATGCAAACGCATGCACCACTGGGCAGCGGCCTCGGTGATGGCATCGTATTGGGCTTCGGTGAGGGGTGTTTCGCTCATTGGCTCTTCCTGGTTTTGGGCATTCTACCCCTGTGCCAGAGCGAACGAGAACATGAGGCATGTCAAAAGCATGTCATTTCACCCTCATGGCTGGTTTTTTCTCTGCTACGTTTACTGCGGCAAGCTACGTAACAGACGCAACATCAATTAATGGAGTTAAGACAATGTTGAAAAAAACCCTTACTGCTGCAATCACTGCTGCTGTTCTGTTGAGCGCTGGCGCTGCGATGGCGGCGCCTGATGCAAACTGGGCGTTCTCCAAAGAAGCCATTGAAGTCCTCAAGACTAAAAATGGCTACATCACCATCAAGAAAATCGAACTGGAAAACCCGGCGACGGGTATCTGGAAAGCTGAAGGCGTGAAGAAGATCGACGGTGTCGAAGTAGAGGTCGAAACGACGTTTGATCACAATGGGACAATCATCAAAGAGAAAAAAGACTGATTCTTCAGCGTCTGAACTGCCTCTAAAGCCCGGTCCTGCACGTCAGGGCCGGGCTCCAAGCCAGTGCGCTTGACGCGCCCTAAAAAGCCCCCGAATACCGGAGGCTTGGTTTGCAATTTGCCCCTGTTGTGCCGGTCTTAGCCGTTCGAACAGCCGTTACCCATGATGCGGTACTCAAGAATGTGGCGCTGACCCTGATGGTCTTCGTAGGTCATTTGCGCCGGAACCACTTCGCATACATCGGCAGTGGGCGTCACGCTGATAACTTTGGCAACGTCCAGATCGGTAGCGTAGGTGTACTGTTCAACCACCGGTTGGGCCTGTGCCACTTGAATATCTTCAGCAGCGGCCAGTGTCGAAATACCCATCAAAGCAAGTGCGATCAAACGGTTCATTTATTTAAGACCTTAAAACAATCACGTATCACTGACTTCCATTGCCGTGCAGGCGGGAGAAGTTGTTACGTCATTAAGTCGGTATGGCGTAACACGAAGTACCGTGCCCTGTTTCACTGTTTCGTCCAGGGATGTACATAGAATACCGCCCCCTTGTATTGATTAAAGTCAAAAGATCGCCAAGCAGTTTTTCCGGATTGGTAACAATGGGGGGGTTCCCACGCGCACTAAAAAGCCCCCTCCGAAGAGGGGGCTTGGGGTCGCATCCGTGCGTGCAACCATGGGGGCAGCGCACGGGTTTAGTGGGTGCTGCAGCCGTCGCCCATCACTTGGTATTCGACGGTGTGACGCTGACCTTGGTGGTCTTCGTACGTCATCTGTGCGGGTACCACTTCACACACTTTTGGAATAGTCGACAAACTGATGACGTTGGCAATGTCCAATGTCGACCCGTAGGAATAATGTTCAACTTCGGGTTGCGATGGTTGGGTTGTTTCACTGGCCATGGCAACAGTCGCCATGCCAGCCATAAGTAAAGCAATTAACTGTTTCATTTATGTGGCCTCTAAAGTAATCAAGGGGTAACACTGACTGACTTCATTTGCCATGGGGCGGGAAGAAGTTACGGCGCCCGTTGATTATTCAATAAGCCCGTACGAAGTACCGGTTGGAAAGTGCATAGGTTGTGTATTACATGTCGCCAAGTTTACGCCGTTCAAACTTCTGAAAAAGCCCTGATGGCAAAAGGCTGTGTTACCGCATGGGTAACAATGTGGTGACGTCGAGCCCATTTTCAAGGGCGCGTCGTCGAGGCCTTGCTGGCATACTGGCCCGTCAGATTCTGGAGCCAGCCATCGCATGCACGTGGATTCCCCCCTCAGCGCCTGGGAGCAGGCCGTTGCACAACACGGTTTTGTTCACGACCCCGCGCAGTGGTGCGCGGTGCAGGCCTTGCAGCGCTGCCATGAGCAACTGAATCGGGACGTGAACCCCGTCAAAGGGGTGTATTTGTGGGGCCCGGTCGGGCGTGGCAAAACGTGGTTGATGGATCAGTTTTTCCAGAGCCTGCGCGTACCAGCTCGACGCCAGCATTTTCATCACTTCATGCAGTGGGTGCACCAGCGTTTGTTTCAGTTGATCGGGACGGCAGACCCGCTCACTGCATTGGCGAAAGGCCTGGCTCAAGAGGTGCGGGTGCTGTGTTTTGACGAACTGTTCGTCAATGACATCGGTGACGCGATCATTCTCGGCCGTCTGTTTCAGGTGATGTTCGATGAAGGCGTGGTGTTGGTGTGCACTTCCAACCAGCCGCCCGAGCAGTTGTACGGCCACGGCTTCAACCGTGAGCGCTTTACGCCGGCGATTACCGCGATTCTCAAGCACATGGATGTGGTTTCGGTGGACGGAGCCCAGGATCATCGCCTGCACCCGGGCATCGCCGAACAGCGTTATTGGGTAACGCCTGTGGGGCACCCCAGCGTCATGGGGCCTTTGTTCGAGCACTTGACGCAAGGGCGGGCTTGCACCCATCAACCGATTGTGCTCGGGCATCGCTCGCTTGATGTTCTGGGCGCCAGTGAAAGCGTGCTGTGGTGCAGCTTTCATGCGCTCTGCGAACAGCCGTTGGCGGCCACCGAATTCATGGTGTTGTGTGACCGTTTCAAGGTCATTGTACTCAGCGCAGTCCCCTGCCTGAGTGCCGAACAACGCGAAGGCAAGATTGCACGCGGTACTGAGGATGGCGCGGTAAAAGTCGAGGCGGGGGATCGGGAGCTGCCGCAGCTGTCGAAGTATGACGACAGCGTGCGGCGTTTTATTGCGCTGGTCGATGAGTGTTACGACCGCAAAGTGCCCGTGTGCATCGAGGCGCACGTACCTATGGAGCAGCTGTACACACAGGGCTATCTGTCATTTGCGTTTCGCCGCACCTTGAGCCGGTTGCGGGAGATGCAGTTGCAGCGGTTCGGCGTTCACTGACAGCGCTGGCCAGCACGAGGCTGCTGCCCTTCGGTTCAGTCCCATTCAGGCGCCAGGCGTTCTGGGCTGGTCAGACGATGGCCACGGTCTAACGCTGCAATGTGCTGCATGTCGGCTTCGGTCAGTGTCAGCTCGCACGCCTTGAGGTTGCTCTCAAGGTTGGCGCGCTTGGTAGACGACGGAATCACCGAATAACCCAGTTGCATGGCCCACGCCAGCGTGACTTGCGCCGGGGTGGCGTTGTGCCGCTCTGCAATGTGTTGAATGACCGGGTCTTTCAACACGTCGCCATAGGCCAGCGTCATGTAGGACGTTATGTGAATACCTTGGCTCTTGGCGAATTCAGCCACCTTACGGTTTTGCAAGTACGGGTGCAGTTCGACCTGGTTGGTCGCAATGTGCTCGGCGCCGACTGCGTCAATCGCTTCTTTCATCAGCGCGACGGTGAAGTTGGACACACCGATTTCTTTGGTCAGCCCCTGTTGCTTGGCGTCCAGCAGCGCGGCCATGAATTCGCTGACAGGCACTTCGTTAGCCGGCGAAGGCCAGTGGATCAGGGTCAGGTCGAGGTGGTCGGTGCGCAGTTTCTTCAGGCTTTCTTTCAGGCTCGGAACCAATGTTTCGCGGCTGAAATGATCGACCCAAATCTTGCTGGTGATGTACAGCTGATCCCGTGCCACGCCACTCTCGGCAATGGCTTGGCCGACATCGGCTTCATTCTCGTAAATCTGCGCGGTGTCCACAGCGCGGTAACCCAGCTCAAGGGCATTTTTAACCGAGTCGACCACCACTTGGCCTTTAAGTCGAAAAGTGCCGAGGCCGAAGGCTGGAACTGTCATGGATAACTCCTTGGAGGTCGTAAGAATGAGGGTGAGTATCGCTGCCCTTGTGGGGGTGAAACACCCGTCCTGAGGCAAAGCTCTCTTGAGCACAGGTCATGAATCACTGAGTTCGTTCAGGCGTGGGAGTTCCTGCTGGGTGACCCGGGCCCGAGGCCTAAATTTCGTCGATGCGCACACGTTCTAGCTTGGATAACGCCTGCATTCAGGCTGGGACAGGTAGGGCAATGACGATTTCTCGACGAGGGTTCATCGCAGGTTTAGCGATCACCGGGGCTGCCGCGCCTGCAGCGTTCTATGGACATCGCGCGTTGACACGGGTGGACGAACCGATCACCCCTGGCGAGGCAACGGTCGATCTGGCAGACACGGCCGGGCAGCAACTGGCCGATCAGTTGCGCGGTCTATGGACGATCCGGTTCAGCGGCCAGGATGCCGGGCTGCACGGTTTGCCGTCCGGCGACCTCGAAGTGTGGCTGGACATTGCGCCGCGGGGGCGAGGGGTCCGGGGTTTTCTGGACACGGCTCAGGTGTTGCACAGCGAGCAGACCCCGCGCTATCGCATCCTGGGCGATCTGGTTGAGCCCCAAGCCCGGCGCATGCACTGGCGCCTGACCCGCAGTGATGCTGCTCATGGGCTACCCGATTACGAATTGAGTTTCAGCCTTGATGAAGTGTGGGGCCTGTATGGCAATGCGGGCAGTGGCACTTTGAGTGGCCGGGTGCAGCGTCTGGATCGCCCGCTGGCATTGCCCGAGCAGGACAACCACTTTGTCGCGCTCAAGTGCACCTTTCCTGAAGCCCGCGCGCGTATCGGCCTGAACCCGACCCTGCTGGCATGGCTGGTGTCGCCGCAGCATCGGCTTTTTCACCAGCTTTGGCATGCCTCACGCGACACCTGGCACGACCTGTCCGAGACCAAGCGCAATGCCCTGCGCGGCATCGGCTGGCAGCCCGGTCAGCGCAACAAGGAGCGCGACGCCCGGGGGCCACGCAAGGACCGCAATGGCTCGGGGGTGGATTTCTTTTTCATGCACCGACACATGTTGCGCACGGCGCGCTCGATGCAGCATTTGCCCTCGTGGTCCGCGCTCCCGTTGCCCCAGCCGGAGCTGGAACGCGACCGCGCGGGGTTTGCGCGTTACTTTGACAACCACGACGGCAGCGCCTTGCCACCGACCTGGCTGGCGGAGGGCGACGCGCTGTATACCCAATGGTTGAGCGACATCAAACAGCCTGAGACCTTCCACAGTAATTTTGAGGTGTGGGAGTCGCGGTATCGCGATCCGCGTTACCTGTCGAGATTGACCCTCGGCCAGTTCGGTTCGGAGGTTGAGCTGGGGCTGCACGACTGGCTGCACATGCGCTGGGCTTCTGTGCCGCGCGACCCGTCCAATGGGGCGCCTGTGCCCTATGCTCGTGATCCGGCCGATTTTTCCGCGCGTTGGTACGCCCCCGAGAATGACTTTTTGGGTGATCCGTTTTCCTCCCACGTCAATCCGGTGTTCTGGTGCTTTCACGGCTGGATCGATGACCGCCTTGAAGACTGGTACCGCGCCCACCAGCGTTTTCACCCGGGCGAAGTGACCTGCGTGGACGTCAGCGGTGTGCCGTGGTTTGCGCCGGGCCGCTGGGTGGAAGTGGGCGATCCCTGGCTGGGGCCCATCACCCATGGTTGCAGCACCACGCCGGGGCTGGCAGAGGGCAAAACGGTGGAAATGGACCCTGAGACCATGAAGCTGGCGTTACGTATTACTTTCGCTGATGAACAGGTGCTGGACACGTTGCAGCGCAAGGTTCCACGTCGTCCCTGGTATGCCCGGCACCTGGCGATATAAGCCCCTCGCAGCCAATCGGCATGAGGGGTACATCAGGTATCAGTCGGGGTTGAATTTTAAAATGGCGAGATCATTGCAAGGCCGCTGACTGATCAAATAAAGATCGTCCGAGTACTGTGTGAGGCAGGGTGGTGACAAGTAAGCGCCTGCAGTTTTGTCTACGTGCTCCATCCCCTGCTTGGGTTGAAACCTGTCAATGGTGCACTGGTTGCTGTCGCGCAGACGAGCCGCGGAAAAAAAGCATTTATCGTGTGCAGCAAGTGCCGGAGCGCCATAGGTGCCGCGCTGTTTGGAGAGGTGTATGGGGTGCCAGTAGCTGGATAAACGGCATATAAGTTGTTGCTCGGCCGGGGTTCTTATTCCCACATAAGGCACGTTCTCGTAAATGCACAGTGAAGGACTTTCTGCGGTGTCTATATCAGGATCAAGTACATGCGGTTGCCAGCCGGTGTGATCCAGAACCTTGTGGTAAAGCGCGTGTTGCCGTGTGCCGCGCAAGGCGAGGTACAAACTAGCGCCATTACTTGCGACAGAAGGTGCATCAGACGTTAATACGTTGGGCACTGACTCAGTCGATGACCACTCAGCGCCTGAATAGTTAAGCAAGCGTATGGTTTGATCGGTCGCGGTATAAAAACAATACAGGTGTTGCGCGTACACCGTCACGGCCGGTCGAAAATGCGCAACTTGCGGGGCCGGTAGCTCATTGATACTTTCCAGTCTTAAGTCGTTGTCCGCGTTTTTGTTCAGCACAACATAACCCAGCGTCACGGCGTCAGGGGTTTTATGGCGGGTATAGAACGCATACAACTTACCTTTGAACTCGACGGCCGACACACCGCTGGAAATACCCGTGCCTTCAATGGGCATGATCAATTCCCAGGTTGGGCAACCCGAATTGTGTATTGGCGCATCTGAATTGTTATTGGATAAATGATTCATGGGGCGTCTTTTTGGCTTGGCTGCAAGTTGGGGGGCGGCAACGGTTAGTTTCCGTTCGCGTGAAGAGGGGGCGGGAATGACGGTTCACTCCGGGATTTTAATCAGGGTTAAACCGCGAAATACCCAAGTCATTGCACGGCCGTTGTCCAAGTAAATATAAATCATGGTCGTAGGTCGTCAGGCACGGAGGCGACACGTAAGGGCCAGCTGTTTTGTACAGCTGCGGCCTGGCTGCGGGAGGGTGGATAAGTTCGGTTAAAAAACGGTGGGTGACGCTACTGCGCGTGGCAGTAACGATGAATTTTGCCCACGCATGCAGTGCGGGCGCGCCGTATAGGTTGCGTTGAGAAAGCCTTAAAGCAGGTCGCCATTGATTGTCGGTGAATACAAATACATGCAGTTGTCCATCCAGGCCATTGATTGCCACGTGGGGTTTTTCCTCATACATGCACAGTGACGGGCTGTCGTTGAAAAGGATGTGATAGCTGGGGATGTTCGTGCCCCAACTGAAGTTTTCGAACACGTTGTGATAGAACACATTCCCCACGGTTCCGCGCAGCACCAAATACAAGCGGTTGCCGTGCGTGGCGACAGAGGGTGCGTCGGCAGTTAACGTATAGGGCACGGTATCCACAGCGGACCAGTCGGTTCCCGTAAATACGTGATAGCGCAGGGTTTGGTCGGTGGCTGTAAAAAAGCAAAATAAATGATCGTCGTAAACCGTAACGGCGGGTCTGAAGTGAGCCACGTCCTTGGCAGTGAGTTCATCAAGGCTTTCTACAAAGAGTCTGTTTTTAATGTTTTTGGACAAGGTGGCATAACCGATTGTCGTCGGTTGCCCGGGGTTTGATTTGAGATAGAACGCATAGAGTTTGCCTTTGAATTCAACGGCTGAAACACCACTGTTAATACCGCTTCCTTCAATCGGGATAAGTAATTCCCATGGCTGGCAAGCGAGCGTGTTTGGCAGGGTAGTTAAGTCAACGTTTTTATCAGGGGTGGCGTTCATGGTCATGCCTCGTGCGCGCAATGTGCTGAGTATTTAACTGGGTGCTGTACGAAATGTATGTGCGCTGCGCGTGGGGGATAAATGTCAGCGGGATCATGGGTCGCCGTGCAACGTCATGATTGGGGTGTTTCAACACCGCGCACATCGCTGGGTGTCGAAACAATAAGGCGCAATGAACCCGCCTTGGGGATACATAGTTAAGCGTTCAGAAAAAAGTGAATGCCGGCACAACTTACTTGGCGTGCCAGCCCCCGCCGAGTGCTTTGTATAAGGCAATGCTGGCTTGCAAGCGCGCCCTGCGCAGTTGCACGTGCAGGTCTTGCGCCTGGTACAGCGTGCGCTGGGTTTCCAGCACCGTGAGCAACACTTCCGCCCCGGCTTCATAGCGGTGTTGGGCTATGTCGAACGCCTGTTGCGCCTGCTTGAGTTCTTCGTCTTGCCACTGGCGTTGGCGGTCCAGCCCGATAGCGTTGTTCAGGGCTTTTTCGACATCGGCAAACCCGCTGATGATGCTGGCGCGGTAGGTGTAGAGCAGTTCCTGCTGGCGGGCGCTGGCTTTGTCACGTTCGGCGCTCAGGCGGCCGTTGTTGAAGATCGGCGCGGCCAGCCCTGCCGCAAGGTTATAAAACGGGCTGCGCAGCACGTCACTCAAGCGGTCGGCGCCCGAGCCCAGGCTGGCGCTCAAGGTCAGGCTGGGCAGCATGGCAGCACGCGCGACCGTGATGTCGGCGTGTGCCGCCGCCAGTTTGGCTTCGGCGCTGGCTATGTCCGGGCGTCGGCTGAGTAAGTCGCTGGGCACGCCGCTGCCGAGGGTTGGCCAGTGCAGGCGGGCGAAAGACGTCTCCCCCAGGTGCAGTTGTTGCACGGGTTTGCCCAGCAACACCGCCAAGGTAATGCGTGCTTCTTGGGCTTGTTGTTGCACAAGCGGCACCTGCCGTTGTTGGCTGGCCACCAGGCTCTTTTGCTGGGCGAGTTCCAGCCCCGTGGCCGAGCCTGCGTCATGGCGCGTTTGCACCACCTTGAGCACCCGTTGAGCGTTAGCGAGGTTGAGGCGGGCGATACGCAGTTGTTCCTCCAGGGCCAGGGTCTGCACATAACCATTGGCGACGCTGCTGAGCAGCGTCAGTTCTACGGTTGCACGATCGAACTCGGTGGCCCGAAGCGCCTGTACGGCACTGTCCCGGGCAGCGGCTTTGCCCCCCCAGAAATCCACTTCATAGCTGGCGGTCAGGTTGGCATCAAAGTAGTCCACGGCTTTATTGTCATCGGTGGCATCCAGCTGGCTGTAGCCTTTGCCGCGCAGGAGTTTCTCCCGGTTGCCGCTGCCGCTGAATTTGACCTCCGGCAGCAGCGGCGCACCGGCAATCACGGCGCTGGCGTGGGCTTGCTGCACGCGGGCGACGGCGGCCGCGAGGTCGTAGCTGTCCGCTTGGGCCCGGGTAATCAAGCGATTCAATTCGGGGCTGCCAAACTGTTGCCACCACTGTTGGCTGACGGTTAGAGAGGCGCGGACAGCTGCGGATTGCCACGTCGCCGGTGGCACCACGGCCTTATCGTCGCCTGCAGGATTCTGGCTGCAGGCGCCCAGTAACAGGCACACGGAGAACACACTCAAGGACGGCTTCATCAATTGTTTATTCACTGGTCAGGGCCGTGACCGGGTCGAGCCGGGCAGCTTTGCGGGCCGGCATAAAGCCGAAAATGACGCCAGTTACCAGTGCGCAGCCAAAGGCGCCGAGGACGGCAACCCACGAGAACGCGACTGCGACATCGCACAGAGACAACACGGCGCCGACGATAAATGCCAGGCCGACCCCGGTCGCACCGCCCACCACCGAGAGCATCAGGGCTTCGGTGAGGAATTGGCGCAGGATGTCGCGTTGGCGCGCCCCGGTGGCCATGCGAATGCCGATTTCACGGGTGCGTTCACGCACCGTCATCAGCATGATGTTCATCACCCCGATGCCGCCCACCAGCAGCGAGATCGCAGCAATCGAGCCGAGCATCAACGACAGGGTGTTGCGGGTTTTGGCTTCGGCCTGAATCATTGCCGCGTTGTTAGTGATTTCGAAATCACGATTGCCGCCGTGCAACTTGAGCATCAATTGCTCAATGGCTTTTTCGGTCTGATTGACCTTGCTCGCGTCGGCCGCGGCGATCACCACGTACTCAGGGTTGTGGGTGCCAAACAGGCGCACACTGGCCGCGGAGTAGGGCACCACGATGCGCGAGTCACTGTCAGAATCCCCGGAGCTGGCGCCTTTTTCGGCCAGAATCCCCACCACGCGAAACGGTACGTTCTCCAGCAGGATGTAGCGCCCGATCGGGTCGGGCACGTCCTTGAGTACCTTTTCCCGCACTTTCTTGCCGATCACGGCCACGGCGGCCGCGGCATCCTCGTCGGCCTGGGTGAAAAAACTGCCTTGCACCACCGGCCAATTGAAAATGGCCGGGAAGTCGATACCGTTGCCCCCCGTGTACATCGTGTGATCGACATTGCCATAGCGCACACCGATCTCGGCGCCGTTGATCGGCATGATCATCTTCACGTGCGGCAGCGTGGACAGCGCGGCCACGTCATTGAGCGTGACAATCCCCAGCGGCGCCCGTGGGCGCGGCGACATGCCGCTCAGGTAGATGATGTTGGAGCCAAACGCGCCCATTTCGGCCATGACGTGACGCTTGCTGCCTTCACCCACGGCCAGCATCACCACCACCGACGCCACGCCAATGACGATACCGAGCAAGGTCAGGGCGGTGCGAAAGTGATTAATCCACATCACCCGCCAGGCCGCGTGGACGGCATCCAGCAGCTCGCCTTTCCAGGCGCCACGGGCTTCGCTGCCTTGATTGAGGCGCTGGCGCAGGTCGATGGCCTGCAGGGTGTTGGGGGTGTCCGTGAGCGGTTGTGCACCGTGGGCGCTGTCGCTGATGACCTCGCCATCGCGCACTTCGATGATGCGTTTGGCCCGTGCCGCGACTTCCCGGTCGTGGGTAATCAGGATCACCACATGGCCCTGACTGGCCAGTTCGTCGAGCAGCGTCATGACGTCGGCGCCACTGTGGCTGTCGAGTGCGCCGGTGGGTTCGTCAGCCAGGATAATGTGCCCGCCATTCATCAAGGCGCGGGCGATGGAAACCCGTTGTTGCTGGCCGCCGGACAGTTGGTGCGGCCGGTTGCCGGTGCGCTCGGCCAGGCCCAGGCGCGACAGCAGGGCAGCCGCGCGGGCATGGCGTTCGGCGGCAGGTATGCCGGCATAAATGGCGGGCATTTCGACGTTTTCCTGGGCCGAGGCAGAGGGAATCAGGTGATAGCCCTGAAACACAAAGCCGAACGCTTCACGGCGCAGCCAGGCCAGTTCATCGGTGTCGAGGCCAGCCACGTCTTGGCCCGCAAACAGGTAGCGCCCGGAGGTCGGGCGGTCGAGGCAACCGAGGATGTTCATCAACGTCGACTTGCCGGAACCCGAGGCACCGACAATGGCCACGAATTCGCCGGCATGGATCGACAGGCTGATGCCTTTGAGCACCTGCACCTGCGGGGTGTCGACGCCGCCGTACACCTTGCGGATGGCATGCAGTTCAATCAGGGGCGTGGTCATTTAACCTCCGTCGCCGGGGGTGGGGCCGATCAGCAGGTGGTCGCCCTCGTTGAGCCCTTCAAGGATCTGTACGCGCAAGCGGTCGCTGATACCGGTGCGGATCTGGCGGGCTTCGATGTCACCGTTTTTGGCCACCACCTGGGCTGTCTGGCGATCGCCGTCGTTGCTGCCTTGCAGGGCCACGATGGGCGCCAGCAGGACATCTCGGGCCTGATCGGCGACAAAGAACACTTGGGTCGTCATTTCGGGCATCAGCGCTTGATCGGTGTTGTCGACATCGAGCAGCACGGTGTACAGCACCACCCTTGCGCTGCCGCTTTTGCCTGAACTGGCAGGGCTGCCGCCGCCCTGGCTGGCCTCGTTCAAGGGCTTGGGCGGCACGGGCAGGATTTGCCGCACAGTGCTGGTCCAGCGCCGGTTGCCGCCGCTCAATGTTGTGAAATAGGCCTGCATACCCGGTTTGACGTGGCCGATGTCGGCTTCCGAGACTTCGGCCCAGACCGTCATGGGCGACAAGTTGGCGATCCGCAGGATCAGCGGCGTTTGCTGCTGGGCATTGAGGGTTTGTCCTTCGCGGGCGTCGATGGCCACGACAGTGCCGGACATGGGCGCAAAGATGCGCGTATAGCCCAATTCGGCTTCGTCACTGCGCAAGCTGGCCTGGGCCTGACGGATCTGCGCCTGGAACATGTCGATGCGCGCCTGAGTAGTGCGCACCTCTGCCTGGGCACTTTGTATGTCTTCTTCGCGCGTGGCGCCGCCTTGGGCGAGGCGCTGCTGGCGCTGGAATTTCTGCCGCGCCAGATCATGCAGGGCGCGCTGCTCGTGCAGTTGAGCCTTGAGGTTTTCAATGGCGAAGCGGCTGGCGTCGAGCTTTGCGGTTTGTGTCGACGGATCAATCTCCACCAGCGGCTGACCTTGCGTGACCTCGGCGCCGACCTCGACGTGGATCTTGCGGATTTGCCCGGACGCCTGAGCGCCGACATCCACGTACTGACGTGGTTGCAGCGTGCCAAGTGCCGTGACGCTGTTTTCAATGTTGCCGCGCGTCACCGTCACCGTGTCATACGCTTCGCGGCCGGGTGTCAGAAAGGGCCAGGCAACAAAGGCACCGACCAGCAGTGAAGAAAATGCGATCAGTACAGCGTGGCGGGTCTGTCGGGGGCGTTTCATGCAGGGTTCCGGCCAATGGGATTTGGCCCGTCGTCAGGTCGTCGAGCCGAAATGCCCTACAGCTAACGCTGTCACGAGCTGACAGTTACGGGGAGCTGTTGAGTAGACGTAGAGCTGAACAACGAATTTAAGGCGGGGCAGAACAGGTTATTTCTGAATATTTCCTGTTCGTCTCAACAGCCGGACTTTAAATCTATATGAGAATTACTATAAATTACGTCCCCTTAAGTGCCATCATCATGCCGCCATCTGATTCGGCCTTGTTTCAGCGCTCATGGAAAGTTGCCGCACCGGTTGCGGTCAGGAGTTACGTTGGAAAACTACTACCGCGAGCTGGTCAGCTTTTTGAGTGCCAGACTGGGCAATGCGCAGGCCGCCGAAGATGTGGTGCATGACGCCTATGTACGCGTTCTTGAGCGTTCCAGCGATGAGCCGATTGAGCAGCCGCGGGCCTTTTTGTACCGCACGGCCCTCAACCTGGTGATCGACGGGCATCGACGCAACACCTTGCGCCAGATCGAGCCACTTGAGGCGCTGGACACCGACGAGCGCTTTTACAGCCCATCCCCTCACGCCACCCTGGCGCAGGGCCAGCGTCTGGAAATGGTGCAGCGTGCGCTGAATGAATTGCCTGCGGCATGCCGCGACAGTTTCTTGCTGCGCAAGCTTGAAGGCTTGTCACATCCGGAAATTGCCGAGCGCCTCGGTGTCTCCCGCAGCGTGGTCGAAAAGCATATTGTCAACGCCATGAAGCATTGCCGGATACGGATTCGGCAGTGGGACAACGCCTAAATTTTATTTCTGTAGTCTCGTTCCTACTCAACAGACGACCTGCCGTGCTGCCACAGCGCAATCGGGTCATGGGCTTTTTCTCCCCCCTGTTGAGGGGTAATCCAGAGGACACTGGAAATGACACAGGCAATCGCTTCGGCCGTCGTTCATGATCTGATCGGCATTGGTTTCGGGCCTTCCAATCTGGCCTTGGCCATCGCCCTGGAAGAACGCGGGCAGGTGCAAGGCCCGCTGGATGTGCTGTTTTTGGACAAGCAGGCGGACTACCGCTGGCATGGCAATACGCTGGTCACCCAGAGTGAGCTGCAAATTTCCTTCCTCAAGGATTTGGTCACATTGCGTAACCCGACCAGCCCGTACTCGTTCGTCAATTACCTCAATGCCCACGGTCGTCTGGTTGATTTCATCAATCTCGGCACCTTTTACCCGTGCCGCATGGAGTTCAATGACTACCTGCGCTGGGTGGCGTCGCACTTTGAGGCCCAAAGCCGCTACGGCGAGGACGTGTTGGCCATCGAGCCGGTGTTGCATCAGCAACAGGTCCAGGCGCTGCGCGTGATTTCCCGCGATATGTCAGGCCAGCAGCACGTGCGCACGACGCGTTCGGTGGTGGTCAGTGCCGGTGGTACACCGCGTATTCCTGAAGCATTCAAGGCACTCAACAGTGACAGCCGCGTCTTCCATCACTCGCAGTACCTGGAGCGCATGGCTGCGCAACCTTGCGTGAGCGGCAAGCCCATGCGTATCGCGATCATTGGCGGTGGCCAGAGTGCCGCCGAAGCATTCATTGATTTGAATGACTGCTTCCCGTCGGCGCAGGTGGATTTGATCCTGCGCGGCTCGGCCCTCAAACCGGCCGATGACAGCCCGTTCGTCAACGAAGTGTTTTCTCCGGCGTTTACCGACCTGGTGTATCAACAGAACACCACCGAACGTGAGCGCCTGATTACCGAGTACCAGAGCACCAACTATTCGGTGGTTGACATTGACCTGATCGAGCGTATTTACGGGATTTTCTACCGTCAAAAAGTGTCGGGTATTGCCCGCCATGCGTTTCGTAGCCTGACCAGTATTGAAGGGGCCGTTGCAGATGCGCAGGGCATCACCCTGGCGCTGCGCAACACCGCCACGGGTGACCTCAGCGCGCAGCAGTACGATGCGGTGATTTTGGCCACAGGCTATGAGCGCCAGTTGCACCGGCATTTGTTGGCACCGCTGGCCGAGTACCTGGGCGACTTCGAGGTGGACCGCGATTACCGCATTGTCACCGACCAGCGCTGCAAAGCCGGGATTTACATGCAGGGCTTTTGCCAGGCCAGCCATGGATTGAGCGACACCTTGTTGTCGGTGCTGGCGATTCGTTCCGAGGAAATAGCCGCGTCGTTGTATGCCCACGTTAAACGCCATACCCAAAGCCACCTCAACGCCGAGCAGCTGTTGGCGGCTGTATAGCCTTTAAACAAACGGGCTGTGTCACTCATTGAAGGGGCTTTTGCGGTTGAGGGTTCAGGGGGGGGCACTTGAACCCTCACTGGAATCTGAACCCTTCCTGAAGGGTTTTCCGATTTACCGCACGGACGTATGCCTGCGGTTTACTCTCTAAAGCGTCAGGCGTAAGCTGCCGGCGTTTTCATCCATAGCGGAGTCCCTCAGTGGGTACCAGTTCGAGTGACAGTAGTCGGCCGGTCTTCAAGACTGGCAAACATTCGGCAAGTTAACGCGCAGATTCCCCTGCCGTTTCTTGCTGAACAGCGAGAAATGGCGTCTAGAACCGGTCCCCTGTGACCTGATCCGGCAAGCCCTCTCTTCGACACTTAAACCTGTGTGACCAACGCCTTTCGCCAGGCCGGTTGCCTCAGGAAGCAGGCCCATGCCCCGCGTTTGCGGCGTAGCGCCTGTGCTCGTCTGCACCTGCCGTGGAACACCGCTGACGTTGTAAGTCAGAGGACTCACCATGGGCCACACCCTTATGCCAATCCGCCGTCGCCATCATCGACCTGCATTGCCGGGCCGGGGGCGATTGCCCCGTTAAACGCAGGTATCCGACCTGCATACGAGTATTGACACCATGAATGACGGTTCGAGATTAAGGCCGCCTGCGTAAGCCCCGATCAGGGTGAGCGCAGGCGGCGCAGGAGTAGCACGATGAAACTCACCCTGAAAGAATTTTTCGCAGGTTTTCTGCGTACGCGTCACATTGCACGGCACTTTCGCCGCCTGGCATTGCTGGACAGCGTGACAGACACCACGGTCAGCCGCGAAGTGCCGCCCACCCTGGCGCAAACCCTGGTGGCGGCCGCCCACCGCGACAGCGCGCAGTTGATCGACAGTCTCGGTACTCACACCGATGGCCTGAGCGAGGTCGAAGCCCAGGCACTGCGCCAGCAACACGGGCTTAACGAGGTAGAGCACGAACAGCCCTTGAGCCGTTGGGTGCACCTGTGGCACTGCTATAAAAACCCCTTCAACTTGTTGCTGACGCTGCTGGCGGCCGTGTCGCTGGCCACCGATGACGTCCAGGCCGCTGTGGTGATTGGCACGATGGTGGTCTTGTCCACGGTGTTGCGCTTTTGGCAGGAAGCCAAATCCAACAAGGCCGCAGATGCGCTCAAAGCCATGGTCAGTAACACCGCCACAGTGATGCGCCGCGACTTCAGCGCCGATGCGGCGCCGGTGTTTGGCAAGTTTTATGGGGCGTCGTTGCACATCAAGGGCGCGCAACGCATCGAGCTGCCGATCAAGCAACTGGTGCCGGGCGACCTGATCGTGTTGTCGGCCGGGGACATGATTCCGGCAGATTGCCGCGTGCTCAGCGCCAAGGACCTGTTTGTCAGCCAGGCCGCCATGACCGGCGAATCCATGCCTGTGGAAAAATTCCCGCACCAGGCAGACCGTGACACTCGCAACCCGCTGGAACTGGAAAACATCGTGTACATGGGCACCAACGTGGTGTCCGGTGCGGCAACTGCCGTGGTGCTGACCACCGGCAACAACACCTATTTTGGTGCATTGGCCCAACGGGTCGGCGCCACGGACCGTGGCCCGACGTCGTTTCAGACCGGTGTCAATAAAGTCAGCTGGTTACTGATCCGCTTTATGTTTGTGATGGCGCCGCTGGTGCTGTTCATCAACGGTTTCACCAAAGGCGACTGGCCAGAGGCCCTGCTGTTTGCACTGTCGGTGGCCGTGGGCTTGACCCCCGAAATGCTGCCCATGATCGTTACCTCGACGCTGGCCAAGGGCGCTGTGTTTCTGTCGCGTAAAAAGGTCATCGTCAAACGGCTGGACGCGATCCAGAACTTTGGTGCAATGGATGTGTTGTGCACCGATAAAACCGGGACCCTGACCCAGGACAAAATTTTCCTCGCCCGTCACGTGGATATCTGGGGGCAAGAGTCCGACGACGTGCTGGAAATGGCTTACCTGAACAGCTATCACCAGACCGGCCTGAAAAACCTGCTGGATGTCGCAGTGCTGGAGCATGTTGAGGTGCACCGTGAGTTGAACGTAGGCACGGCCTACAGCAAGGTCGACGAAATCCCTTTTGACTTTACCCGCCGTCGCATGTCGGTGGTGGTGGCCGAGCAAGACCGCCCGCACGTGCTGATTTGCAAAGGCGCTGTCGAAGAAGTCCTGTCCGTGTGCAAGAAGGTTCGTCATGGCGACTCGGAAGAAGCTCTGACGGATGAACTGTTGGCGCGCATTCGCCGCGTCACGTCAGCGTTCAATGAAGAAGGGTTGCGGGTGGTGGGGGTGGCGGCGCGCTCAATGGAGCCGGGGCGCGACACTTATACCCTGGCGGATGAGCAGGAGCTGACCCTGATTGGCTACGTGGCATTCCTTGATCCGCCCAAGGAGAGCACGGCGCCTGCGCTTAAAGCCTTGGCTGAGCACGGCGTGGCGGTCAAAGTGCTGACCGGTGATAACGAGTTGGTGACGGCGAAAATCTGCCGGGAAGTGGGGCTGGACCAGCAGGGCTTGTTGCTGGGCAATGACATTGAGCGCATGAGCGATGCTGAACTGGCGGTTGCAGTGGAAACCACCAATGTGTTCGCCAAGCTGACGCCCACACACAAGGAGCGCATCGTGCGCTTGCTCAAAGCCAATGGCCATGTGGTCGGTTTTATGGGCGACGGGATCAATGACGCCCCGGCCTTGCGCACCGCCGACATCGGGATCTCGGTCGACAGTGCCGTGGACATTGCCAAGGAGGCCGCTGACATCATCCTGCTGGAAAAGAGCCTGATGGTGCTGGAGGAGGGCGTGCTGGAAGGGCGTCGCACCTTCGCCAACATGCTCAAGTACATCAAAATGACCGCCAGCTCGAACTTCGGCAACGTGTTCTCGGTATTGGTGGCCAGCGCCTTTATCCCGTTCCTGCCGATGCTGCCAATGCACCTGCTGGTACAGAACCTGCTCTACGATGTGTCGCAGATTGCGATCCCGTTCGATAACGTCGATGACGACCTGTTGAAAAAACCACAGCGCTGGCAGCCGGCGGATGTCGGACGTTTCATGCTGTTCTTCGGACCGATCAGCTCGATCTTCGACATCCTGACGTTTTGCTTGATGTGGTACGTGTTTCAGGCCAATACCCCCGAGCATCAGACGCTGTTCCAGTCGGGCTGGTTCGTGGTTGGCCTGCTGACTCAAACCCTGATCGTGCACATGATCCGCACGCCGAAGATTCCGTTCCTGCAAAGTCGCGCCGCCACGCCGTTGCTGGTGATGACGGGGGTCATCATGGCCATCGGGATTTTCCTGCCAATGGGGCCATTGGCCAGCTACTTTAAGCTTGAAGCTTTGCCACCGTTGTACTTCGTGTTCTTGCCTGTGATTTTGCTGGCGTACATGGGGCTGACCCAGGCGGTGAAAGGGTTTTACATCCGCAAGTTCGGCTGGCAGTAACGTCAGTGTTCTTCCATCGCCGCCTGGTAAGGCGGCGATGATATCCAGCGATTGAGTCAAGGATGAAAGCTATGCAAGCACTCAACAATATCAACCTGGTTTCACTGGTCGACACGTTGGTCAGCCTTAGCGCAGCGTTTGTGTTGGGCGGATTGATCGGTTTCGAGCGTCAATACCGCCAACGCACCGCAGGCTTGCGCACCAACGTGCTGGTGGCGGTGGGGGCGGCCATTTTTGTCGACATGGCCAACCGCCTGGGCGGTGCCGAAGGCGCCGTGCGGGTGGTGGCGTATGTGGTGTCCGGCATCGGTTTTTTGGGCGCCGGCGTCATCATGCGTGAAGAAGGCAATGTGCGCGGGCTTAACACGGCCGCCACGTTATGGGCTTCTGCCGCCGTGGGCGCCTGTGCAGGAGCCGACCTGATTCTCGAGGCCCTTCTGGGCACGTTGTTTGTGTTGGCGGCAAACACCTTGTTGCGCCCGATTGTGAACAACATTAACCGTCAGCCGTTGGACGTTATTTCGTCTGAAGTCACTTACATGGTCTATGTCATAGCGCGCCGTCATCAGCAAAAAGCCGTACTCGCCTTGCTGGAAGCCGAGCTTGAGCGCAGCAATTACCCGGCGCGGGATCTGGATATACACGCGTTTGGTCAGGAGGATGTCGAGATTGAATGCACACTGGTCGCCACGTCAGTGGACGGTGACGAGCTGGACGCATTGGTCGCACGCATCTCCACCTCCACGTTGGTGGTTCAAGCCTTTTGGAGCCCGAGTACCACAGAGTAAATCCGGGATAACGAATGACTTCTTAAGGGAATTCTTACAACAAGAGTCACCAATGCCCTTCCTCTCCAAGGCTTTTAATTAGCCATTATTTGCAGCTTGGCTGGATGAAGGTTAAAGCCGGGCAGCCAGCAAGTGTTGAGATGGGTACGAGCGCTTTGTAGGATTTTTCCTATACTCAGTTTATGTCTCAATAATATTGTCTGTTTGAGTTGATATTGAATCGTGTCCATTCAAAACGATATTTTTCGCTCGGTGTACACCGGCATTGAAGCCACTGGCTGGGGTACGCATGACTAAAATTTTGATTGTTGACGATCATCCGTTGATCCGTTCTGCCGTCAGCGCAATGTTGAGCAACCATGGCTATCACGTGGTGGCTGAAACAGACAGCGGAATTGATGCTGTCCAGCTTGCCCGCGAACATTCTATTGATCTGATCATTCTGGACCTCAGTCTGCCCGGGCTCGATGGTCTTGAAGTTATCAAACGCATACGCCTCTCAGGGCTACAAAGCCGTATCCTGGTACTGACTTCCCAGCCCGCGCTGCATTATTCAAAGCGTTGCATGAGCGCCGGAGCGACCGGTTTTATCACCAAAACCAAGGGGCTGTCCGAGGTGCTGCAGGCGGTGAAGGTTGTCTTGGGGGGCTACACTTTTTTTCCTGATTTGAGTGATAGCTCGGTGCGCACCAGCGACTGCGGCGTGTCTGAAAAAGAGTTGATCCAGCTGTTATCCCCCCGCGAGTTAGAAATTTTGATCAAGCTTGCGCGAGGCCAGCGCAACATTGAAATTGCCAACAACATGACGCTCAGTAGTAAAACCATCAGTACTTATAAGTCACGCCTGAAAGAAAAGTTGAACATGAAGTCGGTTGTGTACCTGGCCGAGTTTGCCAAACGTAATAACCTGATCTGAATGAACACGTTCATCCTCCAGGCCCGGGTGGGCGTGTTGCTGCTGATGTTCGGATGGCCGCAGGCGCATGCAGAGGTTTCAGTCCAGACGTTGCAGCTTTTGGGGCGTTCGAATGTTGAAGACTACAACGTGGTGCTGGAGGCTGCAGATAAGCGCTGGTTACAGCAAAAGGGTGTCTTGAAGTTGGGGGTGTCTGCCCCTGACAACGTCCCTTTCGAGCTCACCGAAGATGAGCAGTACCTTGAAGGCATTACGGCTGACTACGCTGAGCTGCTCTCGGAGTTGTTGCACATTGCTATTGACGTCAAGCGCTATCCCTCGAGACCGCTGGCTGTGCAAGCCCTCAAGCAGGGGGAAGTTGACCTTCTGGGCAGTGCCAATGATTTTGAAGCCCAGGATTCCACCCTCAAGTTGACCCAGGCGTATGCCGAAGACGCTCCCACGCTGGTGACGCAAACTGCGCGCAAAGGTCATTTGCCCACCGATCTGGCGGGACTGCGGGTGGCACTGCTGGATCATTATTTGCAGCCGCAAAAAGTCCAGGCGTTCTACCCCAAGGCCACGCTGCAACTGTACCCGTCGACCCTGACCGCGATCGGCGCGGTGGCCTTCGGGCAGGCAGACGTCTACCTGGGCGATTTCATTGGGGCCAATTACCTGATCAACAGAAATTATCTGAACAATGTGCAACTGGCGGACTTCTCGCGTCTCGAGGTGACGCCTTATTCGTTTGCACTGGAACGCGAAAACGTCAGGCTGCTGCGCATTGTTAACGCGACCCTGTCCGCCATTCCGCCCAGCGAGCGCATGACGATCCTGCGCCGCTGGAGTTCCGAAGGGCCTCAGGTGAGCGGCCATTGGCGATTGAACCTGAGCAGCAATGAACAGCGCTGGTTGAATGAACACCCGCGACTGAAAGTGGCCATTAACGACCACTACCTGCCGTTGTCGTTTATTGATGAGCAGGGCACTTTCAAAGGTGTGAGTGCCGATGTATTACGCAATATCAGCACTCGAACCGGGCTGGTGTTCGAACCGGTGACCGGCAAGTCGGTTGAAGAATTGATCGAACAGGTGGTCACGGGGGAGGCCGACCTGATGGGGGCCTTCACACCCAGCACCGTCCGTGAAGGGCAGCTGCGCTTTACGCGGCCTTATCTCACAACGCCGTTTGTACTGGTCACGCGGGTGGGGCCGGGCAGCCCGGCGACCCTTGACCAGATGGCCGGCCAGCGCGTGGCCATGGTACGGGCCAATGTACTGCGCGATTTCGTTTTGCATCACTACCCCAAGGTTCAGGTGGTCGAGGCGCAAAATGCGTGGGAAGCCATGAACATGGTGGCGCAAGGTCAGGCCGATGCGGCGGTGAATGCGTTAATCAGCGCGCGTTTCATGATTTCACGCCATTTCAGCGAACAATTGCACATCACCAGTACGGTAGGCACCCAGCCTGCGCAGATCGGTTTCGCCACGGCGCGCCATTCATCTGAATTGAGCTCCATTCTCGATAAGGCGCTGTTGAGTATCAGCCCTGAAGAAATGGCCACCTTGACGCAGCGCTGGCGTACCACCGGGCCAGAAACAGACAGTTATTGGTTGCGTAACCGTGCTGCGATTCTTCAAGGGTTTGCGATTGCGGCTGTTTTGTTGGCGGTGGCGCTGTGCTGGATTGCCTATTTGCGTCGCGCGGTCGTTAAACGACAGCACTTGCTGGAGCAACTGCAAGCCGCCAAACAAAGTGCCGATGAAGCGAATCGCGCGAAAACCACGTTTTTGGCCACCATGAGCCATGAGATTCGAACGCCCATGAATGCCGTGATCGGCATGCTCGAACTGGCCATGAAAAAAGCCGAGCAGGGTGTGCTGGACCGTTTTGCTATTGAGGTGGCTTCCAGTTCGGCGCAAGAGTTGCTGGCGCTGATTGGGGATATTCTGGACATCGCACGCATTGAGTCCGGGCACTTGTCTTTGAGTCCTGAGCGGGCGGACGTGCAGGCATTGATAGCGTCTGTGTTGCGTATGTTTGACGGGTTGGCGCGTCAAAAGCGCCTGAGTCTGGTCAGTCAAATTGTGTGCGAGGTACCCGATACCGAGGTGTGGATGGACCCGCTGCGCTTCAAACAGATTATTTCCAATCTGCTGAGCAATGCCATCAAGTTCACGGATAACGGTGAAGTGAGACTTGTCTTGAGCGTGACCCAGGGCAGTGACCCGTCTGAACTCAGCGTATGCGTGCGCGTCAGCGATACGGGCATGGGCATCTCTGAAGCCGATCAGTCACGTTTGTTCAGTCCGTTTGTCCAGGCCAGCAACAACACCCAATCCGCCCGCAGCGGTTCAGGCTTGGGCTTGGTTATTTGCCGAACCCTCTGCGAAATGATGGGCGGTACGTTGCGTTTGCAAAGTGCAGTGGGCATGGGGACCCAAGTTGAAGTGCAGTTGCAGGTCCCGCGCCTGGAACCCATGGCAACCAGCGTTGAACCCGCCCCGCAAACGGTACAACGCCATTCGTTAACCATTCTGGTGGTGGACGATTACCCGGCGAACCGCATGTTGCTGGCTCAACAGATGCGCTATCTGGGCCATCAAGTGATCGATGCAGAAAATGGTGCGCAGGGGTTTGAAACGTGGCGTGCGGGGTCGTTTGACGTGGTCATCACTGACTGCAACATGCCAGTTATGGACGGTTATGAGCTGACGCGTGCCATACGCGATCAAGAACGGCTATTGGGGATCAACCCTTGCTTGATCCTGGGGTTCACGGCCAATGCCCAGCCCGAAGAGGTGGGGCGTTGTCTGGAAGTCGGGATGGATAACTGTTTGTTCAAACCCATCAGCCTCAAAGATTTAAGCGACTGTCTGGCCTCGCGCGCGATGAGTAAAGAGGCCGATCCACTCACCGCTCAGTCTGAAATAGACCTGAGGTACCTGCTCGAAACAACTCAGGGCAATCGAGTACACGTGCAAAAAATGCTGGAGGCGCTGGTCGGGAGTAATCATCAGGACATGGCCCGGCTGCTGGCGTTGTTTGTGGCAGATGATCGCAAAGGGTTGATGGCGCTTGCGCATGGGATCAAGGGCGGTGCGCGGCTAATTGATGCGCGGGTTGTCATTGAATGCTGTGAGCGCCTTGAAGCGGCGTGTACTGCCAGTCATGCGCCCTTGCTGACCGAGTATGTAGACGCTCTGCATGACAGCATGGAAAGGCTTGATGAGGTCTTGGCGACTTATCTGGAGCAAGAGGATTGACCCGCTTGAAAAGACAAGCGGTCCCTTGAAATGCTGCGGGCTGTACTTATCTTGCTGTTGCCGTGACGCAGAGCTGTGTGGCGCCGGTAGAACATTCCAACGACACACTTGCTGATGGTTCAACTGAAATGCCAACTAAATCATTACGAATCTTGATCGCCGATACAGAGCGAACAGAGGCTCTGAAGATAGAGAGGGCGCTTAACGGATTGGGCTATTACCGCATTGCGCCACTGGACCGCATTGAAGCCCTGCTGGGGCTGAGGGATGCCGAGAAACATGCGTTTGATGTGTTACTCATCAGCCAACGCATGGCGAATCTGGCGGGGTTGGACTGCCCCGAAGCGCGTAAAGAGTCAGTGCACTTCAAGCACGTGCTGCTGTATGACAGTGCGCCCGCCATCCTTGAGCAACTCAACGCCCTGATGCAGGCCATTGATGTGCAAGGCGCCGCTTCCTCGCGAGGCTTGTCGGCCTGACGCTGGCCGCGTTAATGTCCCGGTCTTCTTAAGCGGTCTCATAGAGGAGCCGGTGGTATGTCAGACATCGTAGTGGTGCAAGCGGACTATTTGAATCCTGTTCATGCGCAGGCCGTCAGGGAGGTGCTCGACCACTACGCCCAGGATCCAATGGGTGGCGGCGAAGCGTTATCGGACGCGGTGTTGCAAGCATTGCCTGCTGAGCTGGCCAAGCGCCCGCATGCGTTCAGCGTGCTGGCGTTTGTGGATGGCCAGGCGGCAGGGCTGATTAACTGTTTTGAAGGCTTTTCAACTTTTGCGGGCAAACCGCTGGTCAACGTACACGACGTGTCGGTAGTTAGTACCTTTCGGGGATTGGGGTTGAGCCAGAAAATGCTGGGGAAAGTTGAAGCCATCGCCCGTGAGCGCGGTTGCTGCAAAATCACCCTGGAGGTACTTGAAGGCAACCCGGTGGCGCAGGGGTCTTACCGCAAGTTTGGCTTTAGCGACGGCCAACTGGATCCGGCTTACGGGCGCATGCTGTTCTGGAACAAACATTTGGATTGAAGGGTTTCGCTCATTTGAGGGGCAGCCCTGTGAAAAAGCGATAAGGGTGCAAATCGTCCAAATGAGAAGGCTTCTTATCTCAACGTATGTCTTTGCGGAACGCAACGTCAGCGAGGCGGCATGGCCGCCTCGCTGACGGGTTATTGCTTGGCGATTTCGCCGGGCGCCGGGTGTTTGGGTTTGATGAGGCTGAAGTCAATCAAAGCTTTTTGCGGGCGCGAGTACGGGTCGCCGATCAGTTGCGGGCGCGCGACGAATTGGTCGCTGACCAGACTCTTTTTATCGTCCAGCTCATCGGCGGACAGACCGGCCAGGTCGGTCCAGGTGTGAATGAACTGAGAGCTGCTGTACGGACGACTCAGGTCACGGGTGAAATTCCACGGGTGGTTTTCGCGCCATTTCGGGCTGGCCCAGGCCATGAAGGGAATGGTGTACATCGGGGCCGTCGGCTTGGCTTCGTTACGCCCAAGCGTGCTGTGGCCGACCGAGTCGAACACGTCTTCGCCGTGGTCGGACAGGTACAGCAGGAAGCCGTTGGGGTCGGTCTTGGCGAAGTCCTTGATCAGGCTCGACACTACGAAGTCGTTGTACAGCACCGCATTGTCGTAACTGTTGTAAGTCGGCACCTGGTCATCGGTCAGGCCCGCAGGCACGCCCGTGCGGTCTGTGAACTTGTCAAAGGTCGGCGGGTAACGGTACTGGTAGCTCATGTGCGTGCCCAGCAAGTGAACCACGATCAATTTGCGCGGCGCGCTGTCGGCAAGGATTTTTGAAAACGGCTCCAACACATCGCCATCGTACTGACGGGCGTTCTGATTGCGGTTGTTGTTGAGGTAGACCTGCTCGTCCGCCTGCTCGGAGAATGTGGTGAGCATGGTGTTACGTTTGGTCATGGTCTGCTGATTGGTGACCCAGAACGTTTTGTAGCCAGCTTGCTTCATCACACTGACCAGCGACGGCGTGCTCAGGTACAGGTCCGGGTTTTCTTCGTCAGCAAACGTCAGCACTTGCTGCAGGGCTTCGATGGTGTACGGACGCGGGGTCACGACATTGTCGAAAATCGACAGCTGATCGCGCAGTGCATCAAGATTGGGCGTGGTTTTACGGTTGTAGCCGTACAGGCTCATGCGCTGGCGGTTGGTGGACTCGCCAATCACCAGCACCAGGGTCGCGGGCTTACCGGCTTCGCTGTCTTTGAGGTGGGTCAGCGGCGGAATTTTGCTGGCGCTGGCCAACATGCCCTGCATGCTGTCCAGTTGCTCGAGGTAACGGCGATACGCCACGACCATCTGCCATGGCACCGCAGGTTCAACGCGACTTTCAAAGCTTTCCATCGCCGCGGCCAGGGTGTCGTGCTTGAGTGTTTGCTTGATCAGCGGGTAACCCACGATGGCGACCAAAATACCGACGGCAGCGGCCCATGCCTGAATGCGGGGCAGGTACACCGGACGTAAACGCGTCCACAGGAAGATGGCCACAGCGGTATGCGCCACAAAAGCCAGCAGCATCCACCAGGCAAAGTATTGGGTCAGGTATTCGCCTGCTTCAGAGATGTTCGATTCGAACATGATGAAGATGACGCTTTGGGAAAATTCCTGCTGATAGATGAAGAAATAGCCGAGACTGGCTAACGAACAAGCCCACAACACAACCCCAATAATCGCGGCGAGCAAGCGGGTGCGGGCAGGGAAGAGCAGCATCGGAGCCAGCCAGATTGCACTCATGACGAATGCCTGACGGAACCCCGAAAACCCTGAGGTGCCTGTCAGCTGGATCAGCAGTTGAGTGATTCCGGAAAAGTACCAGAAGAACAGAAACAGCCAACCCAGGCCTGCCCAGTCGAAACTTTTAACCGAGGTGGTGCCGCGTTTGAACATCCCCATACAGCGCTCCAGCTGATAACCACTTGGATGGTTGGCACAGCAAGGCGCGGCCAACGCGTCAGCGCTGCATCAAGAGTTGAGCAGCATTCAAGGGGGCAAGTATCAACAAGGGGATGTGAAAACTTTGTCGCGAAAAGGGCGAGTATTCACTCGCCCTGGCAGGCAGGTATCAGTTCAGATGCGCGGTCTTGTGCGCAAGGGACAGTGACGATTGCCCGAGGGCCAGTTGCTGGCGTAACTGCTCGACCTGTTGCAGTAGCTGTGCGTGTTCGTCCTTGAGCTGACGCAACTCATCACGACGGATCGTGACATAGAGGGTTTGCGCGGGTCGTGCGGACAGTACTGTGGTCATGGTTCACCTCGTTTTTGACATCTTCGATCGCGTACCCGAACGGCCCGCTGCGGGTCGTGGGTCACTGCCGGGGTGAATTGTGATTTCTTTTGTTGGCGAAGTGAACTTTTATATTTTTTGTTGTCAGCGTGCCTTCATCCGTCGCCAGAACGTATTGAATAGGGAATCTGTTACCTCTCATGTGCGAAACTATGCGCCATGCGCTAGGACTAATCCTCAGCGAGGCACTTTAAGCATCGCTGCACTAGAGTGTTGTAACCCTTTTTTATTTTGTGTTTGGAGCATCAGTACATGCAGTTGGGAATTATTGGATTGGGCCGTATGGGCGGTAATATCGCACGGCGTCTGATGCTCAATGGGCATACCACCGTGGTTTTTGACCGCAATACCGATTTCGTCAGCGCGCTGGAAAAGGACGGTGCAACCGGTGTTGCCGACCTGCAGGCGCTGGTCGACGGCCTGTCCAAGCCACGTGCAGTGTGGGTGATGCTGCCCTCCGGTGCACCCACCGAAGACACCATCGAGACCCTGAGCCAACTGCTTGACGCCGATGACATCATCATCGACGGTGGCAACACGTTCTATAAAGACGACATCCGCCGTGCCGCATCGCTGGCCGCCAAAGGCATCCGTTACGTGGATGTCGGCACATCCGGCGGTGTATGGGGCCTGGAGCGCGGTTACTGCATGATGATCGGCGGTGACACTGAGGTGGTTAAGCACCTCGACCCGCTGTTCGCTACGTTGGCGCCGGGCATGGGGGATATCCCGCGGACCAAGGACCGTGTCTCTGACGATGACCGTGCCGAACGTGGCTACATCCATGCGGGCCCTGCCGGTTCGGGGCACTTCGTGAAAATGGTCCACAACGGTATCGAGTATGGCCTGATGCAGGCTTATGCCGAAGGCTTCAATGTGATGAAAATGAAGGCTTCCGAAAACTTGCCGGAAGATCAGCGCTTTGACCTGAATCTGGCTGATATCGCTGAAGTCTGGCGCCGTGGCAGCGTGGTGTCGTCCTGGTTGCTGGACCTGACAGCCGATGCGCTGGCAACCGACGCGCCGCTGGACGGTTTCTCGGGCGCCGTGGCTGACAGTGGTGAAGGTCGCTGGACCATTGAAGCGGCCATGGAGCAATCGACGCCGGTTCCTGTGCTGTCGAGCGCTTTGTTTGCCCGTTACAGTTCCCGTCAACAAAGCCTGTACGGCGACAAGATGTTGTCGGCTATGCGCTTTGGTTTCGGTGGCCATGTGGAGACCCCTAAAAAATGACCGACCTGTCCAGCCAACCCGACGCCAAGCCAGCACCGCCCACCACGCTGTTTCTGTTTGGTGCGCACGGTGACTTGGTCAAGCGCTTGCTGATGCCTGCGCTGTACAACTTGAGTCGTGACGGTTTGCTGGACGATGGCCTGCGCATTGTGGGCGTAGACCACAATGCGATCAGTGATCAAGGCTTTGCCAAAAAACTGGAGGATTTCATCCGTACTGAAGCCTCCAGCAAAGTCGATCATCCTGATGGCCAAGGTTTGAATCCCGAGTTATGGGCCTCGCTGGCAAAAAACATCAGCTACGTGCAAGGCGATTTTCTCGACGACAGCACTTACGCAGCGCTGCAGCAGAAGATTGCTTCAAGCGGCACGGGCAATGCGGTGTTTTACCTGGCCACTGCGCCGCGCTTCTTCAGCGAAGTGGCGCAGCGTCTGGGGGCCAGCGGGTTACTCAACGAAGCCCCGGATGCATTTCGCCGGGTCGTGATTGAAAAACCCTTTGGCTCGGATCTGGAAACAGCTCAGGCGTTGAACGCTTGCCTGCTGCAGGTGATGAGCGAGAAGCAGATCTACCGGATTGACCACTACCTGGGCAAAGAGACTGTCCAGAATATTTTGGTCAGCCGTTTCTCCAATGGGCTGTTCGAAGCCTTTTGGAACAATCATTACATTGACCATGTGCAGATTACCGCGGCCGAAACCGTGGGGGTCGAGACA
Source organism: Pseudomonas sp. WS 5078 (assembly GCF_012985745.1). NCBI lineage: Bacteria > Pseudomonadati > Pseudomonadota > Gammaproteobacteria > Pseudomonadales > Pseudomonadaceae > Pseudomonas > Pseudomonas sp. WS 5078. Next base: position 10,605 of record NZ_JAAQWX010000011.1, on the reverse strand, counting down.
CGTGGCAGTTTTTACGAACACACGGGTGCGTTGCGCGACATGTTGCCCAATCACCTGTTTCAGCTATTAGCCATGGTGGCCATGGAGCCACCCGCGGCGTTCGGCGCAGATGCGGTGCGGGGCGAAAAAGCCAAGGTGATCGGTGCGATTCGTCCGTGGTCAATTGAGGACGCGCGCAAAAACTCGGTTCGCGGGCAGTACACCCAAGGTGAGTCGGGTGGTAAGCCGGTGCCGGGTTACCGCGAAGAAAACAATGTAGCGCCCGACAGCACGACGGAAACTTACGTCGCCCTCAAAGTGATGATCGATAACTGGCGCTGGGTGGGCGTGCCGTTTTATCTGCGTACCGGCAAGCGGATGAGTGCCCGGGACACGGAAATTGCCATCTGCTTCAAACCTGCGCCCTATGCGCAGTTCCGTGACACTGAGGTTGAGCGCATGCAGCCCAACTATTTGCGGATTCAGATCCAGCCCAATGAAGGCATGTGGTTTGACTTGCAGGCCAAGCGGCCGGGGCCGGGCCTGAAAATGGCCAAGATCGAGTTGGGATTTGCCTACAAGGATTTCTTCAAGATCCAGCCTTCCTCGGGTTACGAAACGTTGATTTACGACTGTCTGACAGGCGATCAGACGCTGTTCCAGCGTGCTGACAATATCGAAAACGGCTGGCGAGGCGTGCAGCCTTTTCTGGACGCCTGGCGTGAGCACACTGAAGTCCAATCCTACAGGGCTGGCGAAGATGGCCCTGAAGCAGCTAAAGACCTGCTGGCCCGTGATGGCCGGGTGTGGCTGAACATAGGATGAGTGACGTGAAACACGATTCAATTGAATTGGTGCTGTGTGACATGGACGGTACGTTGCTGCGCCCGGACCATACCCTCAGCGAGGCAACCGTCAAGGCGGTCAGGCAGTTGCAGAAAACCGGGGTGTATTTCACGCTGGCCTCGGGACGCCCGCCTCGTGCGATGCTCGACCAGATCGCACAACTCGACATTAAATTGCCCACGGCTGCCTTCAATGGCGCGGTGTTGGTGGATGCTAATGGACGCTACCTGGAATCTCACCACTTACCAGTGGAAGCAGTGCGCCATAGTTTGAAGGTTTTGGCAGCGCACCCGGTTGATCTTTGGGTGTTCGCCGATGATGAATGGTATTTGCGCGACCCAAACGGGCCGATGGTGGCGCACGAGAAGAGCGCGCTCGGCTATGGGCCTGTGTGGGTCGACAGCTTCGAACCTCATGTGCACCGCGTCGACAAAATCGTGGCTGCCAGTCACAACGTACAACTGCTGATTGATCTTGAGCATCGCCTGCAGCGCGAGTTGACAGGCAAGGCGTTGGCCAGCCGTTCTCAGGCGTTCTATCTCGATATCACTGCGCTCAAGGCGAACAAGGGCGAAGCGCTGAAAGCACTGGCGCAGCGGCTGAATGTGCCGTTGTCGCGGACCATGGCTATCGGTGACGGGGGCAATGACCCCGCTATGTTTGAAAGGGCCGGGCTTTCCATTGCCATGGGGCAAGCGGATGAATCCATCCGGCTGCAGGCCGACCACGTCACAGGCACCAACGTGCAAGACGGTGTGGCTCAAGCGCTAGAGCGGTTCATTCTTCAACACACGTAACGTGGAGCATGTCATTTTGTCCGGCGTTTGGCAGGATCGCGGCCTGCTAGCGAGGTTTGTGGCTTGTTATAGTCCTTGGCTTATTGTCCGGCAACGGCACTTAACAAAGGATTCAAGTGATGTCCAAGTACCAGGCGTTTGAGGTTGAGTTAGACGGTAATATCGCTCACGTGCGGATCAATCGACCGGACAAGGTCAACGCGATGAATGCCGCGTTCTGGACCGAAATCATCGACATTTTCCGCTGGATCGACGAAACCGATGCTATTCGGGCTGTGGTCATCAGTGGTGCCGGCAAGCATTTCTCGGCGGGTATCGATCTCATGTTGCTGGCTTCGGTTGCCAACGAAATGGGCAAGGACGTCGGGCGCAATGCGCGTCTGCTGCGTCGCAAAATTTTGCAGATGCAAGACTCCTTCAATGCCGTGGATCGTTGTCGCAAGCCTGTACTGGCGGCGGTTCAAGGTTACTGCCTGGGCGGTGCAATTGATCTGATTGCCGCGTGCGACATGCGCTATGCCGCCGAAGACGCGCAGTTTTCGATCAAGGAAATCGACATGGGGATGGCCGCCGACGTGGGTACTCTCCAGCGTTTGCCGCGCATCATCGGCGATGGCATGCTCCGCGAAATGGCCTACACCGGGCGTATGGTAAGTGCCGAAGAAGCACGTGCCATCGGACTTGTTAATCGTGTTTACCCCGACCACGAGGCGCTGCTTGCCGGGGTGATGGGCATCGCGCGTGAGATTGCTGGCAAGTCGCCTATTGCGATCGGAGGGACCAAGCAAATGATTGGTTACATGCGTGACCATCGGGTGGACGACGGGTTGGAATACGTCGCCACCTGGAACGCAGCCATGCTCCAATCCACTGATTTGCGGGTAGCCATGACGGCGCACATGTCCAAGAAAGCGCCGCAATTCCTCGACTGACGCCTGCGCGGCGTCAGCGTTTAACCCTGACAAGGACCTTGTATGACACCGCGTTGGACCACTGCAGTACTGGACAGCAACCTTCCGGGCGGCCTTGCCGTGGCGCGCAGCCCGGAAGGCTTTCTGGTTAACGATAATGGACCGCTGTTTTCGCGTGAGTGGCTTGGCTCACAACCGCTGCCGGTGATGGCCGAACACGGGATCGGTCATCTGGATGGCGAGCCGGTGTATGTGTTGGAGCTGGAACGTGCGGTGGAGGTGGAGGGCTGTCGCTGGCAAGGGTTGCGCGCCTTTATGCTGGAAGGCGATCACACGCTTTATAAGGTATTGGGCTATGCGGCCCAGATTGCTACGTGGGCTCGCGAGCATCGGTTCTGCGGGAGCTGCGGCCGGGCGACGACTCAAGTGCCCGGGGAGCGCGCGATGTACTGCGCACCCTGTGAGTTGCGCAGTTATCCCCGCATTTCGCCGAGCATGATCGTGCTGATTACACGGGGTGATGAGGTGTTGTTGGCACGCTCACCGCGCTTTGTCCCCGGTGTCTACAGCACCTTGGCGGGGTTTGCCGAGCCGGGGGAGTCGGCGGAGGAGTGCCTGATTCGCGAGGTGCGTGAAGAAGTGCAACTTGAGGTCAAAAACATCCAGTATGTGGGCAGCCAGTGTTGGCCGTTCCCGCACTCCATGATGCTGGGTTTTCACGCGGAGTATGCAGGCGGAGAGATCGTCCCGCAGGCCGATGAGATAGAAGATGCGCAGTGGTTCAACGTGCATCAACTGCCGCCGTTGCCGGCCTCGCGCTCAATCGCGCGCTACCTCATCGACCTGTATGTGGCGCGCCGTTCAGGCTTGGCCGAACCAGTGCTGCCAGGCTAGACGTACAGTCAGCCCCAGTACCACGGTGATGAATACCGGACGAATGAACTTGGCCCCGCCGCTGATTGCGCTGCGGGCGCCAAAGAAGGCGCCAACCATCACTGCAAGGCCCATGCTAAGGCCGATAACCCAGTCCACGTGCCCTGAAAAGATAAACACCGACAGGGCTGCAATATTGCTGACGAAATTCATGCTGCGGGCTACCCCGCTGGCTTTCACAAGATCAATCGGATAAAGCAGCATGCTGCTGACGGTCCAGAACGCCCCTGTGCCGGGCCCCGCAACACCGTCGTAGAATCCTAGGCTGAAACCCTGAGGCAACTGCCACTTCTTTTTGATTGGTGCATCGTTGTCGATCGGTGTTTTGGGCGTGCCGCCGAACAGCAGGTATAGGCCGCAAGCGAAGACAATCACCGGCAGCATTTTGTTGAGCCACTCGGCAGGCATGTAATGGGCGACGATGGCGCCGATCAGTGCGCCGACCAATGTGCCGAAAATCGCCAGTTTCCACTCGCGTGGGTGAAACAGTTTGCGCCGGTAAAAAGTGAAACTGGCCGTGGCGGCACCAAAGGTCGAACTGAGCTTATTGGTGCCCAGGACCAAATGCGGCGGCAACCCTGCGGTGAGCAATGCAGGCGTGGTGAGCAGGCCGCCACCGCCGGCGATGGCATCGATGAAACCGGCCACAAAGGCCACGGCTGCCAGAATGGCGAGGGTGGTCAAATCTACGCTGAGTTCAAAAGGCATGGTATCGACTTAATTCGGCGGGACGTACAGCGCAGTTGCGCGGGAAGGCCAACATCTTACCCATAACCCGACAGGGCGGCGACAGGCATGTCGACGATTTGCTATGTGCTGCTCAGGCAACAGGCATTCAATAACCGTGGCGTTTAAGGCATTGGCCGTGTGCCTGATCCTCGTCGGGTTTCTGCATGTTCAGGAGGGAATCCAGTATTGGGTCTGCGCGTAAAACCTTGGCTGCGTAAGCCGCAAGCTGAACGGTGCTTGCTGGACGGCACGACCTGACATCTTTTGAAGCCGCTGCCCATTGCGGCTGCTGATGACTTAAAACGTGCTCGCGGTTTCAAGGCGACGGGTGTTGACGGTCAATGCTCCAAGCTTGATCAAGCGGGTACGGGTGACATTGCGGCTGAGCCCCAGCAGTTTTGCCGTGTGCACCTGATTGTGATGGCAGAAGTCATAGGCGGCGCGTAGCAGGGCGTCTTCGACGGTTTCGTGCAGCGCTTCGTTATGCTCTTCAAACAACTTGCGCAAGGCCCGTTGCAACAACTCTTTGGCAGAATCAGGCGGGGCGGCGGAGGCGGGTGATCTTCGCTTGCTGCGTGGTTGCGGCATGCGCAGGTCGTCCACTGTCATGGTGGCCTGGCGGCTTAATAGCAGACTGTGATGCATAACGTTTTCCAATTCGCGGATATTGCCTGGCCATGGGTGGTCAGTCAGTGCGCTTTCTGCGCACGCGCTTAGGGAGGTCGGACCGTGGGCCAAGCGTTGGCGATACGTGTGCAGAAAGTGGCGTGCCAGCGGCAAGATGTCGCCCGGTCGCTCACGTAAGGGGCGCAGGCAGAGGCTGACGACGTTTAAGCGGTAGTAGAGGTCTTCGCGAAAATGCCCGGCTTCAATGGCGTGTTCCAGGTTGACGTTGGTGGCTGCGAGCACGCGCACGTTGATGGGCGTGCTCTTACGTGAGCCGAGGCGCACCACTTCTTGTTCTTGCAGTACCCGCAGTAACTTCACCTGTATGGGCAGAGGCAAATCGCCAATTTCGTCCAGAAATAGAGTTCCGCCATTGGCTTCCTCAAACCAGCCGGCCTTTGCACTGAGAGCGCCTGTGAAGGCTCCCTTTTCATGACCAAATAACTCGGCCTCAACCAGGGATTCTGAAAATGCACCGCAGTTCACCGCTATAAACGGTTGCTGGTGGCGCGTGCTGAGTTGATGTATGTGCCGTGCAACAAGCTCTTTGCCTGTACCGGTTTCACCCATGATCAGAACACTGGCATCGCTTGGGGCAATATGTTGCAAATGGACCAGCAAGGCTTTTGAGGACGGATCTTCGAACACCTGCGCAGTGGCCCGGATTGAGGTGGCCAGAGAGGGTGTGGGAGGTAATGTTAAAAGCTGCATCGACAACGCCTTCTATAGGGGGCTTTGCCCACAAAAGGTAAGCCGGAAACAGCTTTATAAGAGGCTTTACATATTCCGTAAACTAACCTAATTCCATATTTATATATCCTTATTGCATATAAGACTTGCGCAAGATGCGGGTTCTGGCGCTTTATAAAGGTCATTGCCGTGCAAAATTTGAATTTGGGAAACCTCCTACGATTTTTCTAATACGCGTCTCTTTTTTCGCAGGCTTCGATCGGGTACTTGTAAAGGCCCTCAAACCTGTTTGCCTTCAGCCTCTGTTATCAAGCAATGCCTGATGCCGGAACTCGATCAGTGGATGTTCACAATGGATAAGCGACCTCTTTATTTCGATTACGCAGCGACTACGCCCGCCGATCCTCGGGTCATTCAGGTAATGGTTGAATGCCTCGGTTTTGATGGCAACTTCGGGAATCCAGCTTCAGGTTCCCATGTATATGGCCGCCAGGCGCGAGCTGTGGTTGAGCAGGCGCGGGAACACGTCGCCCGGCTGGTCAGGGCCAAGGCATCACAGATTGTCTGGACATCCGGGGCTACAGAGTCCAACAACTTGGCACTCAAAGGTGCGGTATTGGGCAGTGGCTTGACGCGTGGGCACATAATTACCAGTCAAATCGAGCACAAGGCAGTATTGGACACAGCGTTGTTTTTGCAGCAGTCAGGTTTTGATGTGACCTGGCTGAAGCCTGACTCTAACGGGCTGATCAGTGCCCAGCAGGTCCGGGATGCGTTGCGCGAAGATACCCTGCTGGTTTCCTTGATGCTGGTGAACAACGAGCTGGGAACAGTCAATGATATTCAGTCCATCGGGCAACAGGTTCGGGAGCATGGGGCTCTGTTTCATGTGGATGCTGCACAAGGTGCAGGAAAGCTAGCGATTGACCTCAGCCGCTGGCCAGTGGATTTGATGTCCTTTTCAGGGCACAAGATTTACGGGCCAAAAGGGATTGGCGCTTTGTACGTTGGTCCCGGGGCGCAGGACCGGCTACAGGCGCAGATGCATGGTGGTGGTCATGAATTTGGCCTGCGCTCAGGCACGTTGGCCACTCATCAGATTGCCGGGATGGGGAAAGCGTTTGCGCTGGCAGACCAGCAGTTCAGTGAAGAGCTGGCTCATATCGCTCGGCTGCGCGAGCGTTTACTGAGTCAATTGGCCGGTATTGCAGGGTTGAGGTGTAACGGTTGTCAGACTCATCGTATTGCTCACACCCTGAGCCTCACATTTGTTGAAGGCAATTTTGACAGTACTGTGCTGGGGGCTGCCGTGGCGTATTCGTCAACCTCGGCGTGCAATTCAGCCAGTCATGCGCCGTCCCATGTACTGCTCGCTTTGGGATTAGATGCCAATGAGGCCGCGCGCACCATTCGCTTGAGTTTCGGACGCTTTACGTCAGATGAAGATGTCGATGCTCTGGCCAGGGCTATCCACGCTGCGACTCAGGTCGCCGCCCCGTTTTGGGCAGTTGCTCAACCTTAGTGGCTGATACATGATCGGGGCTTCATAACAATGACCATTGACCTGCAGGAGAGAGGATGAGTACTCAGTTGTTGAATCAGGGATCGGTTGTGCAGCGTCTGGCACGGGTCCGGTCAGTCATGAGCGAGCATGGAGTCCACGCGTTGCTGGTGCCTTCCGCCGATCCTCATCTATCGGAGTACTTGCCTGCGTATTGGCAAGGGCGGCAGTGGTTGTCGGGTTTTCAGGGGTCAGTCGGCACATTGATCGTGACGCCGACATTTGCAGGTTTGTGGGCCGATAGCCGCTATTGGGAGCAAGCAACCAAAGAGCTCGCAGGCAGCGGTATCGAGTTGGTTAAATTGATGCCCGGTCAACCGGGGCCGCTTGAGTGGCTTGCCGAGCAAACCCCCAAGGGGGAAACCGTCTCGGTCGATGGCTCAGTGCTTGCCTTGGCCCCTTCACGCACGCTGGAGAACAGGCTGAAAGAGCGCGGTGCGAACTTGCGTACCGATATCGATCTGTTAAATCTGGCTTGGGAGGATCGTCCCTCACTGCCTGTTCAGCCGTTGTATGAACATGTTGCACCTTGGGCGAGCGTAGGTCGGGTACAAAAGCTGGCTCAATTGCGTGAAACGCTGCAACAGCGTCATGCCGATGCGCACTTTATTGCGACCCTCGACGATATCGCCTGGCTTTTTAACCTTCGAGGGTCGGACGTTTCCTTTAATCCGGTCTTCCTGTCGTTCGCATTGATTGAGCAAAGACAAGCCTCCCTGTTTGTTGATCTGAACAAGGTGAGTCCAGAACTCCGGAGTACGTTGCAGCGTGAAGGCGTGACGCTACGTGACTATAGAGACATTGCAGCGGCGTTGGCTGCATTGCCTGAGTCAACGCGGTTATTGCTCGATCCCGCGCGGGTCACATGCGGGTTGATTGCCAATGTGCACAAGGGCGTTACGCTGGTTGAGGGGATAAACCCGACCACGCTGGCTAAAGCCCAAAAGAGTCCTGATGATGCAGTGCATATCCGCCAGGCAATGGAGCAGGATGGTGCAGCGCTGTGCGAATTCTTTGCGTGGCTGGAGTCGGCTTGGGGTCGCGAGCGTATTACCGAGTTGACCATTGATGAGCGACTGACGGCGGCGCGGGCTCGGCGTCCGGGATTTGTTTCGTTGAGCTTCAATACCATTGCAGCTTTTAACGCAAACGGTGCAATGCCTCACTATCACGCGACCCAGCAGGAACATGCTGTGATCGAGGGAGACGGGCTGCTGCTGATTGATTCTGGAGGGCAGTATTCAGGCGGCACAACCGATATCACGCGGATGGTTCCGGTGGGCCATGTCAGTGATGAGCAAAAACATGACTGTACCCGTGTGCTTAAAGGCGTGATCGCATTGTCCAGGGCCCATTTTCCGAAAGGTATTTTGTCGCCTTTACTGGATTCGATCGCGCGCGCACCCATTTGGGCGGACGGCGTCGACTACGGACACGGAACTGGGCATGGGGTTGGTTACTTTCTGAATGTACATGAAGGCCCGCAAGTGATCGCCTATCAGGCAGCTGCTGCTCCACATACCGCCATGCTGCCGGGCATGATTACATCCATCGAGCCGGGTACTTACAGGCCGGGCCGCTGGGGCGTGCGGATTGAAAACCTGGTCTTGAACAGGGAGGCGGGAGTATCTGAGTTTGGTACCTTCTTGAGGTTTGAAACGCTCACGATGTGCCCGATTGACACGCGTTGCCTTCACGCTGATTTGTTGACGTGCGAGGAGTTGAATTGGCTCAATGCTTATCACGCAGAGGTGCGTGAGCGCTTGTCGCCGTTGCTTGCAGGCGATGCTCTGAAATGGCTGAACGCGCGCACTGAGGCTGTGGCCAAACCGGTTTTATAACGAGAGTGGCCACGCAAACGATCAAAAAGTTGCGTGGCTGAATTGCCTGGCTGTTTTATTTACAGATGATGATCAAGCTGCGGCTGGTGTAGCCCGCTGGATTCAAGCCGAAGGGGTAATCACCGGGCTCTTCGGCAGAATCGCCTGACTTTGCGATGGTACGGAAACCTTTTTCGCCACAGGAGCGTGCTGCTTCGGCATAGCATTTGTCCCATGAAGACGACAAACCTGAGCAGTTGATATGCATGCCTCGCTTGCCATGTTTTACAGTGGTTTCTGAGGTTGCTGCACAGCCTGCTATTGCCAATGCTGCCAAACCTATCAAAAAGCGTTTCATTCCTGTCCTTAAGCGTTAGCGTCGGGTTGCGGATGTGGGTGCCGAACTGCCTTTGCCGTGGCTATTTATAGATCTCCCTGTCCAGAACCGCCCCAATTGACTCTCACGGTGATCAAACATCGCTTAAATGAAGGTCAATTACCAGCGGTTGTAGTGATTAGATTGTCATTCGGCTTTGGTCACAGGTTTTGTGTGGCCGCGCATGGTTAACGTTGCACCGACTGAGGCCATGATGATGCACAGAATGGCCATCCATTGGGCGAAAGACAGTATTTCGTTGAGAAAAAGCAGGCCTGACAGCGCGCCAAAAGCGGGTTCGATGCTCATCAGTGTGCCGAACGTACGGGTAGGCATGCGGGTAAGTGCCACCATTTCCAGGGTATAGGGTAATGCGGTCGACAGGATTGCCACGCCGATAGCGATAGGGATCAGGCTTGGAGTCAGTAAAGTTGCTCCTGCATGGACGATTCCAATCGGAGCAATGAAAAGCGCTGCAATCATCACGCCGAGTGCGGCAGTCTGCACGCCGTTGTCCGCTCCCGCTTTTTGACCGAACAAGATGTACAGTGCCCAGCAAACGCCAGCACCTAAGGCATAACCGGCGCCAATCAAGTCAATGCTGTGAGTGCTTTCGCCAACAGGAATCAGCAGTAGAAGGCCTGTGATAGCAAGTGCAATCCAGACGAAGTCGATCGCCCTGCGGGACGCGTAAATGGCGACGGCCAAGGGGCCTGTGAACTCGAGTGCCACTGCAATACCGAGAGGTACCGTTCGCAGTGACATATAGAAGAGGAAATTCATTCCGCCTAACGCTATCCCATAAACAATCACAGTCTTTAAGGACTTGGCTGTGAGTTTGGCCCTCCATGGGCGCAAAATGAGCAGCATGATAAAACTGGCAAAGATAAGACGCAGGGTCGTTGTACCCTGTGCGCCCACGATCGGAAACATGCTCTTGGCGAGTGAGGCGCCTGATTGAATAGACGCCATGGCTATCAGAAGTAAGCCAACGGGGAAAAGAACTGATGCAAGGCTTTGAGGCTGCTTGGTCATTTAAGGGTGGCCTAAGAGTGATAGACAGTCTGGTGATGAAGGGCATGATGCTCAAGTAATCAAGGTTGTGCAATATAGTGCGCATCAAGTTGCGGATTAGTTTTTGAACTTCTTGCGAATAAAGCAAACATAGCACTTGACTCAGAATTCCATCGGCCTATAATTCGCCCCACTTCCGGCGCAGTCGAAACGGAAAACTCCTTGAGATTCAAAGAGTTAAACGATTTCGAAAGTGTCAGCTTCAAGTCATCGAAGCAGGAAA
>NZ_JAAQWX010000010.1:0-191408 GCF_012985745.1 Pseudomonas sp. WS 5078 | reverse complement strand
GAAAAAATGCTCCAGATTCAACGCCGGTTGCTGATCCGCATACCGGGCAACATCCACACTGGTACAGCTCGTGACGCTGAGTACCATTGCCAGTAACAGCAGAAATCGGGTCATTGCCTTAATCCCTGAAGTACTCAGGTGACGAGGGCCAAGCTTGGCGCCATGCTACCCTGTAGAGGAGGCTGCGACGGCGTTGTCGATTAGCGTCAAATCAGACCTCGATACTTGTACGGCATCAAATGATTTGTATAGGTTTTATTCAAGATAGGCTGAAAAAAATCACCTGACAATCAATCGGCCATTTTTTACACATTCGCGAAAATCTCACACCGCAGAGGGCGAGGTTGCACCTATAAAGTCCGGCCGGGCGGGCTCACCTGCGGCTAGCCCCTGTCATTGGGAAATATGCGGTAGCTTCAGGGTAAGCCTTGAAAGAGTACTTATCAGGCCAGAGAGGATTGAGTACGGCTGTGCTGCATACGTCTTTTAACGCTAGCGCTTGATGGCGAGTGTCACGTCGATTCGACTGGTAACGAAGGGGGTACACGCAGGGAAGGTACAGGGGGGAGACAAGGAGAAACCCCCAGACACAAAAAAGCCCGCACTAGGCGGGCTTTTTCGTTGGTTTCATTTCATCTTTCGATGATCTGAAACCGGTGTTTGGTGGCTACACAGGGACTTGAACCCCGGACCCCAGCATTATGAATGCTATGCTCTAACCAACTGAGCTATGTAGCCAATGGCGCGCATTATTCCTTCGAGCAGGGCATGTGTCAAGCAAATATCTAAAAAAAATCTTTGTTCAATCAACCGCTTAAGGATTTACGGGGTTTGGATGGCAATATCCTGTTAAAAAATGGCACATTGACCGGCCTGCAAGTGCGCATTCACCTGATGTACGGAAAGTCTCATGGCCCTTAGCAATGCTCAAACAACAACGACTGCCTCACAAACACCTCAAACCAGCCCGCTGGTGCTACGCATTATTGGTGCGGTGGCGCTGGCGCATCTGATTAATGACTTGATTCAAGCCGTCCTGCCTTCGATCTACCCGATGCTCAAGGCCAAATATGACCTGACCTTCACCCAGATCGGCCTGATTACCCTGACGTTTCAAATGACGGCATCGCTGTTGCAGCCTTGGGTCGGTTATTACACCGACCGCCATCCTAACCCGTTGCTATTGCCAGCAGGCATGGTGTGCACGCTGGTGGGGATTTTAATGCTGTCACAAGTCGGCAGTTTCCCGTTGATCCTCTTGGCCGCCGCGCTAGTGGGCATCGGGTCGTCGACCTTTCACCCGGAGGCTTCGCGGGTCGCGCGTCTGGCCTCGGGCGGGCGCTATGGCTTTGCTCAATCCACGTTTCAGGTAGGCGGTAATGCCGGTTCTGCGTTCGGTCCATTGCTTGCCGCATCGATCATCATTCCGTTCGGGCAAGGCAATGTGGCCTGGTTTGGCCTGTTTGCATTGTTCGCCGTTGGCTTGCTGTATGCGATCAGCCGCTGGTATCGCAGCCACTTGAATCTGTTCAAGCTCAAAGCCGGGCAAAAGGCTACCCACGGCTTGTCTAAAAAACGGGTGTTGAGCGCGTTGGTGGTGTTGGGGCTGCTGGTGTTTTCCAAGTATTTCTACATGGCGAGCCTGACCAGCTATTACACCTTCTTCCTGATCGAGAAATTCGGCGTCTCCATTGCCAACTCGCAGATGTACTTGTTCCTGTTCCTTGGAGCAGTCGCGGCGGGTACGTTCTTTGGGGGGCCGATTGGCGACCGCATCGGCCGTAAAGCCGTGATCTGGTTCTCGATTCTGGGCGTGGCACCGTTCACCCTGCTGCTGCCCTATGCGGACCTGTTCTGGACCAGCGTATTGAGCGTCGTCATCGGTTTTATCCTGGCGTCGGCGTTTTCGGCGATTGTGGTGTATGCCCAAGAGTTGGTGCCAGGGAACGTGGGCATGATCGCCGGTATCTTCTTTGGCCTGATGTTTGGTTTTGGCGGGATTGGTGCCGCGCTGCTGGGGCATCTGGCAGATATTCACGGTATTGAGTACGTGTATACCCTGTGTTCGTACCTGCCGCTGCTGGGTGTACTAGCGATATTTTTGCCGCGTACCCGAAAAGCCTGAGCGGCGAAGCAAGCCTCTGTACCGGTGCTTAAGGGGCAAGCTTTTCGCTTTGAGTCGTAAAACCAAACGTCAGGAGAGCGCTTTCAACGGTGCTCAAGTGCTGCATGCACAGTTGCCAGGGGCCCGACACTGCATCTGCGACATCGTCGGGCGCCACGGGCAGCAACACTGGGCGCTCATTGTCACTGGCGATCGCTGCACAGCCCGATGCCACGCTCGCCAGCCGCTCGTGCAATGACGCAGGCGGCGATCCCTGCTCCTTGCGCAAGGCATCGGCAAAGGCTTCTGCAAACAGCAGCGAGCTGGCGTACAGGCGTACGGCATGACGCTCGTAACGGCTGGCGATATCTTTGACCTCCCGCGATACAAAGCGTCCGCGCAACGTCCAGCGCGCAGTATTGCGGGCGCTACTGATGCCTGTTTCGAGCGCGATGAGGCTGTCGTGGGCCGCAGAGAAAATCAGCACGGCATTTTTGGCTTTGTTGGCGTCGTTCTCTTCCAGCGATTGCAGGTTTTTACTGAACCCTCTGGCCAGCTTTTCCAGCAAATCCTTGGCCGAGCTATCAATGATTCCTATGGGGTTAGGGGTCAGGAGGATTTGACTGAACACCAACCCCACGCCGGCGCCGACCAACACATCCAGCATGCGAACAAACCCGGCGCTTTCAGGCCCGACAGCGAGCATCAGGACGGCGGAAACCCCCGCCTGGATCGGCACTACCGCCCCCAAGCCATAGAGCGCCGCGATGGCGATGGCCGAAAACGTGGCAAACCCGATACGCAGCAACGGGTAGCCGTCAGGCAGCCAGAGCGCCGCTTCGCCCACGATGATCCCGGTGGCGACACCCACCATCAGTCCTACGGCTTGTTTGCCGTGGCTGGGCAGCCCGGGTGCCAGGCAGACGACGGCGCTGATGGCGGCAAATACCGGATGCTCATGCCCAAACAAATGCTTGGCCAGAACCCATGCCAGCGCGGCGGCGATAGCCGAAGCCAGTGCATCACGCCACCCTGAAGACCAGCGGGATTTGATTTTCTCGACCAGCGAATCGATGTAGCGACTCAGGAAGTTGGGGCGGGTAATCATTCAGGCTCCCAATGTTGATTGACCGTGGTGATAACCATAGACCTTAGCGGGCGGGCAGGGTGCGCGAAGGGACTTGAATCAATTGCGGGGCCAAAAAAAACCGCGCCTGAGCGCGGTTTTTATACGTGTAATGGTTACACGTTGAAACGGAAGTGCAGAACGTCACCGTCTTTGACGATGTAGTCCTTGCCTTCAAGACGCCATTTGCCAGCAGTCTTGGCGCCAGCCTCACCCTTGTACTGGATGAAATCGTCGTAGGCGATGACTTCGGCGCGGATGAAACCTTTTTCGAAGTCGGTGTGAATCACTGCGGCGGCCTGCGGGGCCGTTGCGCCCACTTTCACAGTCCAGGCGCGTACTTCTTTAACGCCAGCCGTGAAGTAGGTTTGCAGGTTCAGCATCTGGTAACCGGCGCGGATAACACGGTTCAAGCCTGGCTCTTCGAGGCCCAGCGCTTCCAGGAACATGTCCTTTTCTTCGCCTTCTTCCAGCTCGGCAATTTCAGCTTCGATCTTGTTGCAGACCGGAACTACCATTGCACCTTCTTCTTCGGCTATGGCCATGACCACGTCGAGGAACGGGTTGTTCTCAAAGCCGTCTTCAGCCACGTTGGCGATGTACATCACCGGCTTGGTGGTCAGCAGGTGGAAGCCACGGATGATGGCTTTTTCGTCTGCGGACATGTTCTTGATCAGGCTGCGGGCTGGTTTGCCTTCGGTGAAGTGGGCGATCAGCTGTTCAAGCAGGGCTTTTTGAGCCACGGCTTCTTTGTCGCCGCCTTTGGCGTTGCGCGCCACTTTCTGCAACTGTTTTTCGCAGCTGTCGAGGTCAGCGAAGATCAGTTCAAGGTCAATGATTTCGATGTCGCGTTTCGGGTCAACGCTGTTGGAAACGTGGATCACGTTTTCATCTTCAAAGCAGCGGACAACGTGAGCGATTGCATCGGTCTCGCGGATGTTGGCCAGGAACTTGTTACCCAGGCCTTCACCTTTGGAGGCGCCCGCTACCAGGCCTGCAATATCGACGAATTCCATGGTGGTCGGCAGCACGCGCTCCGGGTTCACAATGGCAGCCAGTGCGTCCAGACGCGAATCGGGCATCGGCACGATGCCGGTGTTAGGCTCGATCGTGCAGAAGGGGAAGTTCTCAGCCGCAATACCGGATTTGGTCAGGGCGTTGAACAGGGTGGACTTGCCGACGTTAGGCAGGCCGACGATGCCGCAGTTGAATCCCATGGTGTTTCCCCTCGGATAAAGAGTCAGGCCTTCTGGCTGTGCAGGTTTTTCATCGCACGGTTCCATTCCCCGGCGAGGATATCCGGCAGCACGCCGAGGGCAAAATCGATGCTGGCATCCAGCTTTTCCTGTTCGGCGCGCGGCGCGCGACCCAGGACAAAATTGGAGACCATGCTGGCGACGCCTGGGTGGCCAATGCCGAGCCGCAGACGGTAGAAATTATTGTTGTTCCCCAGTTGCGCGATGATGTCGCGCAGCCCGTTGTGACCTCCGTGGCCGCCACCCAGTTTAAGCTTGGCAACGCCTGGCGGGAGATCGAGTTCGTCGTGGGCCACCAATATGGATTCGGGTGCAATACGGTAGAAACCGGCAAGCGCCGCAACGGCTTGGCCGCTTCGGTTCATATAGGTGGTGGGAATCAACAGACGAACATCCTGACCCTGATGGCTAAATCGCCCGGTCAGGCCAAAATACTTGCGGTCCGCAACGAGGTTGACCCCGTGTGCCGACGCGAGACGCTCAACAAAAAGGGCCCCTGCGTTATGCCGGGTCTGTTCGTATTCGGTGCCTGGATTTCCCAGGCCAACGATCAGTTTTATGGCGGTCACGACAAGGGCCCTTCTATGGAGTTGTGGATAACATCACCGCTGACAGTAGCGGCGAAAACGGACAAAAATGCGGGTTTACATGAGTAAACTTCGCGATCTTGTCCGCTTTACTCGCTGCGTGTTAGCTCGCGATGTTCCTCAAAACTCCAGACAGAGTAATGAATTACTCTGCTTCAGCTTCTGGTGCAACACGTGGAGCGTGAACGTTGGCTACTGCCAGGTCGTTACCGTGTGCCAGTGCTACGAACTCAACGCCTTTAGGAGCGGTGATGTCCGACAGGTGAATGATCGAGCCGACTTCGGCGTTAGCCAGGTCAACTTCGATGAATTCAGGCAGGTCTTTTGGCAGGCAGGAAACTTCGATTTCAGCAACAACGTGCGAGATCTCGCCGCCTTTCTTGATCGGAGCAGCTTCACCAACGAAGTGAACTGGAACGATTGCAGTCAGCTTCTGACCGGCAACAACGCGTACGAAGTCAGCGTGCATCACGTGGCCTTTGGCCGGGTGACGCTGCAGAGCTTTGATGATTACGTTTTGCTTAGTGCCGCCAACAGTCAGTTCGATAACGTGGCTGTAAGCCGCTTCGTTTTCGAGCAGCTTGGCAACTTCTTTAGCCAGCAGGCTGATGGATTCAGGGGCTTTTTCGCCACCGTAAACTACAGCTGGAACCAGGCTTGCGAGACGACGCAGGCGGCGGCTCGCACCTTTCCCCAGGTCGGAACGCACTTCAGCATTCAGAGTAAATTCGTTCATGTTGTATCTCCAAAATAACCACATCCGGCCTAGCGTTTGCGACCAGCGCTATGGACGGTATGGGCAAAAAAGCCCCGCCCCAACAGGCTGTTGGGGCGGGGCGCTTTTCGTCAACGAGACATTCGTGAAGGGCAGGGCCCTTATCGGAACATCGCGCTGATCGATTCTTCGTTGCTGATGCGGCGAACCGCTTCAGCCACAACCGGTGCGATATCCAATTGACGGATACGCGAACAGGCTTGTGCGGCTGCGGACAGCGGAATGGTGTTGGTCACCACCAGCTCGTCCAGCATGGAATTTTCGATATTCTCGATTGCCCGACCCGACAGCACAGGGTGTGTGCAGTAGGCGAACACTTTGGCAGCGCCATGCTCTTTCAAGGCTTTAGCCGCGTGGCACAAAGTGCCGGCGGTATCGACCATGTCATCAACCAGAATGCAGGTACGCCCTTCGACATCACCAATGATATGCATCACTTCCGAGTGATTGGCTTTCTCACGGCGTTTGTCGATGATACCCAGATCAACGCCCAGGGATTTGGCAACAGCACGTGCACGCACGACGCCGCCGATATCCGGGGACACGATCATAAGGTTTTCAAAGCGCTGATCTTCGATGTCATCCACCAATACTGGGGAGCCATAGATGTTATCTACAGGAATATCGAAGAAACCCTGGATTTGGTCAGCATGCAAATCAACCGTGAGAACACGGTCAATGCCGACAACGGTAAGCATGTCAGCAACAACTTTTGCGCTGATAGCCACACGTGCGGAACGCGGACGGCGATCCTGACGGGCATAACCAAAGTAAGGAATAACAGCAGTAATACGAGTCGCTGAGGAGCGGCGGAAGGCATCAGCCATCACGACGAGTTCCATCAGGTTATCGTTGGTCGGAGCACAAGTCGGCTGAATGATGAAAACGTCTTTACCGCGGACATTTTCATTAATCTCAGCGGTAATCTCGCCGTCGGAAAACTTACCGACAGAAATGTCACCGAGTGGGATATGCAGCTGACGTACGACACGCCGAGCCAGATCGGGGTTAGCGTTCCCCGTAAAGACCATCATCTTGGACACGCGCAGTACCTGAAGGCTGAGGGTAACCTGGATGAGTATAAGAAATGGCAGGGGCGGCTGGATTCGAACCAACGCATGGCAGGATCAAAACCTGCTGCCTTACCGCTTGGCGACGCCCCTGTATCTGTTGCTACGAGTACCGTGTACCCGTTTCCTTTGACAGATCTTGTAGTCTTCGGTGCAACATCGAAACGTTGCTTCCTTTGGCTACAAACCCTGTAAGGGTGTCTGCAAGAAGGTGCAGGACTTTATCAGCATCTGCTTCGTTTGGGAAGGCCCCAAATATACAACTTCCAGTTCCAGTTAATTTTGCTTCGGTATATTTACCTAACAAATTCAAAGCCTTACGTACATCTGGGTAAAGCTCCGTTACTACTGCTTCGCAGTCGTTTCGGCTGTTTCCCTTGGGAACGGGGCGCACTTTAATGGGCAAAGAGTCACGTGTCAACAAAGGATGCGAAAAAATTTCTGCTGTGCTTACAGAGACTTGCGGGACCAGTACGACATACCACGGCTCTTCGGGGTATTCGGGTGACAGGATCTCACCAACGCCTTCGGCAAATGCTGCGTGCCCCCGAACGAAAACTGGCACGTCCGCGCCCAGGCTTAGCCCCAGCGTTGCGAGCTTGTCCAGGTTCCAGCCCAGATTCCAAAGGTGGTTAAGGCCTAGCAATGTCGTCGCGGCATTGGAGCTTCCGCCACCGATTCCACCGCCCATGGGGAGAATTTTTTTGATGCGGATATCAATACCCAGCGTGCAACCGGATTGTGCCTGAAGGTGTCGAGCCGCTTTCACAATCAGGTTTTGATCGTGCGGCACGCCTGCAAACTCAGTGAGGAGGCGAATTTGTCCGTCCTCTCGCACTGAAAACGTCATTTCATCGCCATAGTCGAGGAATTGAAACAGCGTTTGCAGTTCGTGATAGCCATCTTCGCGGCGGCCGAGAATATGCAGCATCAAATTTAATTTTGCCGGGGAGGGCAAAATTAATGGATCGTTTTGCATGTCATTGTCCCAACTGACGGGGTTGCCAATCTTTCACCACCAGGGTGACGTCTAAATCAGTTCCGTGCAGTTTTACCCGCTCCGGGAGCCAGAAGCCGTTTTGCTCAACGTAGCTCAGGTATTCGATTTTCCAGCCGTCCTGTTCCAGTTCGCCCAGGCGGCTGTCTGCATTCAAGGCTACGCGACTCTTGCTACCCGGTGCTGGCAAGCCGCGAACCCACCACACCAGGTGCGACACTGGCAAGCTCCAGCCCAGTTGTTCACCGAGTAGCTCCTCCGGGGATGCGGCATCGTATCGGCCCTGATTGGCCACTTCCAGCGTGACTTTGCTCGGGCGCCCGGTCAGGCGTGCCGCGCCACGGCCGAGTGGGCCGGACAAGCGAATGTCGTAATAATCCTGGCGTTGCAGCCAGAACAGTGTGGCGCTGCCCGAGTCTTTCGGGGCGCGGATGCCGACTTTGCCGTTGATCTGCCAACCGTCGAGCTGGGTCAGATGCTGTTTGTGTTCGGCCCACAGTGCGGGGCTGCCATGGCCTTCGACCGATTCGCGGGCGCCAAACATCGAACAACCGGCCAGCAAGGCGATCAGGCTAAAGGCGATAAGGTGTCGCAGATTGCGATAAAGCATGATTTAGAGAGTCTCGGATCCGGTCAAACGCAAAACGGTTTTGCGCAGGATAGGGCTTTCTGGGTTGTCTTTAAGGAACTTGGCCCAGACTTGCCTGGCTTCACGCTGTTTGCCGTTGGCCCAAAGCACTTCCCCCAGATGAGCAGCGACTTCTTGGTCCGGGAAGCGATCCAGCGCTTGGCGCAATAACTGCTCGGCTTCATTCAAGTTGCCGAGGCGGTAATTTACCCAGCCCAGGCTGTCGAGCACGGCAGGATCGTCGGGGTTGATGTCATAAGCCTGTTGAATCAGCGCTTTGGCTTCGGCGTAACGTGTTGTCCGATCTGACAGGGTGTAACCCAGTGCGTTCAATGCCATGGCATTGTCAGGTTCGCGGGCGATGATGGCGCGCAGGTCCTTCTCCAACTGGGGCAGGTCGTTGCGCTTCTCGGCCAACATGGCGCGCGAGTAGAGCAAATTCAGGTCATCCGGGTATTGTTTCAGCGCTTGTTGCAGGACATCCCAGGCGCGGTTTGTCTGATTGTTCGCGCTCAGCGTTTCTGCTTCGATCAAAAACAGCTGAATAGCGTAATCAGGTTGCTCGTCGCGGGCCGCCGCCAATTTGGCAGAGGCTTCCGTACCCCGACCGTGGTTAATCAGGATATCGGCCTGACGCAACTGGGCGGGCAAGTAGTCATTGCCGGGGCCAACCTGAGCATACTCAATCAACGCGCCTTGCGGATCGTTGCGTTCTTCAGCGATACGGCCGAGGTTCAGGTGGGCGGAGTCCACGTGGCTGTCGCGTTCGATCAGTTCTTGCAGATAGCCTTCAGCTTCGTTCCAGGCTTTGCCCTCAAGGCACACCAGCGCCAGGGAAAAGCGCAGCTCATCGTCTTCAGGGTATTGCTGAACCAGGCTGGCAAATTGCGCCTTTGCCTGATCCATACGGTTTTGCTCAACCAGTGCGCGTGCGTAGGTGAGGGCCAGCCGCTTGTCATCCGGGTATTGCTGGATGCTTTTTTTCAATAACGGCAGGGCTTCATCGCCGCGATTGAGGCTTTGCAGGATCCGGGCACGCAACAACACGGGTGCGACTTCACCGGCTTGCGGCGGATTTTTCTCAAGTAATTTGAGCGCGCCTTCTGCGTCTCCATCCTGCTGCATCAGCAAGGCTTTACCGAAAATCAGCTGGCCGTTATCCGGATGCCGGGCGAGCAGGTTGTCGAAGCTTTTCAACATGCCACTGCGGGTTTCGGGGTCTGATTCAGAAGCCGACAACGCTAAAAAGTCGAAGTGAGTATCGCCTTTGGCTTGCAGGACCTTTTCCATGTACACAATGGAATCGTCGTAACGGCCGTTGCGCGCCAGTTGAATGGCGGCGGCGCGTTGGGCTTCAAGGTCGTCCGGGGCGTTTTTGGCCCAGATCAGCGACGTGTCGAGTGCGGCCTGATCGGCGCCCAGATACTCGGCGATGCGAAATGCGCGCTCGGAGATACCCGGGTCCTGCGTATTGATGGCCTGGGTCACGTAGTTGTCCAGCGCAATGTCCAGACGATTACGTTGCCCCGCCAGTTCGGCACTCAACAGGCTGTACAGCGTGTCTTCGCTGAAAGAACTGTAGACCTTTGGCTTTTCGGGCGCGGAAGTGGCGTCTTCAAGCGCGGACGATTCATCCGGCGACGTGGGAGCCAAGGCCTGGCAGCCACTGAGGAAGACGAGAGCAAGGAGCAACGCGGAGGATCTATTCATATAAGAGAAGGGCGACTTACCTGCGGTCGGGGCATCATGACACATGCGAAAGGGCAAACCTAACGGCTGCGACTATCGATATCAGGATGCACATGATGGCTAATTGGGCGTCAACAGACCTTAACTATAGAGACAATAGTCAGCAATGGTTGTTCTCAATCTGACGAAGTAGGACAATTGCCGGCTTCTCGTCATCATCAGCGATCTTGAATGGCCTTCCTTGCACTCGGTATTAACCACAAGACTGCTTCAGTAGACGTCCGCGAGCGCGTGGCTTTTACCCCGGAGCAGTTGGTTGAGGCCTTGCAGCAGCTCTGCCGACTGACCGACAGTCGTGAAGCTGCGATCCTCTCAACCTGCAATCGCAGTGAGCTGTATATAGAGCAAGACCAGATTTCAGCCGATACCGTCCTGAAATGGCTGGCCGATTATCATCAGCTCGACCTTGAAGAATTGAAGTCGTGCGCCTACATCCATGAAGACGATGCTGCCGTTCGTCACATGATGCGTGTGGCCGCTGGCCTTGACTCACTGGTGCTGGGCGAGCCGCAAATTCTCGGCCAGTTGAAGTCGGCGTATGCCGTGGCGCGCGAAGCGGGCACCGTCGGGCCGTTGCTGGGGCGTCTGTTTCAAGCCACCTTCAACTCGGCCAAGCAAGTGCGCACCGACACGGCCATCGGCGAAAACCCGGTTTCCGTGGCGTTTGCCGCGGTCAGTCTGGCCAAGCAGATCTTCAGTGACTTGCAGCGCAGCCAGGCATTGCTGATAGGGGCTGGCGAAACCATAACCCTGGTTGCCCGCCACCTGCATGACTTGGGGGTGAAACGTATCGTGGTTGCTAACCGTACGCTGGAGCGCGCCAGTCTGTTGGCCGAACAATTCGGCGCGCATGCTGTGTTGTTGTCGGACATTCCTCAAGAGCTGGTGCACAGCGACATCGTCATCAGTTCTACGGCCAGTCAGTTGCCAATTCTTGGCAAAGGCGCGGTTGAAAGTGCGCTGAAGCTGCGCAAGCACAAACCGATCTTTATGGTCGACATTGCTGTTCCTCGCGATATCGAACCAGAAGTCGGCGAGTTGGACGACGTTTACCTCTACACCGTCGACGACCTGCACGAAGTGGTGGCTGAAAACCTCAAGAGCCGTCAGGGCGCGGCGCAAGCCGCGGAAGAACTGGTCAGCATCGGCGCCGAAGAATTCATGGTGCGTTTGCGTGAGTTGGCGGCAGTGGATGTGCTCAAGGCCTACCGTCAGCAAGGGGAGCGCCTGCGCGATGAAGAGCTGCAAAAAGCGTTAAAAATGCTCGCCAATGGCGGTAACCCTGAAGATGTGCTGGCCCAATTGGCTCGCGGTCTGACCAATAAGTTGCTGCACGCTCCCAGCGTGCAGTTGAAAAAGCTTTCCGCCGAAGGCCGCCTTGATGCGCTGGCCATGGCCCAAGAACTTTTTGCCCTCGGTGAGGGCTCATCGGATAGCTCTGCGGATAAAAAATCGTAATGAAAGCGTCACTGCTTAATAAGCTGGACATCCTCCAGGACCGTTTTGAGGAACTGACCGCATTGCTTGGCGATGGCGAAGTCATCTCGGATCAAACCAAATTCCGTGCGTATTCCAAGGAATACGCCGAAGTTGAGCCCATAGTTGGTGCGTACGGCCAATGGCTAAAAGTTCAGGGCGACCTGGAAGGCGCTCAAGCATTGCTCAAAGACAGCGACCCCGACATGCGTGAAATGGCGGTCGAGGAAGTGCGCGAAGCCAAAGAGCGACTGATTGAACTCGAAGGTGACTTGCAGCGCATGTTGTTGCCCAAGGATCCGAACGACGGACGTAACGTCTTCCTTGAAATCCGGGCGGGCACCGGCGGCGATGAAGCCGCGATTTTCGCTGGCGATCTGTTTCGTATGTATTCCCGCTACGCCGAGCGGCGTGGCTGGCGGCTGGAAATTCTGTCGGAAAACCCGGGCGAGCATGGCGGCTATAAAGAAGTCATTGCGCGGGTTGAAGGCGAGAACGTGTACGGCAAGCTGAAGTTTGAGTCAGGCGTTCACCGTGTGCAGCGCGTCCCGGCGACAGAATCCCAAGGGCGTATTCACACCTCGGCCTGCACTGTCGCGGTATTGCCTGAGCCTGATGAGCAAGAAGCCATCGAGATCAACCCGGCCGATTTGCGCGTCGACACCTACCGTTCTTCGGGCGCAGGTGGGCAGCACGTAAACAAAACGGACTCCGCTATCCGCATCACGCACTTGCCGTCGGGCATTGTGGTGGAGTGTCAGGAAGAACGCTCCCAGCATAAAAACCGTGCGCGGGCGATGTCGTGGCTTTCAGCTAAATTGAATGACCAGCAAACCAGTGCCGCAGCCAATGCGATTGCCAGTGAACGCAAACTGCTGGTGGGGTCGGGGGATCGCTCCGAGCGTATTCGCACCTACAATTTTGCCCAAGGGCGAGTGACTGACCATCGCGTCAACCTCACCTTGTACTCACTGGATGAAGTGCTCGCTGGTGGCGTTGAAGCTGTGATCGAACCGTTGTTAGCGGAATATCAGGCTGACCAACTGACAGCCCTGGGTGAATAAATGACCATTATTGCCAGCTTGTTGCGCGCCGCCCAATTGCCCGATTCGCCGACTGCACGTCTGGATGCAGAGCTGTTGTTGGCCGCAGCCTTGGGCAAGTCGCGCAGTTACTTGCACACATGGCCCGAGAAAATTGTCAGCAGCGAAGCCGCACTGACCTTTGCCGACTTCCTGCAACGCCGCCGCGGGGGCGAACCTGTGGCCTACATTCTGGGGCAGCAAGGTTTCTGGAAGCTCGACCTGGAAGTTGCGCCGCACACCTTGATCCCGCGTCCGGATACCGAATTGCTGGTGGAGACGGCCCTGCAATTGCTGCCTGCAACCCCGGCCAGCGTGCTGGATCTCGGTACTGGCAGCGGCGCCATTGCCTTGGCACTGGCCAGTGAACGTCCGGCATGGAAGGTCACTGCCGTTGATCGTATCCTCGAAGCCGTAGCCCTGGCAGAGCGCAACCGGCAACGGCTTGCTTTGAATAATGTCAGCGTGCTCAACAGCCATTGGTTCAGCGCGTTGGCAGGCCACCGATTTGATCTGATCATCAGCAACCCGCCCTACATTGCGGTCGGGGATGTGCATCTGGATGAAGGGGACGTGCGTTTCGAACCCGAAAGTGCGCTGGTTGCCGGTGCTGACGGGCTGGATGATATTCGCGAGATTGTCGCTGCGGCCCCGCAACACCTGAATGCCGGTGGATGGTTAATGCTTGAGCATGGTTATGACCAGGCGTCTGCCGTGCGTAATCTGTTGCAAGGCGCAGGCTTCGTGGAGGTTGCCAGCCGCAAGGACCTGGGGAGCCACGAACGCATTACGCTGGGCCGCCTGCCGTGCTGACCGATCTGGAACTGTTGCGCTACAGCCGACAGATTCTGCTGCCACAGGTCGATATCGAGGGCCAGCTGGCGCTCAAAAACAGCCGTGCGCTCATCGTCGGGCTTGGCGGGTTGGGCTCGCCGGTGGCGTTGTACCTGGCCGCCGCGGGAGTGGGCGAGTTGCATTTGGCCGATTTCGACAGCGTCGATGTGACCAACTTGCAACGCCAGATTTTGCACGACACGGCCAGCGTCGGTGAGAGCAAGGTTGACTCCGCCCTGAAGCGGCTTGCTGCGATCAACCCGGACCTCACACTGATTGCCCATCGCGCGGCACTGGACGAAGACTCACTGGCTGATGCGGTCGCTGCCGTGGACCTGGTGCTCGACTGTTGCGATAACTTTGGCACCCGTGAGGCGGTTAACCGGGCCTGTGTTGCCGCGCGCAAACCGCTGGTCAGCGGTGCGGCCATCCGCCTGGAAGGTCAGTTGTCGGTATTCGATTCGCGCCAGCCCGCCAGCCCTTGTTACCACTGTTTGTACGGGCACGGCAGCGACGATGAATTGACCTGCAGCGAAGCAGGCGTTATCGGCCCGCTGGTGGGCTTGGTCGGCAGTTTGCAGGCCCTCGAAGCCTTGAAGCTGCTGGCTGGCTTTGGTGAGCCGCTGGTCGGTCGCTTGTTGTTGATTGATGCCATGGGAACGCATTTCCGCGAGTTGCGGGTCAAGCGTGACCCCGCTTGCAGCGTATGCGGTTCAGCCCATGAGTGAAGCACCGATTGGCGTCTTCGACTCGGGTGTCGGCGGGTTGTCAGTGCTAAACGAGATTCGCGCTTTACTGCCCAATGAATCGCTGTTGTACGTCGGTGATTGCGGGCATATTCCGTATGGCGAGAAATCCCCGGAATTTATTCGTCAACGTTGTGCGGTTATTGCTGACTTCTTCCAGCAGCAGGGCGCCAAAGCCATCGTATTGGCCTGCAATACCGCCACCGTCGCTGGGGTGGCAGACTTGCGCCAACACTTCCCGCAGTGGCCAATTGTTGGCATGGAACCGGCTGTCAAACCCGCAGCGGCCGCCACGCGCACAGGTGTTGTGGGCGTCCTGGCCACCACTGGCACCTTGCAGAGCGCAAAATTTGCCGCGTTGCTGGATCGGTTTGCCAGCGATGTCCGCGTTATCACCCAGCCTTGCCCCGGTCTGGTGGAATTGATCGAAACGGGTGACCTGCACAGCGATGCCTTGCGCACACTGTTGTGCGGCTATGTCGAGCCGCTGCTCGCGGCGGGGTGCGACACGATCATCCTGGGGTGTACCCACTATCCCTTCCTCAAGCCTCTGCTCAGCCAAATGCTCCCCCCCTCGATCATCCTCATTGACACCGGTGCGGCTGTAGCCCGTCAACTGCAGCGTTTACTCGGTGAACGTGGGCTGTTGGCGACAGGGCCGGCTCAAGAAACCCAGTTTTGGACGAGCGCTTCACCTGAACAGATGAGAAATATCCTACCCGCGTTGTGGAATAAGTCTGGCGTTGTGCGAAGCTTCGCCCTGTAAAAAATGTGTGTCCGTTCAAATGGGTTGAACTTTCACGTTGTGATTGGATTCATAACGCCTGCCTGATGGGGCACACAACCAATGACCTATGCATACGAAAATAGGATTTTCTTATGAAGCGCTTTTTAGGCTTGGCTGCTTTTGCAGCAACTGTTCTGGGGCACAGTTATACGGCACAAGCGGCCGGTATCGAGTTTGGGGTAGGGCACACAAGCCAGTCGAGCATGACCTATCGCTTGGGCTTGAAGTCCGATTGGGACAAGAGCTGGCTACAAAGTGATGTCGGTCGTCTGACCGGCTATTGGGATGGCGCTTACACGTACTGGGATGGCAAAAAGTCATCCAGCAGTAACAGCCTGTCGTTCTCACCTGTCTTTGTGTACGAGTTTGCCGGTGAAACGGTGAAACCTTATATCGAAGCGGGGATCGGCATGGCCTTGTTCTCCAAGACCGAAGTGGAAGAACAAAAGCTGGGCACGGCTTTCCAGTTTGAAGACCGCATTGGTGTTGGCTTGCGCTTTAACGGCGGTCATGAAGTCGGGATTCGTGCGACGCATTACTCCAACGCCGGGCTTTCCAGCACCAATGACGGGGTGGAGAGCTACGCCCTGCATTACACAATGCCGCTGTAACGTTAGCGATACGCGGTGGCAATGCCTTGACGCTCGTTAAGGCATTCGACCTCGCCCATTTCGAACTCGCGGCAAATCAGCGGACGCTTTTCGTAAATGGTGCACATCATGGTGTTGCGGTCCAGGGCTGCACACCAGCCATCGTCCAGGCGCAACATCACTTCGCCGCCCCAGTCATCCGTGTCGATAAAGCGCTCGGGCACACCCGTGTCGGTGATCAGCATCACTTCGAGTTGGCAGCAGCACGCCGCGCATGTTGAACATGTGACGGCGGGTTCGGTAATTTCAGTCAGCGGGATGGTGGTCATAGGCGCGCAGTGTAAGGCAGTGCCGCATCAAGGTGTGAAAGAGCTGATAGCTGCACTTATCTTGCCGGGTGTGAAAATTTACCTGCCAGCCATTGCAGGGTCGGGAACAACCCGCCCCATAGCAGACCTAGCCCGATCAGGGTTGGCCACAGGCCTAACGGAAACGCCACCGCACCCAGCCGCTGCCCCGCGTAATACGAAAGAGGGCCTGACACGGCGCCCAGTACGGCGCACAGCCAGACCGGTTTCGCGGTCCACGCCAGGCAATGATTCAACGTTGTGGCCAGCAAAGCCCACAGCATAATCAACCAGAACGGGATGATCCTCCCGGGACTGTCGAATGCAAACACGCCCGCGTTCAACAGGACGCTGTCGATGACGCTGCCCAGCGCGCACACCAGCAACACCAGGCGGATGTCCGCTTTTATCCACAGCACTTGAATGGCCAAGGCTGCGGCTGCCAGCAGTAGCCAGCCGCTGTGGCCGCCCAGTACACAGGCAAACCAGCCGACTTGAAACAGCGCGGCGTTGGCCAGTGTCTTGTTAAGCATCGAGTCGACCCAGCAGCGGCTGGATCGTGGCGCCCGGTTTGGCCAACAGCAATTGTGCGGTGCCAATGCTGCGCTCCAGAAAGCCGCCTTCGCAGTAGCACAGGTAAAACTCCCACAGCCGCAGGAAGTAGTCGTCGTAGCCCAGCTCAGTCAAACGGCCATGGGCACGTCGAAAGTTCTCACGCCACAGGTGCAGGGTTTTGGCGTAATGCAGGCCGAAGTCTTCCATGTGCATCAAGTTCATGTCGGTGTCCTGACCGACGATTTCGAGCATTTTCTGCACGCTGGGCAAGGCGCCGCCGGGGAAAATATAGCGCTGGATAAAGTCCACGCTGCGTTTTGCCTGCTCATAACGTTGTTCGCGGATGGTGATCGCTTGCAACAGCATCAAACCGTGGGGCTTGAGCAAGTGCGAACACTGTTTGAAGTAGCTGGGCAAGAAGCGATGACCGACAGCCTCGATCATTTCGATGGACACCAACTTGTCGTATTGCCCTGTCAGATCGCGGTAATCCTCAAGCAGCAGTGTCACCTGATCTTGTAGGCCAAGTGCATTGATCCGAGTAAGGGTGTAGTCGTACTGCGCCTTGGACAATGTGGTGGTAGTGACCTTGCACCCGTATTGCTGCGCGGCAAACAACGCCATGCTGCCCCAGCCGGTGCCGATTTCCAGTAAATGGTCGTCGGCCGTCAGCCCGAGTTTCTGGCAGATACGCTCCAGTTTATTAAGCTGCGCCTGCTCCAGCGTGTCTTCGGCCGTCAGGAACTGTGCGGCGGAATACATCATGGTCGGGTCGAGAAACTGCTCGAACATCTCGTTGCCCAGGTCGTAATGCGCCGCAATGTTTTTTTGCGACCCTTTGCGTGTGTTGCGATTGATCCAGTGCAGGCCTCGAATGAATGGGCGGCCCAGACGTGCCAAACCACCTTCCATGGCATCCAGCACGTCCAGATTGCTGACCAGTACACGGATCACTTTTGTGAGGTCTGGCGAGCTCCAATAGCCATGGATAAAGGCTTCGCCGGCGCCGATGGAACCGTTGCTGGCGATCATGCCCCACACGCTGGCGTCGTGAATGTGAACCTCGGCCACAAGCCCTGCGCCATGGTCGCCGAATGTCCGGCGCTCGCCTTTTTCGACGACGGTCAAATGGCCGTTTTTCAGCTGGTCCAGTTGACGGATCACCCCGCGGCGCAATAACGCGCTGGTCAGGTTATGGGTACTCGACAATGAAGGTTTACTCACCAGGCTAGGGCTTTTCATGGCGTTGTTCCTTGTTATGCGCAGCAGCAATGCGAAAGGCGCCATCGGCGGCCTGATGGGAAAAAATCGGTGTTCGTTTTAGAAATAACCGTACGGCTTGCCAGTAAATCGCCGCGCACGTCTTGGCAGTCATCCACGGGAACTGGCGCAAGTAGCGATGCAGCCCCGCACGGTCCAACGACGTACGTTGCAGATTGAGGGTGGCATCAAACAGCTTTAGCTCACCTTGCCAGTCAGCCATGTGCACGCCGAGACGCGCATCGGGCGCACTGAAGCTCATGCGGTATTGCACATCGCGCGGTAAAAACGGCGAAACATGGAAGGCCTTGGCCACGGCGACGTGCTGAAAACCGTCTCCTTGTGCCGGGAGTACATAGTGATAGCGTTCGCGCCAGGGCGTATTGGTCACTTCGCACAAGACAGCAGCCAGTGCGCCGTCAGCCTCAAAGCAGTAAAAAAAACTCACCGGGTTGAACGAAAGCCCCCAGCTGCGCGGTTGCGTGAGCAGGCGGATTGCGCCTTGTGGGGTGTGCCCCAACGCGATACCGACTTGTTGGCGCACCGCGTCGATCAGGCGCATGCCTGACTGGGTGTAGGTTTTCAGGTAATCGGTTTCACGGAAAGAGAATGGCGCCAGTCGGCTTTTTCCAGCCAGCGTGGACAGCCCGAATACCGCGTCCTGTTCATCCAGATCGAGATAGAGCAGCCCGATGCGGTAACGAAACGCATGGGAAGTGGGCGAGAAGCGCCGATGGGCGATCCACCCGCTATACAGGGCGCTGTTCATAAGCGATGCCCAAAGGCGTTGGCCACACGCAATGCGCTGACGACACCATCTTCATGGAAACCATTGGCCCAGTAGGCGCCGCAAAAATAGCTGTTGTGCGCGCCCAGCAGTTCTTGCCACCGCGCTTGTGCGGCAATGCCCTGCAAGCTGTATTGCGGGTGGGCATAGGTAAAGCTGGCCAACACCTTCAAAGGATCGATAGCTGACGTTTGGTTAAGGCTGACGCAGAACGTGTTCTCGCTCTGAATACCTTGCAGGATGTTCATGTTGTAGGTCACGGCAGCGCGTTTTTGTACGGCTGAGCCCAGGCGATAGTTCCAGCTGGCCCACGCCAGTTTTCGGTCAGGCAACAGGCGCGTATCGGTATGCAGCACAACATCGTTGTCGGCGTAGGGCAGGGCGCCGAGGATTTCCTTTTCAGCCGTTGAAGGCTCGGCCAGCAATGCGAGGGCCTGATCGCTGTGGCAGGCAAAAATAACTTTGTCGAACCGCTCAACACCTGCAGCGGTGTGGACGAGCACGCCTTGCTCGTACCGCTCGACCTGAGTCACCGGGCAATTAAGGTGGATTCGATCAACAAACCCGGCACTCAACGGTTTGACGTAAGCGCTTGAGCCTCCCTCAATCACACGCCATTGCGGGCGGTTACTGACGCTGAGCAGGCCGTGGTTCTTAAAAAAACGTACGAAGAATTGCAGCGGAAACGTCAGCATGTCGGCCAGTGACATCGACCAGATGGCGGCGCCCATCGGCACGATGTAGTGCTCAATAAAGCGTTCGCCATAGCCGCGCTGTTGCAAATAGTCACCGAGCCGGGTGTCAGCGGCGATTCGGTGCTCGTCCAGGTCGCGTACGGCTTCGCGGTTAAAACGCAAAATGTCGCGCAACATCCCCCAAAACGCAGGCGATAGCAGATTACTGCGCTGGGCAAACAGGCTGTTGAGCGTATTGCCGTTGTATTCAAGCCGAGTGTCCGTGTCGTGCACGGAAAAGCTCATTTCAGTGGCATTGGAGCGAACGCCTAACTGCTCCATCAGTTTGATGAAGTTGGGGTAGGTCCAATCATTGAAAACGATGAATCCCGTGTCCACGGCATAGGTTTGCCCGTTGACGTCAACACTGACGGTATGGGTGTGGCCGCCGATCCAGTCGCTGGCTTCGAAGACGCTGATGTCGTGGGTCTTGTGCAGTAAATAACCACAGGTCAAACCTGATATGCCGCTGCCGATGATCGCGATTTTCATGATTTTGTTTTCTCGCCATTACGTGCCAGACGTTTGCCGAGTGCCACTTGCAGGCGCTTGGGCAGGCTGGCGAGCAGACGTAACAGCACGATGAAAGGGGTTGGAAATGCGATCTCCAGCGGGCGTTTTTCCAGGCGCTGGCAAATATGCTGTGCCGCCTTGGGTGCGGACCAGCGCATGGGCATCGGAAAATCATTTTTTGCAGTCAACGGCGTATCAACAAAGCCGGGGCTGACCAGGGTGACGTCCAGACCTTCGTGCGCAAGATCGAGCCGTAGCGATTCCAGCAGATAGCGCAGCCCTGCCTTGGACGCGCCATAAGCCCCGGCCCGGGGCAATGCCCAATAGGTGACAGAGCTGACGACACCTACCAGGTGCGGGCGCGAACCGGCGCGCAGCAAAGGGAGTGCAGTCTCGATGCAATACCCGGTGGCCAATAAATTGGTGCGTACCACGCGTTCGATGAGGCCGCCGTCAAAGTGATCTGCATCGATGTATTCGCACGTGCCCGCGTTGAGAATCACGGTGTCCAGCGCGCCCCAAGTCTGGGCAATGCTCATGCCGATGTCGCGCACCTGAGCGCTGTCAGTCAAATCCCCGGGGACAAGCAAGACTTGTCCGGGATAGCGCTCAGACAAGGCTGAAAGGGGTTGCAGGTTGCGTGCAGTCAGGGCGAGCCGAGCGCCTTTTTCAAGTAGCTCTTGCGCCATATGCGCACCGATGCCGCTGCTGGCACCGGTCAGCCAGATTCTGCGCCCGTTAACCATGGCTCACCTCTAACATGTTTTTTGACGGCAGGTTTTTGAATGCGCTCAACGCGCGTTCGCGGCTTTGGCTCAAGTTCACGATAGGGGCAGGATAGTTGGCGATACCAAACAGGCCGCCAGCCGACGCCGGGTTATGGACCAGTTTTTTATTGAGGTCCGCCAGTTCGGGGAGCCAGTGTTTAATAAAGGCTCCGTCGGGATCGAAGCGCTCAGACTGGCTCAAAGGATTGAAAATTCTGAAGTACGGGACTGAATCGGTTCCGGTGGAGGAGCTCCACTGCCAGCCGCCGTTGTTGGCCGCCAAATCGCCATCAATCAAATGCTGCATAAAGAAGCGTTCGCCCTCGCGCCAGTCGATCAGCAGATTTTTAGTCAGGAACATCGCCACTACCATGCGCAGGCGGTTGTGCATCCAGCCCGTTTGCAACAGTTGGCGGATCGCCGCATCAATGATCGGGAAGCCCGTACGGCCCTCTTTCCAGGCGGCCAGTTCTTCAGGAGCATCGCGCCATGGCATGAATTCTGTTTCGGGGCGGAAAGCGCGATGGCGAGAGACGCGTGGGTAACCGACCAGAATGTGCTTATAAAATTCGCGCCACAGCAATTCGGTGACCCAGGTGAAGGCGCCGGGACTGCCGCTTTCGAACTCGCCGTTGTTGCTCATCAATGCCGCATGCAAGCATTGGCGCGGGGAAATCACGCCCGCTGCCAAGTAGGCGGAAAGTTGGCTGGTCCCCGGCTTGGCCGGCAGGTCGCGCTCGTCTTTGTAATAGTGAATGTGTTCATCGGCGAAGCGTTCAAGACGCGCCAGGGCCTCTTCTTCGCCCGCCGGCCACAAAGCGCGTAGCGCGTCGTCGGGTGTGGCAAACCCTTCGACGGAGGCAGGTATCGGGTCGCTTTTGATATTTAAGGGCGCTTGAGCCTCAGGTGCTGCAAGGATCTGCGGCAAGGCCATGTGCAAACGGTTATAACAAATTCGACGGAATTGGCTAAACACCTGAAAGTACGAGCCGGACTGCGTCAGAATGCTGCCCGGCTGAAACAGCAGTTGGTCGAGGTAACTGTGAAACGCGATACCTTCAGCTTCGAGGGTTTGAGCGACTGCCTGGTCGCGACGGGTTTCGTTGATTCCGTATTCCTGATTGGTGTGCAGCGCTTGAATGCCATGCTGCTGACACAGGTCCAGGAGAACGGCAGGTGCTTGGTCCCACGTAGGAGCAGTCCGAATCAACAAGGGAATATTGAGTTGCTGCAGACGCTCGTTCAGGGCGCCCAGATTACGTAGCCAGAAGTCGACTTTGCATGCCGCGTCATCATGCATCAGCCATTGCTCGGGGCTGATTATGTAGACAGCCAGCGTAGGCCCGCGCTCTGCCGCCGCGCTCAGGGCGGTGTTATCAACGTGACGCAGGTCGCTTCGTAGCCAGATAAGTTGCATGTCATTTCCTTAAGCCCATGGCAGAGCGTTACAAAAGCCCGAGTTGATTGAGGCGTTGGTGCACTTCCATCGGGTCATTGGCCAGGCACAGTCCTGCGATCTCGGTTGTGCTTACACACAGCACGTCGTAATGGATGCGTACGCTGGGGCCGGCTATCAACGTCGGACAGTCGATGCCGTTCAGTAATTTGCCCAGTGCTTGGGTATTCAGGGTTTTGCTGGAGTACAGCACCACGGCTTTGGGTTGCAGCCGTTCAACGGCCAGCCCGAGCTCGCCCGCAGGCAAGGGGGCATCAAACATTTCAACCGGGCAATGGCTGCTGCTGACCAGCAGAGCGGTGAGCCACAAGTGAGGTTCGAAGGGCAGGTCCGAGTGATTAATCAGCAATACCGCAGCGCCTTTGAGCGAGCGGTTGTTGTGATAAATCCGGGCGCCCAGCTTGCTGCGCAACCAGGTGTGGAAGAACACACGCTCCAGCTGGGCACCGAACTGACCCTGCCAGCGTTGTTCCAACTCATCGAGCAGCGGGATCAAGAGCTGTTCGCACAGAGGGCGCGTAGGGTAGAGCGACATGACTTGGTTAAAACAATCATCGAGGCGGCGCTCGGCCAGTTCACTGATGGCTTGTGTCAGGGTTTGACGCCATACCTGCCAGTCACTGCCGGTTGTTTCATCGCAAGGGCTGGGTGCATCCAGCAAGGGTTTGATTTGACTGACAGCGACGCCGCGGTTGAGCCACAACACAATTTGCTGAATTCGCTGGATGTGCTCGGTGGAAAACAGGCGATGCCCCTTGGCTGTGCGGTGCGGCACGATCAGCCCATAGCGGCGCTCCCAAGCACGCAAGGTCACGGCGTTAACCCCCGTGATACGCGACACATCGCGTATCGGCAGCCAGCCTTCAGCCAAGGCCTGGCTGTAGTCCGTGTCGGGTGTATTGGACATGATCAGGTCGTCATTCATGGTCAGATGGCATTCCGCAGGCTGAGATTTTCCGGGTGCGGTTGCAGGTAAACCTGACGCGAGATGTAGGGATCCGGGTGCTGGCGGAAGTGATGTTTGAGCAGCGTCAGTGGCACGACTAAAGGCACAATGCCCTGCAAGTACTGGCCAATGAGCTGTTGAATTTCCTGCTTGTCAGCACTGCTAATGGATTGTTTGAGGTAGCCGCACAAGTGTTGCAGCACATTGGTGTGAGTGCGGCGGGTGGCACATCGCTTAAGGGCTTTCATCAGCTCGCTGAAATACTGCGGCGCTACCGTGCGCGGGTCCTGCTTGCCAAGGCTGCCCAGCAGGTTGCCCAGGGTTTTGTATTGGGCCGGATGGTGCGCCATCAGCTGGTATTTATAGCGGGCATGGAATTCGGTCAGGCTGCGCCGTGTGATGCCTTCTTTGAGCAGTACTTGCCAGTCACGGTAGGCGTACACGCGGGTCATGAAGTTTTCGCGCAGTACCGGGTCATTCAATCGCCCGTCTTCTTCCACCGGCAGGTCGGGGTGCGCGTCACAGAAGGCTTGGGCATAAATGCCGCGGCCACTGAGTTCGGCCGGGCGCCCACCGTCCTGATAGACCTTGACCCGCTCCAGCCCGCAGGAAGGCGACTTTTGCATAAAGATGTAGCCGCAAATGTCGGTGTGTTCGGCAGCCATTTCCACGCCGTAGTCATGCAGGGGGCGGGTCACGTCCAGCGCGCTGTCGACGCTGCCGACGGCCAGTGGCTGTTCAGGGTTGCCAATCAGACGGATAGGTTGACGGGGTATGCCAAGGCCGATGGCGACCTCGGGGCACAGCGGCACAAAGTCGAAATGTTCACTCAGGGCCTGGCTGCACAGGCGCGACTCTTTATGCCCGCCGTTAAAGCGAACTTCGGCTCCCAGCAGGCAAGCGCTGATGGCGATTTTCGGTTTGTCATGAGCTGAGACGGCGCTGGCCATGTGATGAACCTCCAAGAATTACTTGTACATCTTTTGTGTGATGTACAACTTAAGGTCATCATAGGCTTGATCTTGTACAAGTCAAATACCTTGTACAAGTATTGAGTGTTTTTATAAGGTCATCGCATCCGAGACAGGTGCCCACGCCAAGGCAGTGCAGGCAGACGCCGCACGAGGCGGCGTCTGGGAGCGTGTCTGCGGGCGTTATTCCAAATGCTCAAGCAACTTGCGCGCGGCGTCTTGGCCGCTGAGCCAGGCACCTTCGACCCGGCCTGACAAACACCAGTCGCCGCAGGCATATAAGCCCAGGTCTGAGTCGGCCAAAGCGCCCCATTCATGGGTTGTGGCGGGGCGTGCATAAAGCCAGCGGTGGGCCAGCGTAAAAATCGGGGCCGGTGTAGGGGAGTGGATCAGCTCGGCAAAGGCGCCGTGCAGATGCTCAATGACCGCTTCTTTGGGCAGGTCGAGATTTTGTCGGCTCCAGGCGCTGGTGGCATGCAGCACCCAGGTGTCGGGCTGTTGGCCTCGGCCCGGTTTGCTTCTGTTGCGTGCCAGCCACTCCAGCGGACTGTCTTGTACAAAACAGCCATCGATTTTGGTCGCCAGAGGGGTGTCAAAGGCCAGTGCCAAGGCCCACGTCGGGTCCATCTTCACACTGGCCACCATGCTGGCCAACTTAGGAGCCACGGCCAGTAACGCCGTGGCCTGTGGCGCGGGAGTGGCTATGATCACATGGCTGAATGGGCCATGATCGTGACCGTCTGCGTCTTGCAGGTGCCAGTGTGTCTCACCCTTGATCAGGTCGGTGATCCGGCAGGAAAAGGTCACGCGGGATTTGCCCAGCAGGCCGCGGGTGATCGCACTCATGCGCGGGTTGCCGACCCAGCGGGTTTGCTCGTCGGGGGAGGGGGTCAATTGGCCATGTTTGTGGTTGAACAGATGGGGTGCCCACTCGCTGGCCCAACCATTGCTTTGCCAGCGTTGTACTTCTTCGACGAAACGTCGATCACGGGCGGTGAAGTACTGAGCGCCCAAGTCGAGATTGCCTGCGTCGCTGCGTTTGCTGGACATGCGGCCACCGCTGCCCCGGCTTTTGTCAAACAGGTGCACTGTGTGACCTGCTTTTTGAAGGGCTTGCGCTGCTGAAAGACCGGCAATGCCGGTGCCGATTATTGCGATGGGTACAGTCATATTGGCCTCGATTCCTGTTTGCACAGACTACGCCGATGGTAATACCTGTACAAATCTATTTATTGGTATAAGTTTTAGCGTGCTCGCGAGGTCCATCTGGCCTATTCTTATACACAGCCGACGGCGCGACGAATTGGGGCTTTCTCTAAAAATAGACCAGTGCTCGCGATAAAACTTCCTGCGAGGTTGAACAGATGCACATATTGCTGACAGGCGGTACAGGCTTGATAGGGCGCCAGCTTTGTCGTCACTGGCTGGCGCAAGGTCATCGTTTGACGGTGTGGAGCAGACGCCCCGCGCAGGTGAGTGAATGCTGTGGAGCGGATGTCAGGGGTATCGCCAGGCTCGAAGAGCTTGGGCAGGAGCCTGTGGATGCCGTGATCAATTTGGCGGGTGCACCCATTGCGGATCGGCCGTGGACGCGCAAGCGCAAGATGCTGCTCTGGAGCAGTCGGATCACTTTGACGGAAACCTTGTTGGCGTGGCTCGAAAGCCGCGAGCAAAAGCCGTCGGTGCTGGTGTCAGGCTCGGCGGTGGGCTGGTATGGGGACGGCGGTGAACGTGAGCTGACCGAAGACTGCGCGCCGGTCACTGAAGATTTCGCCAGTCACCTGTGCATCGCCTGGGAAGAGACCGCGCAGCGTGCGCAGGCGCTCGGGATTCGTGTGGTGTTGGTGCGCACAGGGCTGGTGTTGTCCGCCGAGGGCGGTTTTTTGTCACGCCTGTTGCTGCCTTTCAAGCTGGCGCTCGGCGGGCCGATAGGCACTGGTCGGCAATGGATGCCATGGATTCATATCCTGGACCAAATTGCCCTGATTGATTTTCTTGTGCATGAGAATGCGGCAACGGGTCCTTATAATGCCTGCGCCCCGCACCCGGTGCGTAATGCGGAGTTCGCAAAGACCCTTGGCAGTGTGCTGCATCGCCCTGCCGTGATGCCTTTGCCCGCCTTTGTATTGCGCGTATTACTGGGCGAAATGTCGCAGTTGTTATTGGGCGGGCAGCGGGCGACGCCCGCACGTTTGCTGGAAGCCGGCTTCACTTTTCAGTTCACCGATTTGCGTGCGGCACTCGATGATGTGTCCGCCCGCCTCTGAAATAGGATGTTGCATGACCGACCACGCGCTGTTGCTGGTAAACCTGGGTTCACCGGCGTCTACGTCGGTAGCGGATGTTCGCAGCTACTTGAACCAGTTTCTGATGGACCCGTACGTGATCGACTTGCCATGGCCGGTTCGACGCTTGTTGGTGTCGCTGATCCTGATCAAGCGCCCCGAGCAATCGGCGCACGCCTACGCGTCCATTTGGTGGGATGAAGGGTCGCCGCTGGTGGTGCTCAGCCGCCGTTTGCAACAGGCCATGACCCGTGAGTGGAAGCAGGGGCCGGTGGAGCTGGCCATGCGTTACGGCGAGCCGTCCATCGAAACGGTGCTTACCCGGCTGGCCGGGCAGGGCATCAAAAAGGTGACGCTGGCGCCGTTGTACCCGCAGTTTGCCGACAGCACCGTGACCACGGTCATCGAAGAAGCCAAGCGCGTGGTGAAGACTAAAAAGCTGCCGATTCAGTTTTCGATCCTCCAGCCATTCTATGACCAGCCCGAATACCTCGACGCGATGGTGGCCAGTGCCAGTCCGCATCTGGCGCAGGAGTACGATCACCTGCTGCTGAGCTTCCACGGGTTGCCCGAACGCCATCTCCACAAACTGGACCCGACCGGCAATCACTGTTTCAAAAATGAAGCGTGCTGCAAAAACGCATCCCCTGCGGTGATGGCTACCTGCTATCGCGCACAGTGCCTGCGGACCGCGGAGTTGTTTGCGCAGCGAATGGGTTTGCCAGACGGTAAGTGGTCGGTGGCCTTTCAATCCCGTTTGGGGCGAGCGAAGTGGATCGAACCTTATACCGAAGCGCGCCTGGATGCGCTGGCCAAAGAGGGGGTCAAGAAGGTGCTGGTGATGTGCCCGGCCTTTGTCGCCGACTGTATCGAAACACTGGAAGAGATTGGTGATCGCGGTCGCGAGCAGTTCATTGAGGCGGGGGGCGAGTCGTTGGTGCTGGTGCCGTGCCTGAATGACGACCCCGAGTGGGCGGCTGCGTTGAACACGCTTTGTGAAAGGGCGCCGCTGGCGCTATGAAATGAAAAACCCTCTCCCGCAGGGAGAGGGTTGGGTGAGGCGCAGGCCGATTTAGATAATCGGCTCGTCACCTTTCTTCTTTTTCCAACTGTCGTTGCCCGGCAGGATCAGGTTCAGCGCTATCGCCACAATGGCACACAGCGCAATGCCCTTGAGACCGAAGTCTTCGGGGCCCATACCGGTGCCGATCAGCACGCCGCCAATACCGAACACCAACGTGACCGAAACGATCACCAGGTTGCGTGCCTCGCTCAGGTCAACCTGATGACGGATCAGGGTATTCATGCCCACCGCCGCGATTGAACCGAACAGCAGGCACAGAATCCCGCCCATGACCGGCACTGGAATGCTTTGCAGTAGTGCGCCGAACTTGCCGATAAAGGCCAGGCTGATGGCGAAGATCGCCGCCCAGGTCATGATTTTCGGGTTGTAGTTCTTGGTCAGCATCACTGCGCCAGTTACTTCGGCGTAGGTGGTATTGGGCGGACCACCCAGCAGGCCGGCGGCCGTGGTGGCAATCCCGTCACCAAACAGGGTGCGGTGCAGGCCCGGTTTTTTCAGGTAATCACGACCGGTCACGCTGCCCACGGCAATCACGCCGCCAATGTGTTCAATGGCCGGGGCCAACGCCACGGGGACGATAAACAGAATCGCCTGCCAGTTGAACTCGGGCGCCGTGAATTGCGGCAAGGCAAACCATGGGGCTGCGGCAATTTTGGCTGTGTCGACCACGCCAAAATAGAAGGCCAGGGCAAAACCCACCAGCACGCCGGCAATGATCGGTACCAGACGGAAAATCCCTTTCCCGAACACCGCTACGATCAGCGTGGTCAGCAAGGCTGGCATCGAGATCATCATGGCGGTCTGGTAATGAATCAGCTCGGTGCCATCTTCAGCGCGGCCCATTGCCATGTGCGCGGCAATCGGTGCCATTGCCAGGCCGATGGAGATAATCACCGGACCAATGACCACAGGCGGGAGCAGGCGATCAATGAAACCGGTGCCTTTGAGCTTTACCGCGAAACCGAGAAAGGTGTACACGAAACCGGCTGCCATCACGCCGCCCATGGTCGCTGCCAGGCCGAATTGGCCTTTGGCGAGAATGATCGGGGTAATGAAAGCGAAACTCGAAGCCAGAAAGACCGGCACCTGGCGCCGGGTCACGATCTGGAACAGCAGAGTCCCGAGACCCGCCGTGAACAGCGCAACGTTGGGGTCCAGGCCTGTAATCAAAGGCATCAACACCAACGCGCCAAAGGCCACGAAGAGCATCTGCGCGCCAGAGATGATCTGGCGCCAGAGCGGGTCGTTGAACTCGTCCTGCATGTTAGGCGTCCTTTTGCTTGGTGCCGAAGATCTTGTCGCCGGCATCGCCCAAGCCCGGAATGATGTAGCCGTGTTCGTCCAGACGGTTATCGATGGAGGCCGTGTAGATGGTCACGTCCGGGTGAGCCGCTTCAACGGCAGCGATGCCCTCGGGGGCGGCAACCAGCACCATGGCGCGGATTTCTTTACAGCCGGCTTTTTTCAGCAGGTCAATGGTGGCAACCATCGAGGAGCCGGTGGCCAGCATCGGGTCGATAATCATCGCCAGACGCTCGTCGATTTCCGGGACGAGTTTTTCCAGATAAGTGTGGGCCTGCAGGGTTTCTTCGTTACGGGCAACGCCGACGGCGCTGACTTTGGCGCCCGGGATCAGGCTCAGCACGCCTTCAAGCATGCCGATGCCGGCGCGCAGGATAGGCACGACGGTGATTTTCTTACCGGCGATTTTTTCAACGCGGACAGGGCCGCTCCAGCCTTCAATCTCGTAGGTTTCGAGGGTCAGGTCGCTGGTGGCTTCATAGGTCAGCAACGCGCCGACTTCCTGAGCGAGCTCGCGGAAGTTCTTCGTGCTAATGTCGGCACGGCGCATGAGGCCGAGCTTGTGACGGATCAGCGGATGGCGGATCTCACGGATAGGCATAGGGAAAAGCTCCGGGGCAGGCAAAAAAACCGGCCTAGATTAATCTAATCCGGGGTGATGTCCTATAGACATAACAGCACGTTAGTCCATAAATGCTTGATCTGAGCCATGCGGATGCGTACCTTTGCCCGCTTTTCTTGAGCAACCCCCCCTGGAGAGCGTCATG
Organism: Pseudomonas sp. WS 5078; assembly: GCF_012985745.1. Taxonomy (NCBI): domain Bacteria; kingdom Pseudomonadati; phylum Pseudomonadota; class Gammaproteobacteria; order Pseudomonadales; family Pseudomonadaceae; genus Pseudomonas; species Pseudomonas sp. WS 5078. Next base: position 161,827 of record NZ_JAAQWX010000010.1, on the reverse strand, counting down.
TCTGCTGATCTCGAGCATATCCGTCAAGTCATGCGAGAGGCTGACTGCCTGTACACCGAAGCTGAAGTCGAGGCGGCCATTGCCCGTGTTGGCGCGCAAATCACGGCCGATATGGCCGAGATGAATCCAGTGGTTTTTTGTGTGATGAACGGCGGGCTGATTTTTGCCGGCAAGCTGCTCACGCATTTGAAATTCCCGCTTGAGTCGTCTTACTTGCACGCCACGCGCTACCGTAATCAGACCAGCGGCGGCGATCTGTTCTGGAAGGCCAAGCCGGAAGTGTCGTTCATGGACCGCCATGTCCTGATCATCGACGACATTCTGGACGAAGGTCACACCCTGAGCGCCATCGTGGATTTCTGCAATCACGCGGGTGCACGTCAGGTGCACACTGCGGTGTTGATCGACAAAGAACACGACCGCAAGGCAAGTGCCGGCCTTAAAGCCACTTACGAAGGCCTGCCGTGCATCGACCGCTACGTATTCGGCTACGGCATGGACTACAAAGGCTACTGGCGTAACGCCGCTGGCATTTATGCCGTTAAAGGTTTGTAAACAAGGACGTTGAAACCATGACTACCCCCAGCTTTCTCGATCAGACACTGTTTAACGACCTGGCCGAGAAGGCTGCCGGTAACCCTCGCGGTCGTCAGCACCATAACCTGCATCAGATGCAGGAGCCTTGTCATCGCATGGTGGTGGGCCTGCAACCTGCTACCTACATCCCGCCACACCGTCACCTGAGCAACGACAAAGCCGAGACTTTGTTGGTGCTCCGGGGCAAGCTGGGGGTGCTGATTTTTGATGAGAACGGTCAGTTACTCGACAAGCGTGTCTTGCTGGCAGGTGGCGAAAGCCTTGGTGTTGACCTGCCGCCGGGTGTGTTTCATGGCCTTGTGGTGCTTGAACCCGACAGTGTGATGTTCGAGTGCAAAGCCGGACCTTATCAACCTGTGGGGGATGGCGAGCTGGCGCACTGGGCGCCTCGTGAAGGTGAGCCTGAAGTGGCCCAGTACCAGGCCTGGATGCGTTCGCAATTCGACTGAGTCGGCCAATAATGGCTTTTCAATATTAGGTGTTGCTCCTGTCCATGGCATAAGATTCGCGACCTGACGATTGCAATCGGAATTGCGTGGCATGCTGGCTATTTTCCTTCAGACCCTGACCATCACTGCGCCCGTGTTTACCATGCTGTTTTTGGGGGTAGTGCTCAAGCGTGTCGGCTGGATCAATGACAGTTTTATCCATACCGCGTCGGCTTTGGTGTTCAACGTCACCATGCCGGCGTTGTTGTTTCTGGGCATTGTGCACGCGGATCTGAATGCCGCCTTACAGCCCAAAGTCCTGGGCTACTTCACGGTGGCAACCCTGGTGAGCTTCGCGTTGGCCTGGGCATGGTCGATGTGGCGTTGCCCGCGCGAAGACCGTGGCATTTACACCCAGGGCGCCTTTCGCGGCAATAACGCGGTGATCGGGCTGGCGCTGGCCGCCAGTATGTACGGTGACTACGGCATCTCGTTGGGGGCTGTGCTCGCGGCGCTGGTAATCCTGCTTTACAACACGTTGTCGACCATCGTGCTGGCGGTGTACAGCCCGGTAATCAAATCCGATCCGTGGAGCATCTGCCTGAGCGTGTTTCGCAACCCGCTGATTATCAGTGTGCTGGCGGCTGTGCCGTTTGCTGCCTTCAAGATAGGGTTGCCCGGCTGGTTGCAGGCCTCAGGGGGATACCTGGCGGCGATGACGTTGCCGCTGGCGCTGATCTGTATCGGCGGCACGTTATCACTGGCGGCGCTGCGCAAAAGTGGCAATCTGGCTCTCAGTGCCAGCCTGGTGAAAATGATTGGTTTGCCGATCATCACCACGCTGGGTGCATGGTTCTACGGTTTTCGCGGGCCGGAGCTGGGAACGCTGTTTCTGTATTTCGCCAGCCCGACGGCTGCGGCCAGTTTTGTCATGGCGCGCGCCGCCAATGGCAATCATGAACTGGCAGCAGCCATCATCGTGATCACCACGGTGATGGCTGCCGTCACGACCAATATCGGAATTTTTGTCTTGCAGTGGGGCGGCTGGATTTAAGCGTTGTAGCTGTCGATGACTTCCTGTGCCGCCCGAAACGCATCAATGGCTGCCGGAACCCCTGCGTAAACCGCGCAATGCAGCAGGGCTTCGCGGATCTCCTCTACGCTACACCCGTTGTTCAGCGCACCGCGCACGTGACCTTTGAGTTCCTGTGGGCACTTGAGCGCGGACAGGGTGGCCAGGGTAATCAGGCTGCGGGTCTTGAGGGGTAAACCTTCACGGTTCCAGACCCCGCCCCACGCATGCTCGTTGACGAAGTCTTGAAGCGGCCGGGTGAAGTCAGTGGCGTTGCCCAGCGCGCGGTCCACGAACTCATCGCCCATTACCTGGCGGCGCATTTGCAGTCCGGTCTTTTTATTATTCAAGGCAAAACTCCTCAGTGTTGTCGACGCCACGCGCGCAGGGTACTGAACAGCAGATACACCAGCAGCGCCGGCAGGATAAAAAACAGCATCAGGTGTTCGAGTTTTCCGGCCAGTGGCATGCCGGTGGTGAACGACACCACGTGCAGCCCATACGCCAGATACAACCCCAGAAACAGCAGGCCTTCCGCGCGCGTGACACGGTAGCCGGTGTAGAAAATCGGCAAGCACAAAGCCGCTACCCCGAGCATGACAGGCAAGTCAAAGGCCAGGGCGTTGGGAGACACGGACAGCGGCGAGGGGGACACCAGTGCGGTAATGCCCAGTACGCCCAGCAGGTTGAAGACGTTACTGCCGATCACATTGCCCACGGCAATCTCACGTTGTCCGCGAAAGGCGGCAATCAGCGAGGTGGCCAGCTCCGGTAGCGAGGTGCACACAGCAACGATCGTCAGGCCAATGATGCGCTCTGACAGCCCGAGTTGCGTCGCGACATCAATCGCCGCACCGAGTAATAACCGACCGGCAAGCCCGAGCAAGAGCAGGGCGAAGAACATCATCAGCCCATTGCGCACCCACGAATGCTGGGGTTGGTCGTGGCTGACATGATGATGGCTACTGTGCCGGGACTGGCGCAGCAACAGGCCCAGGTAGCCTGTCAGGCCACACAGCAATATCACCCCGTCCAACCGGTCGAGTCGCGTGTTCAAGGCCAGCGCGAATACCAGCGCGCTGGCAATCACCATCAGCGGTATGTCCAGACGCACCAACGGGCGAGAAACACGCAACGGGATAATCAGCGCCGAAAGGCCCAACGTGACCAGCACGTTGAAGATATTGCTGCCGATGACGCTGCCTACGGCAATGTCCGGGGTGTCATTGAAGGCGGCCTGCAGGCTGACGGTCATTTGTGGAGCGCTGCTGCCGAGGGCTACCACGGTCAGGCCGATCAGCAGCGGACGGACTTTGAGCGTTGCTGCCATGCCGACGGCGCAACGCACCAGCAATTCTGCGCCTGCGACCAGCAGGCCGAGGCCGCAGAGCAATTGCAGCAGGTTCCATGTCGATAACGCGTTCAAGCCCAAATCGCAGCCACTCCCTGATTAATCGCTCAAGCCCTGGATCCGGACGTTGGCGGTGCCGCTGCGCAGCATACCCAACTGGCGGGCGGCCTGGCGCGAAAGATCAATCAATCGCCCACGGGTGTGAGGGCCACGATCATTGATGCGCACGACAACCGATTTGTTATTGCTCAGGTTGGTGACCAGAACGCGGCTGCCGAAAGCCAGTTGGCGATGGGCGGCGCTGAGGGCGTGCTGATCGAAAGGTTCGTCGCTGGCGGTGCGTTTGCCATGGTGGCGGGCGCCGTAATAAGAGGCAGCGCCGGTTTTGTCATAGCCCCGCGGGTCTATGTCGTGACTGGCGCAACCGGCAAGCAGGCTTAGCAGGGCGCACGCGCCGAGTAGCTGCTTCATGGAGCATTCCTTCTTAGCGGTATGACTCAGCGGTAGCCGCTGCCGGAGGCTTTGCAGCAATCGGCGCTTGAAAAGCGCAGGTGCTGCGGCAGCGACTACACATTTACGCTTAGCCTTCGAGTTTGCTTTTGAGCAGTTCGTTGACTTGTTGCGGGTTGGCTTTGCCTTTGGAGGCTTTCATTGCCTGGCCGACAAAGAAGCCAAACATCTTGCCGCGCTTGGCTTCGTCTGCCGCGCGATATTGCTCAACCTGCTCGGCATTGGCCGCCAGCACTTCATCCAGCACTTTTTCAATCGCGCCGCTGTCGGTCACTTGCTTGAGGCCGCGTTTTTCGATGACCTCGTCTGCACTGCCTTCGCCGTTGGCCATGGCTTCAAGCACCACTTTGGCGATCTTGCCGGAAATGGTGTTGTCCTTGATGCGCTGCAACATGCCGCCCAGTTGTTCGGCGGTGACCGGCGACTGGTCGATGTCCAGGCCCTGTTTGTTGAGCAGGCTGCCCAGCTCCACCATGACCCAGTTGGCGGCCAGTTTGGCGTCGCCGCTGATGCTCACCACTTTTTCGAAGTAGTCAGCTTGCTCACGGCTGGAAGCCAATACGCTGGCGTCGTAGGCCGACAGGCCGAACTGCGACTGGAAGCGCTCGCGCTTTTGCGGCGGCAGTTCCGGCAGGGTGGCCCGTACGTCTTCGATGAACGAGTCTTCGATGACGACCGGTAGCAGGTCCGGGTCCGGGAAGTAACGGTAGTCGTTGGCTTCCTCTTTGCTGCGCATGGCGCGGGTTTCGTCTTTGTTCGGGTCGTACAGGCGGGTCTGCTGAACCACCTTGCCGCCGTCTTCGATCAGCTCGATCTGGCGCTGTACTTCGCTGTTGATCGCCTTTTCGATGAAGCGGAACGAGTTGACGTTCTTGATCTCGCAGCGGGTGCCGAACTCGGCCTGACCCACCCGGCGGATCGACACGTTGCAGTCGCAGCGCAGCGAACCTTCGGCCATGTTGCCGTCGCAGATACCCAGGTAACGCACCAGGGCGTGCATGGCTTTGACGTAAGCGACAGCTTCTTTGGCGCTGCGCATGTCCGGCTCGGAAACGATTTCCAGCAGCGGGGTGCCGGCGCGGTTCAGGTCGATACCGGTCGAGCCGCTGAAATCTTCGTGCAGGCTTTTGCCGGCGTCTTCTTCAAGGTGCGCACGGGTAATGCCGACACGTTTGACAGTGCCGTCTTCCAGCGTGATGTCCAGGTGGCCCTTGCCGACGATCGGCAGTTCCATCTGGCTGATCTGGTAGCCCTTGGGCAAGTCCGGGTAGAAGTAGTTTTTACGTGCAAAGACGTTGTGCTGACCGATTTCAGCATCGACTGCCAGGCCAAACATCACGGCCATGCGCACCGCTTCTTCGTTGAGTACTGGCAACACGCCCGGCATGCCCAGATCAACCAGGCTGGCCTGCGTGTTAGGCTCCGAGCCAAATGTGGTGGCGCTACCGGAGAAAATTTTCGATTGGGTGGCGAGCTGGGAGTGAATTTCCAGCCCGATCACAACTTCCCATTGCATAGGTTTCTCCTCAGAAGCCGGCAGGTGAGCGCGTGTGCCAGTCAGTGTTCAACTGGTACTGGTGAGCGACGTTAAGCAGGCGGCCTTCCTGGAAGTAAGGCGCCAGCAACTGCACGCCTACGGGCAAGCCATCCACAAAACCGGCGGGCATCGACAGGCCTGGCAGGCCTGCGAGGTTGGCGGTGATGGTGTAGACGTCTTCCAGATAAGCCGAGACCGGGTCACTGTTTTTAGCGCCGATTTTCCAGGCCGGGTTAGGCGTGGTTGGGCCGAGGATGATGTCGACTTCATTAAAGGCCGCCATGAAGTCGTTTTTAATCAGGCGGCGGATTTTTTGCGCTTGCAGGTAGTAGGCATCGTAGTAACCGGCCGACAGCGCGTAAGCACCTACCAGAATCCGGCGCTGTACTTCAGGGCCGAAGCCTTCGGCGCGCGAGCGCTTGTACAGGTCGGTGAGGTCTTTCGGGGCTTCGCAGCGATGGCCAAAGCGCACGCCGTCAAAGCGCGACAGGTTGGAAGAGGCTTCTGCCGGCGCGATCACGTAGTACGCAGGGATCGCGTGCTGCATGTTGGGCAGGCTGATGGGCTTGATCACGGCGCCGAGCTTTTCGAGTTCTTTGATGCTGGTATGCACCAGTTCTGCGATGCGCGGGTCGAGGCCTTCGCTGAAGAACTCTTTTGGCACGCCAATGCGCAAGCCTTGCAGTGAAGCATTCAGGCTGGCGCTGAAGTCCGGCACGGGCTCATCGATGCTGGTGGAATCTTGCGGGTCGAAACCGGCCATGCCTTGCAGCAGGATGGCGCAGTCTTCAGCCGTACGCGCTAACGGGCCACCCTGATCGAGGCTGGAGGCGTAGGCAATCATGCCCCAGCGCGAGACGCGACCGTAGGTCGGTTTCAGGCCGGTGAGGTTGGTCAATGCGGCGGGCTGGCGGATCGAGCCACCGGTGTCGGTGCCGGTAGCGGCAGGCAACAGGCGGGCGGCAACGGCGGCGGCAGAACCGCCCGATGAGCCGCCGGGGACGTGTTCAAGGTTCCACGGGTTTTTGACGGCGCCGTAGTAGCTCGATTCGTTGGCCGAGCCCATCGCGAACTCGTCCATGTTGGTCTTGCCCAGGCTCACCGCGCCGGCAGCGGCCAGCTTGGACACCACGGTGGCGTCGTACGGGGCCTTGAAGTTGTCGAGCATCTTCGAGCCGCAGCTGGTGCGCACGCCGAGGGTGCAGAACAAATCCTTGTGACCGATTGGCGCACCCAGCAGGGCGCCGGTTTCACCGTCGGCGCGACGTGCGTCGGCGGCCTTGGCCTGCTCCAGGGCAAGGTCTTCGGTGAGGGTGATGAAGCTGTTGAGCTGCGGATCCAGTTGGGCGATTCGCGCCAGCAGGGTTTTGGTCAGCTCTTCAGACGAAAACTTTTTATCGGCGAGTCCGCGGGCGATCTCGGCCAGAGTCATTTGATGCATGCAGGCTCTTCCTTTTACTCGATGACCTTGGGAACCAGATAGAGGCCGTTTTCGACCGCTGGCGCGATGGACTGGTAAGCCTCGCGATGATTGGTTTCAGTCACGACGTCTGCACGCAGGCGCTGGCTGGCTTCCAGTGGGTGGGCCAGCGGCTCGATACCGGTGGTGTCGACAGCCTGCATCTGGTCAATCAGCCCCAAAATGCTGTTAAGGGCTTCGGTGGTGCGTGGCAGATCGGCATCATTCAAACCCAGGCGGGCCAAATGAGCGATTTTTTCCACGTCGGAGCGTTCAAGCGCCATGGGATTCTCCAGTGGAAAACAAGACGGATGCTATCCGTGTGTTAGATTGTCGGAACACTACCGCATTTCTACGGTCATATGGCCGCGATTGTGGGGGCTGGTGCTCGGAAAAGCGGCCAATTTAACATATTGGCGCCTTGCCCAAAATCCCTGTCGTTGTTAGAGTTTGCCGCACTTTTTTACCCACGCGTTGCCTAGGGTCCCTTTCCCATGTTCAAGAAACTGCGTGGCATGTTTTCCAGCGATCTTTCCATTGACCTGGGCACTGCCAACACCCTTATTTACGTGCGCGAGCGCGGTATTGTCCTGAATGAGCCATCGGTTGTGGCTATTCGGACACACGGTAACCAGAAAAGTGTCGTTGCCGTCGGCACCGAGGCCAAGCGCATGCTGGGCCGTACACCGGGCAACATTGCAGCCATTCGTCCGATGAAGGACGGCGTGATCGCTGACTTCAGCGTGTGCGAAAAAATGCTGCAGTACTTTATCAACAAGGTGCACGAGAACAGCTTCCTGCAGCCAAGTCCTCGGGTGCTGATTTGCGTACCGTGCAAATCGACTCAGGTTGAGCGTCGCGCCATTCGTGAGTCGGCACTGGGTGCCGGTGCCCGTGAAGTGTTCCTGATTGAAGAGCCGATGGCTGCTGCAATCGGTGCCGGTTTGCCGGTTGAAGAAGCGCGCGGCTCGATGGTTGTCGACATCGGTGGTGGTACCACTGAAATTGCGCTGATCTCCCTGAACGGTGTGGTTTACGCCGAATCCGTACGGGTTGGCGGCGACCGCTTCGACGAAGCGATCATCACGTATGTGCGCCGTAACTACGGCAGCCTGATCGGTGAGTCGACCGCCGAGCGCATCAAGCAGGAAATCGGTACTGCCTATCCGGGCGGTGAAGTCCGTGAAGTAGACGTGCGCGGCCGTAACCTGGCGGAAGGCGTTCCCCGTGCATTCACACTGAACTCCAATGAAGTGCTTGAAGCGCTGCAAGAGTCGCTGGCTACCATCGTTCAAGCCGTTAAAAGCGCGCTGGAACAGTCCCCGCCAGAGCTGGCGTCGGACATTGCCGAGCGTGGCCTGGTGCTGACCGGCGGTGGCGCATTGTTGCGTGACCTCGACAAGTTGCTGGCCCAGGAAACCGGTTTGCCGGTCATTGTTGCCGAAGACCCGCTGACCTGTGTTGCGCGTGGTGGTGGCCGTGCGCTGGAAATGATGGATAAGCACACCATGGACCTGCTCTCCAGCGAATAATATCGGTGGTTGCAGTTCGAGGGTTATCACCAAAAGGTAGCACTTTGCCGTGCTGCCTTTTGGCGTTTATCTTTTGTCAATCTTCATCCAGGCCGCTTGAAGCCGTATGAATACATTGAATCCTTGCCCCGGAGGAGCGGCTTATTAAACCGCTCTTTTCCAAAGGCCCCTCTTTGGGCGTGCGCCTGTTGGTGCTGGTCGTGCTATCGGTCGCGCTGATGGTGGTCGATGCCCGTTTCACGTTGCTCAAGCCGGTGCGCAGTCAAATGTCGCTGGTGCTGATGCAGACCTACTGGATCACCGATCTGCCGCAACGTCTGTTCCAAGGCGTCGCCAGTCAGTTCGGCAGTCGGACGGAACTGGTCGCCGAGAACGAGAAGCTCAAGACTGAAAACCTTCTGCTGCAAGGGCGCATGCAAAAGCTGGCGGCCCTGACTGAGCAAAACGTTCGCCTGCGTGAGTTGCTGAACTCTTCTGCGCTGGTTAACGAGAAGGTCGAAGTGGCCGAGCTGATCGGCATGGACCCCAACCCGTTCACCCATCGCATCATCATCAACAAGGGTGAGCGCGACGGTGTGGTGCTCGGTCAACCGGTGCTCGATGCACGCGGACTGATGGGGCAAGTGGTCGAGTTGATGCCGTACACCTCGCGGGTATTGCTGCTTACCGACACCACCCACAGCATTCCGGTGCAGGTCAACCGCAACGGTCTGCGTGCGATTGCCAGTGGCACGGGCAACCCCGAGCGCCTGGAGTTGCGCCACGTGGCGGACACGGCGGATATCAAAGAAGGCGACCTGCTGGTCAGTTCCGGTCTGGGGCAACGTTTCCCGGCCGGTTACCCGGTCGCAACGGTCAAGGAAGTGATCCATGACTCGGGCCAACCCTTCGCCATTGTGCGTGCCGTGCCAACAGCCGCGTTGAACCGTAGCCGTTACTTACTATTGGTCTTCAGCGACAGCCGCACCCCTGAAGAGCGCGCCAACGACGCCGCTCAAGCCCAGGAAGCAGAAAACAACGGCGAGCCGCAGCCGATTATTCCGGCCACTGTGCCCAAGCCGGTGCCTGCACCCGTGCCAGCGGCGACACCGGCACCCGCTGTCACCACGCCAGCAACGCCTGTGCCCACCGCCGGTGCGGCCAAAAAACCTGCGCCAGTTGCAACACCCGCCGCAGCCACGTCGCCAGCCGCTGCGCCGGCTACCACCCGGGAGAGGCAATAATGGCGGGTATTCGTTCACGTAATGGCTGGATCATCTGGCTGACGTTTGCCATTGGCGTGTTGCTCAGCGTTTCGCCAATGCCACAGTTTATGGAAGTGTTCCGTCCTCTATGGCTGGCGTTGTTGCTGGCTTTCTGGGCGCTGTACATGCCACACAAAGTAGGCATGGTCACCGCGTGGTGCCTGGGCCTGATCGAAGACGTGGTTTACGGCACACTGCTTGGGCAGAACGCCTTGATCCTGACCCTGATTACCTTCCTCGTATTGTCCCTGCAACAGCGCCTGCGCATGTTCCCCATGTGGCAGCAAAGCCTGGTGTTGCTGGTGATCTTTGGTCTGGCCCAGTTGGCTCAGTTGTGGCTCAGTGCCTTGACTGGCAACCGCCAGCCAACCCTGGCGCTGGTATTGCCTGCACTGGTCAGCGCGTTGTTGTGGCCTTGGGTCAGCTACGGGCTGCGTGGACTGGTACGGCGCTTCAAAATCAATTGATGGAAGCGTGAGCCCTTTCCAGGTTTGCGCGTACTGACAGGGAGATGTCTTGATGACTTCGCTTTATCTGGCCTCAGGCTCACCCCGCCGACGCGAGTTATTGGCTCAAATCGGCGTGCCCTTCAGCACGGTCAGTGCTGCCATCGACGAAACCCCTTTCGCCCATGAGGCCGCCACGGCGTATGTCGAACGGCTGGCGCGCGAAAAAGCGCGGGCGGGTCATGAGCGCGTGGCCGAGTCGTCTCCCGGCGATGCTTTTTGCGTACTGGGCGCCGATACTGCCGTGGTGCTGGACGGACAGATTCTTGGCAAACCCGTCGACGAAGCCGATGCCTTGGCTATGCTCATGGCGTTATCGGGACGCGAGCATGAAGTCTTGACTGCCATTGCCCTTATGGATGCAACCCGCTGCGAAACCCGTGTGGTGAGCAGTGCGGTGCGTTTCAGAAACATCAGTACACAAGAAGCCGCGCGTTACTGGGCCAGCGGCGAACCGCTGGATAAAGCCGGTGGCTACGCGATTCAAGGGCTGGGCGCGGTATTTGTGTCCGGGCTTGAAGGCAGCTATTCCGCTGTCGTGGGCTTGCCTGTGTGCGAAACCGCAGAACTGCTGGGGCATTTCGGCATACCCTGTTGGCAAAACCTTTCCGTGCGCTAACTAACGCACCCATGAAACGTGGCACGAATGTGATGACGCCTGAACGAGACCCAGCCATGAGTGAAGAGATCCTGATCAACATCACGCCGATGGAATCGCGCGTGGCGGTGGTAGAGAACGGTGTGTTGCAAGAGGTGCACGTTGAGCGCACCCAGCGTCGAGGCATTGTCGGCAACATCTATAAAGGCAAGGTCGTTCGTGTTTTGCCGGGCATGCAAGCTGCGTTCGTGGACATCGGCCTGGACCGTGCCGCGTTTATCCATGCCGCCGAAATTTCCCTGCGCGAAGGTCAGGCGGTCGAAAGCATCAGTTCGCTGGTTCATGAAGGCCAAAGCCTGGTGGTACAGGTCACCAAGGACCCGATCGGTTCCAAGGGCGCACGGTTGACAACCCAATTGTCGATTCCTTCGCGTTATCTGGTGTACATGCCGCGTACGGCACATGTCGGCATTTCGCTGAAGATCGAAGACGAAGCCGAGCGTGATCGCCTCAAGCAAGTGGTCAGCGATTGCGTGGCGCAGGAAGGCATCAAGGAAGCTGGCGGTTTCATCCTGCGTACGGCGGCCGAAGGCGCCGGTGCGGATGAAATCCTGATGGACATTCGCTACCTGCGTCGCCTGTGGGACCAGATCGGTGCCCAGATCAAAACCGTGGGTGCTCCGACGGTTATTTATGAAGACCTCGGCCTGGCGCTACGTACGTTGCGCGACCTGGTCAGCCCGAAAATTGAAAAAATCCGCATCGACTCCCGGGAAACCTTCCAGAAAACCACGCAGTTCGTGGCGGAGCTGATGCCCGAAATTGCAGATCGTCTGGAGCATTACCCCGGCGAACGGCCGATATTTGACTTGTACGGCGTCGAAAGCGAAATCCAGAAAGCCCTCGACCGCAAGGTGCCGCTCAAGTCTGGCGGCTACCTGGTGGTGGACCCGGCTGAAGCCATGACCACCATTGACGTCAACACTGGCGCGTTCGTGGGCCATCGCAACCTCGAAGAAACCATCTTCAAGACCAACCTCGAAGCGGCAACGGCCATTGCGCGTCAACTGCGACTGCGCAACCTGGGCGGCATCATCATCATCGACTTCATCGACATGGAAGACGAAGAGCACCAGCGTCAGGTGCTGCGCACGCTCGAAAAACAGCTCGAACGTGATCACGCCAAAACCAACATCATCGGTATTACCGAGTTGGGGTTGGTGCAAATGACCCGCAAGCGTACCCGCGAAAGCCTTGAACAGGTGCTCTGTGAACCCTGCGTGTGCTGCCAGGGCCGGGGCAAGTTGAAAACGCCGGAAACCATCTGCTACGAAATATTCCGTGAAATCCTGCGCGAAGCCCGTGCGTATCAGGCCGAGGGCTATCGGGTACTGGCCAGCCAACGGGTGGTCGACCGCTTGCTCGATGAAGAGTCGGGTAATGTGGCTGAGCTGGAAGGTTTTATCGGGCGTACGATCCGCTTTCAAGTGGAAACCATGTACTCCCAGGAACAATACGACGTGGTGCTGCTCTGAAGCTGCACGGGATGTCCGGATTTAAAAAGGGGGCTGCATTCGGCCCCTTCGATCACTACTGAAGGGGCCACCTGACATGGAGCGTCTGACACGCTTTTTTGCCGCGCTGACCCGCTGGGGATTAAGTCTTTGTGCGTTATTGCTGGTGCTGACGGCGCTTTACGTCAGCCTCGGGCGAGAACTCACGCCCCTGATTGCCGAATACCGTGCCGAGGTGCAAACCAAGGCCCGCGAAGCACTGGGCATGCCGTTAACCATCGGTAGCCTCGAAGGGCGCTGGAGCGGCATGGCGCCGGTGTTGCTGGCACATGACGTGATGGTGGGCGAAGGCCGCAGCGCTTTGCGTCTGGATGAAGTGCAAGTGGTGCCTGATGTTTGGGGCAGCGTGCTGGCCCGCGAAGTGCGGATCGCCCATGTGCAGCTCGACGGATTGCAGCTGAGTGCGCGTCAGGACAAGGACCGGCACTGGACACTCGAAGGCTTGCCGGTTCAAGACGACAAACCGTTGGACCCCGAGCAGTTGCTCAATCAATTGCAGAGGGTTGAGCGTCTGTCGGTACTCGACAGCCAGCTCACCCTTGAACCCTATAAAGAAGCGCCAATGACGCTGACCTATGTCGGGCTGACCCTCGACGTGGGCGCATCCGATCAGCGGCTGGATGCTCGCTTGACCTTGCCGGATGGCCAGCCGGTTGCGCTGAGTGTCAAAAGTCAGATTCGCGCCAGTCAATGGCGTGACGGCGCGGCGCAAGCCTATGTCAGCTTGCCGCAAAGTGACTGGGCCAAATGGCTGCCGTCGAGCATGACCCAAGGCTGGACCATCAAGAAATTCAAGGCGGGTGGCGAATTTTGGTTCAATTGGGGTAAAGGCACGGTGCAAAGCGCCACGGCCCGGCTCAACGCCCCGGCATTCAGTGGCGCTTATGCAGACCGCAAACCGGCCGCGATCGATAACCTGGCCCTGCATGCCTGGCTGGAACGCGGCGAACAGGGCTACAACGTGGTGCTGGACTCGCTGGCGATGAGCCTGGGCGACACACGTTGGGAAACCCGCGCGCAATTGCAGCAGTTCAAGGCGACCGACAAGGAGCAAGAGCGTTGGCACTTGCAGGCCGACCATGTAAACCTGACCCCGATCACGCCGCTGCTGGACGCTTTGGCGCCGTGGCCGGACGGTGTGGCGAAAGTTGTTGATCAGCTCAAAGCCACCGGCACCTTGCGCAATGTGTTGGCTGACTTCCGTCCTCAGGCGAGCGACGATCAAAAACTCAGCTTCGCGGCCAACCTGCAGCAAGTCGGGTTCAACGCGACCCATGGCGCGCCCGCTGCGCGCAATGTCAGCGGCTTGATCAGCGGTGATCTGGGCAAGGGCGAGCTGCGCCTGGACAGCAAGGATTTCATGCTGCACCTGGACCCTATTTTCGCCAAACCCTGGCAGTATCAGCAGGCCAATGCCTTGCTGACCTGGACCTTGACCAAAGACACCTTCACCCTGATCGCGCCTTACATCAAGGTATTGGGTGAAGAGGGCAAGATCGCGGCCGATTTCCTGATTCGCATTCATATGGACCATTCGCAAGAAGACTACATGGACCTGCGCGTAGGTCTGACTGACGGCGATGGCCGCTTCACCCCCAAATACTTGCCTGAGGTCTTGAGTCCGGCGCTAAGCGAATGGCTCAGCACGGCGATCATCAAAGGCGATGTGGAAGAGGGTTTTTTCCAGTATCAGGGCTCGCTGAGCCACGATGCCGTGGCGGCTGCACGCTCGATCAGCCTGTTTTTCAAGGTGCACGGCGCCGAACTGGCGTTCCAGCCGGGCTGGCCGCATGTGCGTAATGTCTCGGGTGATGTGTTTATCGAAGACAGCGGTGTGCGCATCATGGCCAGCAAAGGCCAATTGCTCGACACTCAGGTGCGTGACGTCTCGGTCAATATCCCCCACGTAGCCAGCGGCAAAGTCAGTCATTTGTTGTTGCAGGGTGACTTTGCCGGCGGTTTGGGCGATGGCCTGAAAATCCTTCAAGAGGCCCCCATCGGGACCGCTGATACCTTTGCCGGCTGGCAGGGCGAAGGCCCGCTCACCGGGCGGGTCGATCTGGATATTCCGCTGGAACACAGCGTTGAACCGAAAATCGTGGTGGATTTCAAAACCGATAAGGCGCGGTTGAAAATCAGCGAGCCCGAACTGGAGCTGACGCAACTCAAGGGTGATTTCCGCTTCGACAGCGCCAAGGGCTTGAGCGGCAAAGGGATCACTGCCCGTGCATTCGACCGCCCGGTTAACGCGCAAATCTTTGCCGACGGGAAGCCGGGCCGAATCAGTACCCGCGTTGTGGCCAATGGCCAAATTGCAGTGAAAACCCTGACAAACTGGCTGAAGTTTAACCAGCCCATCCCGGTTTCCGGCAACTTGCCTTATCAATTGCAGTTGACACTCGATGGCGCGGACAGCCAGTTGCGTGTCAATTCCAGCCTTAAGGGCGCGCTGATCGACCTGCCTGCACCGTTCGGTCTGGCAACCAATGAAAGCCGTGACAGCGTTTTCCGCATGACCTTGCAGGGGGCTGAAAAGCGTTACTGGTTTGACTACGGGAACCTGGCGAGCCTGACCTTCGCCGCGCCGGACGGCAAGCTTGAGGCAGGCCGCGGCGAGTTGTACCTGGGCCCCGGCGCAGCGTCGTTGCCGACCTCCAGGGGCTTGCGTATTCGCGGCGTGCTGTCCGAACTGGACGTAGCCCCGTGGCAGGCGCTGGTTGAACGCTATGCCGGAAAAGACGCCGGAGGCAGTGCGCAGCAATTGCTCAGCAGTGCCGATTTCAAAATCGGCAAACTGACCGCGATGGGCACCCAGCTCGATCAGGTCCATTTGCTGATGAATCGCTACCCGGCGTCATGGGGCCTGAAAATTGACAGCAAACAAGCTGTTGGATCAGTCACCCTGCCGGACGCGAAAAGCGCGCCAATGACCATCACCATGCAGATCGTTCGCCTGCCGGCTGCCGACCCCAAGGCAGTGACCGATGAAAATGCACCTGACCCGCTGGCGTCGGTAGACCCGCGCAAAATTCCGGCAATGGACATCATCATCCGTCAGCTTTACCAGGGACCGGATCTGATTGGCGCCTGGTCGCTTAATGTACGACCCACGAGCCGCGGTATTTTGCTCAATAACCTCAACTTGGGGCTCAAAGGGCTGTTGCTTGAAGGTTCCGGAGGTTGGGAAGGTTTTGCCGGTGCCAGCAACAGTTGGTACAAGGGCCGGCTGGGTGGGCGTAATTTGGCAGACGTGTTGAAAAACTGGGGTTTTGCGCCCAGTGTCACGAGCAACAATTTCCATCTGGATGTGGACGGCAACTGGCCGGGATCGCCTGCGTGGATCGGCCTCAAGCGCTTCACGGGCACACTGGACGCGACCCTGAATAAAGGCCAGTTTGTCGAAGTTGATGGCAGCGCGCAGGTGTTGCGAATTTTTGGTCTGTTGAACTTCAACTCCATTGGGCGGCGCTTGCGTCTCGATTTTTCCGACCTGTTCGGCAAAGGGTTGAGTTACGACCGCGTCAAAGGTCTGCTGCAAGCCAATCGCGGGGTGTACCGCGCGAACAAGCCCATCACCATGACTGGCCCTTCAAGCAACCTTGAACTGAGCGGCACCCTGAACATGGTCACAGACCAAGTGGATGCGAATTTGCTCTTGACCTTGCCCGTGACCAACAACTTGCCAATTGCGGCCTTGCTCGTGGGTGCTCCGGCCGTGGGTGGAGCCTTGTTCCTGATCAATAAATTGATCGGCGATCAGGTGTCGCGTTTTGCGAGTGTGCAATACAGCATCAAAGGCCCATGGCAGGATCCGAAGATCACGTTCGACAAGCCATTCGAGAAAAAGTAAAAGCGGGCTACCGAGGAGCAGGGCATGGCGTTAGCAGTGATTCAAATGGTCAGTCAGAACGATGTGCTGGCCAATTTGGCGCAAGCCCGCCGTTTGCTCGAAAAAGCGGCCGAAGGAGGTGCACAACTGGCTGTGCTTCCGGAGAATTTTTCGGCCATGGGGCGTCGGGACGTGGCTGCGCTGGGCCGGGCCGAAGCGTTGGGCGAAGGTCCTGTCCTGCCCTGGTTGAAACAAACCGCTTGCGACCTCAACTTATGGGTGGTTGCCGGTACCTTGCCATTGCCACCTGCCGGTCTGCCCGACGCCAAATCACGCGCCTGTTCGCTGTTGATCAACGCCGACGGTGAACAAGTGGCGCGCTACGACAAGCTGCACTTGTTTGATGTCGACGTGTCTGACAATCGTGGGCGGTATCGTGAGTCCGACGACTATGCTCAAGGTGAGCGGGTCGTGGTGGCAGATACGCCGGTCGGCAAGCTGGGGCTGACGGTGTGTTATGACCTGCGCTTTCCCGAGCTTTATAGTGAGCTGCGTGCCGCAGGAGCGGAGCTGATCAGTGCACCGTCGGCCTTTACCGCAGTGACGGGGGCGGCGCACTGGGACATCCTGATCCGTGCCCGGGCCATTGAAACTCAATGTTACGTCTTGGCGGCGGCGCAAGGTGGCGTACATCCTGGGCCGCGTGAGACTTTCGGCCACGCTGCCATCATTGACCCTTGGGGCCGAGTGCTGGCTGAGCAAGCGCAAGGAGAGGGCGTATTGATCGCTCGGCGTGATGCTGCAGAACAAGCGGCCATCAGGGCACGCATGCCGGTGGCGAGCCACCGGCGATTTTTTTCGCAGGGCGCACAGCGACCTGCCACGCAAGGCTAATTCAGGCCCTTGGGTTCAGCACTCAAAGATGCTGAAGCGAGGGCCAAGACGGAGTGAATATGAGCGAGTTGTTGACCTCAGTCAGCGAACACCTGTTGGCACCGGGCGGTGTCACCCTTGAAAGCCTGCAAACCGTGCTGGGTGACCTGGCCGGGCCGGGGATCGATGCGGCAGATTTGTACTTTCAGGGCCAGATTTCCGAATCCTGGGCACTGGAAGACGGCATCGTAAAAGAAGGCAGCTTCAATTTGGATCAAGGCGTCGGTGTACGCGCCCAGTCTGGCGAGAAAACCGGCTTTGCCTACAGCAACGCCATTACCCTTGAAGCATTGGGGCTGGCCGCCCGTGCGGCGCGTTCAATCTCTCGGGCTGGTCAGAATGGCACCGTGCAAGCCTTCACCGCGCAGGATGTGGCGCAGTTGTATGCGCCTGACAACCCGCTAGAAGTCATCAGCCGTGCTGAAAAAGTAGAACTGCTCAAGCGTGTCGACGCCGCCACCCGCGCCCTCGACCCACGTATCCAACAAGTCACCGTGAGCATGGCCGGGGTGTGGGAGCGCATTCTGGTGGCTTCCACCGACGGTGGTCTGGCCGCCGATGTGCGGCCTTTGGTGCGCTTCAATGTCAGCGTCATTGTTGAGCAAAACGGCCGTCGTGAGCGGGGCGGACATGGCGGCGGCGGGCGCACGGATTACCGTTATTTCCTGGCGCAGGACCGCGCCATGGGCTATGCCCGCGAAGCCTTGCGCCAGGCGTTGGTCAACCTTGAAGCCGTAGCTGCACCTGCTGGCACCTTTCCGGTTGTTTTGGGCTCCGGCTGGTCTGGCGTGCTGCTGCACGAAGCCGTGGGCCATGGTCTGGAAGGCGACTTCAACCGCAAGGGCAGTTCGGCCTACAGCGGCCGCATGGGCGAGAAGGTTGCTTCCAGCTTGTGCACCATCGTCGATGACGGCACCTTGCCAGGGCGTCGCGGCTCACTGAGCGTGGACGATGAAGGCACCCCGACCGAGTGCACTACGCTGATCGAAAACGGCGTACTCAAGGGCTACATGCAAGACAAACTTAATGCGCGGTTGATGGGCGTTGCCCGCACCGGTAACGGTCGTCGCGAATCGTACGCACATTTGCCAATGCCACGCATGACCAACACCTACATGTTGGGCGGCGAAAGTGATCCGGCCGAAATCATTGCCTCGGTGAAAAAGGGCATCTACTGCGCCAATCTGGGCGGAGGTCAGGTCGACATCACCAGCGGCAAGTTTGTGTTTTCTACCAGCGAAGCGTATTTGATCGAAGACGGCAAAATCACGCGTCCGGTCAAGGGCGCGACCCTGATTGGCAACGGGCCGGAAGCGATGAGCAAAGTGTCGATGGTCGGTAATGACCTGTCGCTGGACAGCGGCGTGGGGACATGTGGCAAAGACGGGCAATCGGTGCCAGTGGGTGTCGGTCAGCCAACCCTGAAGATTGATGCAATTACGGTAGGCGGCACGGGCAGTTGACGGGCTGCGGGCGGGTTGCAGGGCAACCCGCCCGCGTACAGGACTTAACGCAAGCCGCGTTGAGTCTCGTCCAACCCACGGATGTACTTGAACAATTTGCGGCTGGAAGCCGGGGCCTTGTTATGAGCCAGCTCGTGTTTGGCCTGACGCACGATCGAACGCAATTGCTGACGATCGGCCTCGGGGAACTCGGTGACAAATTTTTCCAGTACATCGTCATCGCCTTCGATCAGGCGATCACGCCAGCGTTCGAGGCCGTGGAAACGTTCGTTGTATTGGCGCGAAGAGGCATCCACTTGATCGAGCATTGCCAGGATTTCGTCGATCGGTTGATCGCGCATCAGCTTGCCGATGAACTGGATATGCCGCTTGCGGGCAATATGAGCCGTGTGTTTTGAAGCATCTACCAAAGCCCGGCGCAAGGCGTCGGTCAAAGGCATTTTGTTCAGCAAGTCAGGCTTGAGCGTCGTGAGACGTTCGCCCAGATCAACCAGAGCATGGAGCTCGCGTTTGACCTGCGATTTGCTTTTTTCGCCGTCGAAGGCGTCGTCGTAAGAATCAACCATGGTGGCAGTCCGCAAAGAAACGCCGCCATGATAACCAGTCGGGGGCCGCTTGTCCGGCCCGGTCGCTCGGCGGCCCTACCGAAAACAGAATTTGAGTGGAGAAAACCATGAGTGCAGTAGAAAGCGTCGGCCCGCAGGCCTTGCCGGCACTGCAAGAGCAGGTCGAGCAAATTATTGCCGAAGCCAAGCGTCAGGGCGCCAGTGCCTGCGAAGTGGCTGTGTCGCTGGAGCAGGGCTTGTCGACTTCGGTGCGTCAGCGTGAGGTTGAAACCGTCGAGTTCAATCGCGATCAGGGTTTCGGTATCACCCTTTATGTGGGGCAGCGCAAAGGTTCGGCCAGCACTTCGGCCACCGGCCCTGATGCGATTCGTGAAACGGTTGCCGCCGCGTTGGCGATTGCCAGCCATACGTCCGAGGACGAAAGCTCCGGTTTGGCCGACCCGAAGCTGATGGCCCGCGATCTGCAGGATTTTGATCTGTTCCACACGTGGGACATCACCCCTGAGCAAGCCATCGAAAAGGCACTGGCCTGCGAAGCCGCTGCTTTTGAAGCCGACAGCCGCATCAAAAACGCGGACGGCACCACGCTCAGCACCCATCAAGGCTGCCGTGTATACGGCAACAGCAACGGTTTTGTGGGAGGCTCGGCATCGACACGCCACAGCCTGAGCTGCGTGATGATCGCTGAAGGCGACGGACAGATGCAGCGCGATTATTGGTACGACGTGAACTGCCAGGGCGAGTTGCTAACCGATGCCGCCGTCATCGGTCGACGGGCTGCGGAGCGCGCCGCCCGTCGTCTGGGCTCGCGTCCGGTGCCGACCTGCGAAGCCCCGGTACTGTTTTCCGCCGAGCTGGCCGGCGGGCTGTTCGGCAGCTTTTTGGGTGCGATTTCGGGTGGCAACCTGTACCGCAAATCGTCGTTCTTGCTCGACGCCATGGGACAACAGATCTTCCCTGAATGGCTGACCCTGGACGAGCGCCCGCACCTGATGCGTGCCATGGGCAGTTCTTCATTCGACAACGATGGTTTGGCCACGTACGCCAAACCGTTTATCAAAGATGGCGAACTGGTGTCCTACATCCTCAGCACGTATTCCGGCCGCAAATTGGGCATGCCCAGCACTGCGAACGCGGGCGGCGTGCACAACCTGTTCGTGACCCATGGCGATGAAGACCAGGCCGCCTTGATCCGTCGTATGGGCCGCGGGTTGTTTGTGACCGAACTGATGGGCAGCGGCCTGAACATGGTCACGGGTGACTACTCCCGAGGCGCGGCGGGTTTCTGGGTCGAAAACGGCGAGATTCAGTTCCCGGTGCAAGAGGTGACTATCGCCGGCAACATGCGCGATATGTTCAAACAGATCGTTGCCGTGGGCAATGACCTTGAGCTGCGCAGTAACATTCGCACCGGCTCCGTGTTGATTGAGCGTATGAAAATCGGCGGCAGCTGATTGCTCAAATGTTTTAAAAAAGGCGTATCACGGTTCAGGTGATACGCCTTTTTTGTGCGCGTGAGCAATTGCGTCAACGGCTCGCTCATCCCGCCGGCATACGTCCGCAGAGTGCATTCCCCTTATAGTCTGCTCCAAGTTTGGCGAAATGCATTAAGGGGCCGCAGCCATAAAAAGAGGATGTTAATTCAGTATCAGTTTTGCAAACCGGTAACATCAACGGGACAGGGAAAAAGACAAGCCATAGGCTTATCCCGCACCATTTGTGCCCCTCTCGCGGTTCGCGAGTGTGTTCAACCTGGCGAGGATTGCTTTTTGGCACATAGACCGAAGCGCCTACGCATCCAGTCAATAAACTTATCATTGCAATGCACGCAATAAGTCGCTTCATTTTCAACTTCTTACTTTAATTAGTTAGTGTGGTTCAATGCTCTTTTCAGCTTTTAATCGTAGGTCAATGCCTTTGAAATAAGCTGCCTGGGCAAGGCGCAGGCTTGGCATTTTTTGTCCCGGCTTCTTTTATAATCATCCGAAAAGCAGCTGTTGATACGTTGTGGCTCAGGAAGTGATAAGTGTGGATTACGCCAAGGTTTAGCGTGTTTGGATCGAGTTGTTCGAACTTCGATACAAGGTGCATATCCTTAAGTAGGCGTGAAGATTAAATTGAATGCCCTGCCTGTTAAATGCGGAGTGCACGATGTTGGCTGGAGCAAATTAGCATGTAATTGCATATAAGCACGATGGTTGATTATTTAAACAGTGATATCCACAACGAGCGCAAGACGTCGCGTACTACTCTCCAGGGATTGCACTGACTCATTGCAGTCAGGTTTCTCGTGTTGAACCCGTGCTCGCGTTTTCGAACGTGGTGGGACCTGTTTTCAGGGCAAACAGAGGACCCTCGTGTCATCGCCTTGAAAGGGTGAGGAACACTTTGTGTCTGGGAGGCACTGCCTTTCGCAGGCTTGTTTTGATAATCAATATCGCTTAATAATGAATCTCATTATCGAGCGAGCCTGGATCATGAGTTCTGTGTTGCACGAAAGCCCTTATCAGGAAAGCTGGCGCTGGATGAGTCGCCAGATCCGCTGCGGGCTGGCGCCC
Source organism: Pseudomonas sp. WS 5078 (assembly GCF_012985745.1). NCBI lineage: Bacteria > Pseudomonadati > Pseudomonadota > Gammaproteobacteria > Pseudomonadales > Pseudomonadaceae > Pseudomonas > Pseudomonas sp. WS 5078. Next base: position 140,070 of record NZ_JAAQWX010000010.1, on the reverse strand, counting down.
GATGAACCACGCCTGATTGAGCATTATCTGGCCGAAGGCCGTTACTTGGCCTGCTGTACGTCTACGTCATCCTGGACGATTGCCCTCACGTCGTTCCGGCTTTTGCTGGACACCGCCACTGATACGGCGCTGCCGTGGCACTGGCGCAGTCTGTGTCTTGACCATGCGTGGCGACCGCTGCGCGACCTCGAAACCCAAGCCCTGTGCGGGTGTCGCCTCAAGCGTTGGCAATGCTGTGCCTGGCAATTGGCGACCTGCGAACTTGAACCGTCCATCTCTTTAATCGAACTGATGCAAGGATTTCACGATGAGTAATACCCGTATCGAACGCGACAGCATGGGCGAGTTGCACGTGCCTGAGGCCGCGCTGTATGGCGCGCAGACCCAGCGTGCGGTGGATAACTTTCCCGTCAGTCATCAGCGCATGCCGGCGCAATTCATTCGCGCCTTGATTCTGGCCAAAGCGGCAGCGGCCAAAGCTAACATCGAATTGGGGCAAATTTCTGACGCTCAGGGCAACGCCATTGTCGAAGCCACGCAGATCCTGCTGGCAGGCGATTTCATGGAGCACTTTCCGGTAGATATCTTTCAAACCGGTTCAGGCACCAGCTCCAACATGAACGCCAATGAAGTGATCGCCACGCTGGCCACCCGCGTGCTGGGCGAAGTGATCAACCCGAACGATCACGTCAACTGTGGCCAAAGCAGCAACGACATCATCCCGACCACCCTTCACGTCAGTGCCGCTTTGGGTCTGCATGAGCGTCTTTTGCCCGCGCTGACGCATCTGGTGGAGGTCATTGAGCACAAGGCCCAGCAGGTTCACAGCCATGTCAAAACCGGGCGCACTCACCTGATGGACGCCATGCCTGTGCGCATGAGTCAGGTACTCAATGGTTGGGCGCAGCAGATCAAGGCCAATATCGGGCATTTGCAGGCCCTGCAACCTGCGCTGCAATCACTGGCGCAAGGCGGCACGGCAGTCGGCACCGGGATCAACGCGCATCCGCAATTTGCCGGGCTGTTCTGTCAGCAACTCAGCGTCCTGACGCCTGTGCGGTTCACGCCCGGCAAGGATCTGTTTGCCTTGATCGGTTCTCAGGACACCGCTGTATCGGTATCGGGCCAGCTTAAGGCCACAGCGGTCTCGTTGATGAAAATAGCCAACGACCTGCGCTGGATGAATTCGGGTCCGCTGGCGGGGCTGGGTGAAATTGAGCTGGAAGCGTTGCAGCCGGGCTCTTCGATTATGCCGGGCAAGGTTAACCCGGTGATTCCCGAAGCCACTGCCATGGTCGCCGCGCAAGTCATCGGTAATGACGCGGTGATTACCGTAGCGGGCCAGTCCGGTAACTTTGAGCTGAACGTGATGCTGCCGGTCATTGCTCAGAACCTGCTCAGTAGCATCGAGCTGTTAACCAATGTGAGCCGTTTACTGGCCGACAAGGCGATTGCCACGTTCAAGGTCAACGAAGCCAAAATCAAAGAAGCCTTGTCGCGCAATCCGATTCTGGTGACTGCACTGAATCCGATCATTGGTTATGAAAAGGCCGCTGAAATTGCCAAGACCGCCTACAAGCAAGGGCGCCCGGTGATTGATGTGGCGCTTGAGTTTACCGACCTGTCTCGCAGCCAGCTTGAGGCCCTGCTAGACCCCGAGAAGCTGACCGCTGGCGGTGTCTGACTCCCTGACACGGCTTTGGAGGTGCACATGGAACACTGGAAACGCACGATCGAAAGAGCCAATCGCTGTTTCGCTGAAGGCGAGCTGGTGGATGCGCGAGAACACTACTTGCAAGCGCTGGCGCTGGCTCAAGTGTTGTTTGAGCGCTGGAGTGACGCCGACGAAGCAGTGGCGGCTTGCGTGATTTCCCATCACAACCTGGCGGACGTTCATTTACGCCTTAATCAGCCGGAAGAGAGCGTCGAGTACTTGTGCTCGATTCATCAGCGGCTGCTGCAAACCGTCCAAAACCCACGCATCAAGCCTGAGCTGCGGGAAGCCGCGCTGCGTCAGAGCAGCAAAACCTATGTCGAGTTATTGAATTTCATCAGTGAACACGGCGAATACCCACGCTCAGCCCTGTTGCTCAAGCGCAACGTTGCTCAATCCAGCCCCGCATTCTCAATGGTCAGCGGCCAACCTTCAGGAGTTCATTGATATGACTTACACCTTGCCTGCACTGCCTTACGCTTATGACGCGCTTGAGCCGCACATCGATGCGCAGACCATGAAGATCCATCACACCAAACATCATCAGACTTACATCAACAACCTCAATGCCGCCGTGGAAGGCACGGAGTGGGCGCTGTGGCCTGTGGAAAAACTGGTGGCCAGCGTGCACCAGCTTCCTGAAAGCATGCGCGCAGCGGTTATCAATCAAGGCGGCGGTCATGCTAACCACGCGTTGTTCTGGGAGGTCATGAGCCCGCAGGGCGGTGGCAAACCCGATGGCGCGTTGGCCAAGGCCATTGATGAGCAGTTGGGTGGGTTGGAAGCGTTCAAAGATGCGTTTACCAAAGCCGCGCTGACCCGTTTTGGCAGCGGCTGGGCCTGGCTGAGTGTTACTGGACAGAAGACCCTGGTGATTGAAAGCAGTGGTAATCAGGACAGCCCGCTGATGAACGGTAATACCCCTATTCTGGGGCTGGATGTGTGGGAGCACGCATACTACCTGCGTTACCAGAACCGACGGCCTGAGTACATCAATGCGTTTTATGAGGTCATTAATTGGCCTGAAGTAGCGCGCCGCTATCAAGCAGCTATGGTTTAAAGCTACGCACAAGGATTCAAGCGAAAATGGGCACGCAAATTTTGGCGGTCGGCGGCGTGCGATTGTTTCGCTATGCCCTCGGCACGTTGTTGCTGTTGGCGGGCACTGCGCTGTTGGTGGCCGAAGGATTGGGCTGGCTGGGGCTCGAACCCAAAATGCTCAGAGCCCTTCAAGGCGGGGCTTTGTGCGCGTTAGGCACGGCGCTGGGCGCTGTTCCGGTGTTGGTGATTCGCAATATGCCGGTGGCGGTCAGCGATACCTTATTGGGCTTTGGTGCCGGGGTCATGCTGGCGGCCACGGCGTTTTCGTTGATTGTGCCGGGCATTGCGGCAGCTGAAAGTTTAGGGTTGTCTGCGTGGGCATCCAGCGGGCTGGTTTGTGCGGGAATTTTGCTGGGCGCCCTGTGTTTGTTTCTGGTGGACCTGAAAGTGTCGGGTGCCGGGCCGGAGATTATCGTCAGCCGTCCGGGGGAGCCCGTCATTGCACCGCGCATTTGGCTGTTTGTGATCGCGATTGTGGCGCACAACATTCCGGAAGGTATGGCGGTGGGCGTTTCGGCGGGCGGCGGCATGCCGGACGCTGACAGCCTGGCGATGGGGATTGCGTTGCAGGATGTGCCAGAAGGGTTGGTGATTGCTTTGGTGCTGGCCGGGGCGGGCATGTCGCGGGTCAGGGCGTTCATGATCGGTGCCGCGTCCGGGTTGGTGGAGCCGGTATTCGCCGTACTGTGTGCCTGGCTGGTGAACTTGGCCGAACTTCTATTGCCGCTGGGTCTGGCACTGGCGGCAGGAGCGATGCTACTTGTAGTGACGCAAGAGGTGATTCCAGAGTCGCGGCGCAATGGTCACGAAAAACTGGCGAGCCTTGGGCTCTGCATAGGGTTCTGCGTGATGATGGTCATGGATACCGCGCTGGGGTAGATCAACGTGGCCCGGTCAGATCGCTGCGGCGGTATGCGTCAGCCGCTATTCGCCTTCATCAAAGTAGTTATTGATCAGGGCCACCAGCGCAGCCATGGCTTCTTGCTCCTGTTCGCCTTCGGTCTTTAAATGAATGGTGGTGCCTTTACCTGCGGCAAGCATCATCATGGCCATGATGCTTTTGCCATCGACCATGGATTCCGGTGTGCGACCGGCTCGCACCTGACAAGGAAACCGACCTGCAACACCGACGAACTTGGCAGATGCTCGAGCGTGCAGGCCCAATTTGTTGATGATTTCGATTTCCAGAGCAGGCATCGCGGGGTAGATCCTTTCAAGTAAGGTCGCGGTGGCGAACCTGGACGTTTTTCAGGGTTTCTTGCAGGCACTTGCCCAGTCGTTCAGTGAGGTACACCGAGCGGTGATGCCCGCCGGTGCACCCGATACCGATCGTCACATAAGCACGATTGCTCGCGGCAAAACGCGGCAACCATTTCAGCAGATAGCTGGAAATATCCTGGAACATCTCTTCAACATCCGGCTGCGCGGCCAAGTAATCGGCTACCGGTTGATCAAGCCCCGATTGCTCGCGCAATTCGGGTTTCCAGTAGGGGTTGGGCAGGCAACGCACGTCGAAGACGAGGTCGGCATCCACCGGCATCCCGCGCTTGAAACCAAATGACTCCACCAGAAATGCCGTACCGGGCTCCGGTTTGTTCAGCAGGCGCAGCTTTATGGTGTCGCGCAGCTGATACAGGTTCAGATTGGTGGTGTTAATCGTAAGGTCCGCGAGGTCAACGATGGGCCCCAGCAACGTTGTTTCATCGCGGATGGCTTCTGCCAGCGAGCGGCTGGCGCTGCTCAGGGGGTGCCTGCGGCGGGTCTCGGAGAAACGCTTGAACAGGGTTTCCTCGTCTGCGTCCAGGTACAACACGTCACATTGAATATGACGGTTGCGCACTTCTTCGAGCAATTGTGGAAACCGCGACAAATGGCTGGGCAGGTTGCGCGCATCAATCGAGACCGCCACCAGCGGCTGTGCGAGTTCAGTGTGAATCAACGCCCGCTCTGCCAGCTCGGGAAGCAAGCCGGCGGGCAAGTTGTCGATGCAATAGAAACCGTTGTCTTCGAGGACGGCGAGGGCGGTGCTTTTACCGGAGCCGGAGCGTCCGCTGACAATGATCAAGCGCATGATTAATGACCGTTCTGTACGTCCAGAACAACCTGATACAGCGCTTCGTTGCTCGGTGCACTGCGCAGTTTTTCGCGCACATCTTTGCGATCGAGCATGCTGGCGATCTGCCTTAGCAGTTCCAGGTGTGCATCGGTGGCCGCTTCTGGCACCAGCAATACGAACAACAGGTCGACCGGCGCGCCATCGATGGCGTCGAAATCTATGGGGGCGTCAAGGTGCAGCAAAGCGCTGACAGGCGCCTCGCAGCCTTTGAGGCGACAGTGTGGGATAGCAATGCCGTTACCAAAACCGGTAGAGCCCAGTTTTTCACGGGCAATCAGACTTTCATAAACATCCTGCATTTCGAGACCAGGCACTTCGCGACTGATCAGGTTGGCAATGTATTCAAGGGCTTTCTTTTTACTGCCACCCGGCACGTTCACGTGTGAACGGCCGGGGGTCAGGATGCTTTCAAGTCGAATCATGGGTATGGGGTATTAACGACCAGTCGCGCCCTGGAGGAGGCTGACGGTCTTTTCCTTATGCTTTTTCAGTTGGCGATCAAGCTTGTCGGCGAGGTTGTCGATGGCGGCGTACATATCTGTATGCTCAGCATTTGCAACGACTTCACCTTTCCCAACGGGTATATGCAGGGTCGCTTCGATTTTGTGCAGCAGCTTTTCGACGGTAAGAATCACAGTAACGTTGGTGATTTTGTCGAAATGACGCTCCAGCCGGTCCAGTTTTTCGCCGATGTAAGCGCGCAGGGGGGCGGTCACTTCCACATGGTGTCCACTGATGTTGACTTGCATACAGTTTCTCCTTTGATTCCATTGCATAAAGTAGCAGGCCGGAAAGCCTGCCACTGAAACGCTGTGGCCCGTTGCTTACATCAAACGCTTACGCTCGCTGGAAGGCGCAATCCCAAGGGATTCGCGGTACTTGGCGACCGTGCGACGGGCTACCTGAATACCTTGTGCCTCCAGTAAACCAGCGATCTTGCTGTCACTCAACGGCTTTTTCTGATTTTCCGCCGCAACCAGTTTTTTGATGATCGCGCGGATCGCCGTGGACGAGCATTCGCCGCCTTCGGAGGTGCTTACATGGCTGGAGAAAAAGTACTTGAGTTCATAGATACCGCGTGGGGTATGCATGAATTTCTGTGTGGTGACCCGTGAAATGGTCGATTCGTGCATACCGACTGCTTCTGCAATGTCGTGCAACACAAGCGGCTTCATGGCCTCATCGCCGTACTCCAGAAACCCGCGCTGATGCTCGACAATTTGTGTTGCCACTTTCATCAGGGTTTCGTTACGGCTCTGCAGGCTTTTGATGAACCAGCGCGCTTCTTGTAACTGGTTGCGCATGAACGTGTTGTCGGCACTGGTGTCGGCGCGTCGCACGAAACCGGCGTACTGGGCATTGACCCGCAGGCGCGGTACCGATTCCTGGTTGAGCTCTACGAGCCAGCGTTCGTTGTCTTTGCGCACGATGACGTCGGGTACAACGTATTCCGGTTCTGTGGACTCAATTTGCGATCCCGGACGCGGATTAAGGCTTTGCACCAACTCGATGACCTGGCGCAGTTCGTCTTCCTTGAGCTTCATGCGGCGCATCAGTTGGCTGTAATCACGTGCGCCCAGCAGGTCGATGTAGTCCGTTACCAAGCGCTTGGCGTCTTCGAGCCAAGGCGTTGTTGCAGGCAGTTGGCGCAGTTGCAACAGCAGGCATTCGCCCAGATTGCGGGCACCAATGCCGGCCGGTTCGAATTGCTGGATACGGTGCAGGACGGCTTCGATTTCATCGAGCTCAATGTCCAGTTCCGGGTCAAAGGCTTCGAGGATTTCCTCGAGGGTTTCGTCGAGGTAGCCCTGCGTATTGATGCAGTCGATGAGGGTAACGCCAATAAGCCGATCGGTGTCCGACATGGGCGCCAGGTTCAACTGCCAAAGCAAATGGCTTTGCAGGCTTTCACCGGCCGAAGTGCGGGTGGTGAAGTCCCACTCGTCATCGTCGTTGCTGGGCAGGCTGCTGGCACTGGTCTGATAAACGTCTTCCCAAGCCGTATCGACGGGGAGTTCGTTGGGAATGCGGTCGTTCCATTCGCCTTCCTCCAGGTTATCCACAGTGGTTGCGGACTCCTGCTGATAGGAGGGTTCTTGAATGTCACTGGCGGGTTTTTGCTCAATGTTGTCGGCCAATGGATCCGAGTTGTCGAAATCTTCGCCTTCTTCCTGGCGTTCGAGCATCGGGTTGGATTCCAGCGCCTCCTGGATTTCCTGTTGCAGGTCCAGGGTCGACAATTGGAGCAGGCGTATGGCTTGTTGCAGCTGAGGTGTCATTGTCAGCTGCTGGCCCATTCTCAGGACTAGCGATGGTTTCATGGCAGGGGCTTAACACCTTATTCGCCGGCGCGCATGGCGCCATCCACTACAAGGGCGCGTTAGCGCCAAACATAAGCAAATTATATGCCTGAAACCGTAGCGTTTGCCTAGAGGCGTTTACAATTCGTCCGGAAGACGTGAGCAAATTGAAAACGCCCGTCAGGCATTTTTAGGCGTAGGGGCTTACAAGCGGAACTCGTTGCCCAGATACACTTCTCTCACCAATTTGTTGGCCAGAATCGTTTCAGCGTCGCCTTCAGCAATCAATTGTCCGTCGTTTACGATGTAAGCCGTTTCGCAAATATCGAGTGTTTCACGGACGTTGTGATCGGTGATCAGCACGCCAATGCCTTTGGCCTTGAGGTGGTGAATGATCTGCTTGATGTCGCCCACAGAGATGGGGTCAACACCGGCAAAGGGTTCATCGAGCAGAATGAACTTGGGGGCGGTAGCCAGTGCGCGGGCGATTTCTACCCGGCGACGCTCACCACCCGACAGGCTCATGCCCAGGTTGTCGCGGATATGGTTGATGTGGAATTCCTGCAACAGGCTTTCCAGCTCCTTGCGACGACCTGCTTTGTCGAGTTCCTTGCGTGTCTCAAGAATCGCCATGATGTTATCGGCGACCGAAAGCTTGCGGAAAATCGAGGCTTCTTGCGGCAGGTAACCGATACCGGCGCGTGCGCGGCCGTGCATCGGTTGATGACTGACATCCAGATCGTCGATCAGTACACGACCCTGATCCGCTTGCACCAAGCCCACAATCATGTAGAAGCAGGTGGTCTTGCCCGCGCCGTTAGGGCCGAGCAAGCCGACGATCTGTCCGCTGTCGATCGACAGGCTGACATCGCGCACCACCTGACGGCTCTTGTAGCTTTTAGCCAAATGCTGGGCTTTAAGAGTTGCCATTACTGGGCCTTCGCGTCAGTTTTTTTCTTCGGCTGGATCACCATGTCGATGCGCGGACGAGGTGCAGTCACGCTGCTACCGTTGGCGCGACCGGCGTTGGCCACTTGTTTGACTGTGTCATAGACGATTTTCTCGCCTTCAGTGGTGTTGCCATCGTTGATCACTTTGGCCTTGTCGATCAGCACGATGCGGTTTTGCGGTGCATGGTACTGAATGGTCACTGCGTAGGCCTTGACCGGTACCGGATCGGTGGCTTTTTGCAGTTGTTCGAAGTAGGCCAGGTTGCCAACCGAGGTCACAACGTCAATTTCACCGGCAGCGTTGCGGGTGATCGTGACGGTGTTGCCGGTGATTTTCATCGAGCCTTGCGTGATGATGACGTCGCCTTTGTAGGTCGCGACGCCTTTCTTGTCATCCAGCTGCGCTTCGTTAGCCTGAATACGGATAGGCTGTTCGGTGTCGTTCGGCAGAGCCCAGGCGCTCACGCTTCCCAGTGCTGCGCTCAAGCTGAGCAATAAAGGGAGGGTTTTAACGAGACTCATACTGTCCTCTTACGTTGGACAGCAGGTCCATCCTGCCGTCTTTCAAATATGCTTTCATTCCCTTGGCAGTGGTCACACCGCCAGCGCCGTCGATTCTAACGGCTTGCTCGGTCTGCGCATATTGCTTCTGTGGGAATACTGTCATGCGTGAGCTGGTGATAATCAGCTCGCGGTTGCGTTCGTCTGTGCGGGCGACCCGTACCGAGTCGATCAGCTCGACTTCCGTGCCGTCCGGATTAACCTCGCCGCGCTCACTTTGAACGTGCCACGGAAAGGTGGTTCCGCGGTACATCTGCAGGTCCGGGTTGGTCAGCAGCGTCACTTCGGAAGCCTTGAGGTGTTCAACCTTGTCGGACGTCATTTCGTATTGGAGCTTGCCGTCCGGCAGGTACTGAAGGCTATGAGCGTTGATGGCGTAATAGTCGATTGCGTGCTCATCCACCGCTACGGCAGGTTTGTCGAGGAAGCGTTCCGGGCTGATATTCCAATAGCCCACGGCTGCAAACAGCGCCGCTATGACGCCGAATAACAGGAAGTTGCGAATTTTTTTACTCAGCATAAAAAGCTCTATAAGTAGGCAGCGTGAGCGGCATCCAGACGGCCTTGGGCACGCAGGATCAGTTCGCAAAATTCACGTGCGGCGCCTTCACCGCCGCGTGCCTGGGTAATGCCGTGGGCATGTTCGCGAACGAAACTGGCGGCGTTGGCTACAGCCATACCAAGGCCTACGCGACGGATGACCGGCAAATCCGGCAGGTCGTCGCCCAGATAGGCAACCTGTTCATAGCTTAGGTTGAGTTGGCCGAGAAGCTCGTCCAATACCACCAATTTATCTTCGCGGCCCTGATACAGGTGCGCGATACCCAGATTTTGCGCGCGACGCTCAACGACTGGTGTCTTGCGACCACTGATGATTGCCGTTTGTACGCCGGCTGCCATCAGCATCTTGATGCCCTGGCCGTCGAGGGTATTAAAGGTCTTGAACTCGCTGCCGTCTTCCAGGAAGTACAACCGGCCATCGGTCAATACGCCGTCAACGTCGAAAACGGCGAGCTTGATGGCTCTGCCGCGTTTGAGCAAATCGCTGGTCATTACATCACTCCTGCGCGCAACAAATCGTGCATGTTCAAGGCGCCGACAGGGCGGTCGTCCTTGTCGACGACAACCAGCGCGCTGATTTTATGGTCTTCCATGATTTTAAGGGCTTCGGCGGCCAGCATGTCGGCGCGGGCTGTTTTGCCGTGAGGTGTCATCACCGTGTCGATGGTCGCGTTGCGGATGTCGATTTCGCGATCCAGCGTGCGGCGCAAGTCGCCGTCCGTGAAGATGCCGGCCAGTTTGCCATCTGTTTCAGTGACAACGGTCATGCCCAGACCCTTGTGGGTCATTTCCATCAGGGCATCTCTGAGCAACGTGCCGCGAACCACTTGCGGCAGCTCATCGCCCGAGTGCATGACGTTTTCAACTTTGAGCAGCAAACGGCGGCCAAGTGCACCACCGGGGTGCGAGAAGGCGAAGTCTTCAGCCGTGAACCCGCGGGCTTCGAGCAAGGCAATGGCCAGTGCATCGCCAAGGACCAGCGTTGCGGTGGTCGACGAAGTAGGCGCCAGGTTCAGTGGGCAGGCTTCTTGGGCCACCCGGGCATCCAGACTGACGTCGGCAGCCTTGGCCAGCGGTGACTCGGGGTTGCCGGTCATGCTGATGAGCTGGATGCCGAGGCGTTTAATAAGAGGGAGCAGAGTGACGATCTCGGCGGTAGAGCCCGAATTCGACAGCGCGAGAATGATGTCGTCGCGGGTAATCATGCCCATGTCGCCGTGGCTGGCTTCGGCCGGGTGAACAAAGAAAGCCGTGGTGCCGGTGCTGGCCAGGGTCGCGGCAATTTTGTTGCCGATATGCCCGGACTTGCCCATGCCGACCACGACGACTCGACCCTTGCTCGCTAGAATCATCTCGCAAGCGCGTACGAAATCAGCGTCGATCCGGGGCAGTAAATCTTCTACAGCTTCCAGTTCGAGGCGGATGGTGCGTTGTGCAGATTGAATCAGGTCGCTGGATTGGCTCATGTTTGAAGTCGGGTAGCCTGAGAAAAGGCGGCGATTATAGCGGTTCTGAGCAATTCCCTCACGTGTGTTCGTCATGCTTTGTTGTCTCATGCAACAAAGCACTACTGGACTTTAGGATGATTTACCCATTTTTCACTGTCCTGAACCTGAATGGGCACTCCTACAGCCTTTGGCGGTCAGTAACAGCAGTGATATAGTTCGCCGCCAGTTCGGCCCGCTCAAGGAACGCGCGCTTCTTGAAAAGAAGCTTGATGTCCGGTTAGAGGCAGAGGCTGCATCGCAAGGAGTTTAGATGAGTGCCGATAACGCCTACGCGGTCGAGCTGAAGGGAGTTTCCTTCAAGCGCGGTTCGCGCAGCATTTTCAATAACGTCGATATTCGTATCCCGCGTGGCAAAGTCACGGGGATCATGGGGCCGTCCGGCTGCGGCAAGACCACCCTGCTGCGTTTGATGGGCATGCAACTGCGTCCCAGCAACGGCGAAGTGTGGGTCAATGGGCAAAACCTGCCGACACTGTCGCGCAGCGATCTGTTCGACGCCCGCAAGCATATGGGCGTGCTGTTTCAGAGCGGCGCACTGTTTACCGATCTGGATGTATTCGAAAACGTTGCCTTTCCGCTGCGCGTGCATACCGAGCTACCGGAAGAAATGATCCGCGACATCGTGCTGCTCAAGTTGCAGGCGGTGGGGTTGCGCGGCGCCATTGACCTGATGCCGGATGAGCTGTCCGGCGGTATGAAACGTCGTGTAGCGCTGGCTCGGGCCATCGCGCTTGACCCGCAAATCTTGATGTACGACGAACCGTTTGTCGGCCAGGATCCCATTGCCATGGGGGTTTTGGTGCGTCTGATCCGTCTGCTTAATGACGCATTGGGCATCACCAGCATTGTGGTTTCTCACGATTTGGCCGAAACAGCGAGCATTGCTGACTATTTATACGTAGTGGGCGATGGTCAGGTGCTGGGGCAGGGGACGCCAGACGAGTTGATGAATGCCGATAACCCGCGCATCCGTCAGTTCATGAACGGCGATCCCGACGGTCCGGTTCCGTTTCACTTTCCGGCGTCGGACTACCGAACCGATCTTCTGGGGAAGCGCTGATGCGCAAACAATCAATTATCGACCGCGTCGGATTGTTCGGCCGGGCCGGGATCGACATTGTCTCGGTACTGGGGCGTTCGACCATTTTCCTGTTTCACGCATTGCTGGGGCGTGGCGGCATCGGCGGCGGTTTCGGGCTGTTGCTCAAACAGCTGCATTCCGTGGGTGTCATGTCGCTGGTGATCATCGTGGTGTCCGGGGTGTTCATCGGCATGGTGCTGGCGCTGCAAGGCTTCAGCATTCTGTCCAGCTACGGCTCAGAGCAGGCGGTCGGGCAGATGGTGGCCCTGACCCTGTTACGTGAGTTGGGACCGGTCGTGACCGCATTGCTGTTCGCCGGGCGCGCCGGGTCTGCCCTGACCGCCGAAATCGGCAACATGAAATCGACCGAACAACTCTCCAGCCTGGAAATGATTGGGGTCGACCCGTTGAAATACATCATTGCGCCACGTTTGTGGGCCGGGTTTATTTCCCTGCCGGTGCTGGCAATGATTTTCAGCGTGGTCGGGATCTGGGGTGGTTCGTGGGTGGCGGTGGACTGGTTGGGCGTCTACGACGGTTCCTACTGGGCCAACATGCAGAACAGCGTGACCTTCACCGGTGACGTGCTTAACGGGATCATCAAAAGCATCGTGTTTGCTTTTGTAGTGACCTGGATTGCCGTGTTTCAAGGTTATGACTGCGAGCCCACTTCAGAGGGGATCAGCCGTGCCACTACCAAGACCGTGGTGTATGCCTCATTGGCTGTACTCGGGCTGGACTTTATTTTGACCGCCTTGATGTTTGGAGATTTCTGATGCAAAACCGCACCATGGAAATCGGTGTCGGCCTGTTCCTGCTGGCTGGCATCCTGGCTTTGCTGTTGCTCGCCCTACGGGTCAGTGGACTGTCCCCGACCGCCAGCAGTGACACCTACAAGCTGTATGCCTACTTCGACAATATTGCCGGCCTGACCGTGCGCGCCAAGGTCTCGATGGCGGGCGTGACTATCGGCAAGGTGACCGCGATCGACCTGGACCGCGACAACTTTACGGCCCGCGTCACGCTGCAGATCGAAAAAAAGGTGGATAACCTTCCGGTGGATTCGACAGCGTCTATCCTCACGGCAGGTCTGCTCGGTGAGAAGTACATCGGTATCAGCGTGGGCGGGGAGGATGAACTGCTCAAGGACGGTGGAACTATTCACGACACCCAGTCGTCACTGGTTCTGGAAGACCTGATCGGCAAGTTCCTGCTCAATACCGTTAGCAAAGACGCCAAATAAGGAGTGTTTCGATGATTTCTCTCTTGCGCCGTGGCCTGCTGGTTGTATTGGCGGCCGCACTTCCTCTGATGGCGAATGCAGCACCGGGGCAATCGGCCCACGACATCGTTCAAGACACCACCACACGTTTGCTGGCTGACCTGACGGCCAACAAAGAGCAATACAAACAAAACCCGAGCAAGTTTTACGATGCCCTGAACACGATTGTCGGGCCTGCGGTGGATGTGGAAGGCATCTCCAAAAGCATCATGACCGTCAAGTACTCGCGCAAGGCAACGCCAGCACAAATGCAGCGGTTCCAGGAGAACTTCAAGCGCAGCCTCATGCAGTTCTACGGCAATGCTTTGCTGGAGTTCAAAAACCAGGGCATCACCGTTGGCCCTGCCAAGGATGAAAGTGGCGATCGCACCAGCGTTGACATGATTGTTAAAGGCGATAACGGCGCCACTTACCCGCTGTCGTACACCTTGAATAAGGTCAACGGCGAGTGGAAAGTGCGCAACGTGGTCGTCAATGGCATCAATATCGGCAAGCTGTTCCGTGACCAGTTTGCCGATGCCATGCAGAAAAACGGCAACGATCTGGATAAAACCATTAATAACTGGGCTGGTGAAGTGGCCAAGGTCAAGAAAGAGACTGACAAGGCCATCGATCAATGAGTGAGGGTGCCGTGACCCTGGCCGGTGAAAGCGAACTGCGCCTCAGTGGCGTGCTCGACTACCAGACCGGCCCCCGCTTGCGTAAGGAAGGTCAGGCGCTGATCAAAAAAGCACTGGCCAAATCCCTTGTGGTTGATTGCTCGGCAGTCACCAAATCCAGCAGTGTCGGTTTGTCGTTACTCCTATGCTTTATCCGAGACGCACAAGCCTTGAACAAGCCACTGAGCATTCGTGCCATGCCCGAAGACATGCGCGAAATCGCTCAGGTTTCGGGCCTGACCGAGCTGTTGGCACATCATTAATCGCCATTTATTGAGAAGCCCCCCGTCAGAGTCCTGTTCAGTGGGGTTCGCAGGCGCGGGGCTTTTTTGTATGATGGCCGACCCGCGCGCGTTGGGCGCCGATTGAGGTTGAGCATGCAGGCCGTAGAAGTGAAGAGCTTTCTTGAGGGAAAGCTGCCTGGAACCCAGGTAGAAGTTGAGGGCGAAGGCTGCAACTTTCAGCTGAACGTGATTAGTGACGAACTGGTGGCCTTGAGCCCGGTGAAACGTCAACAAAGCATCTATGCCCATTTAAACCCGTGGATCGCTGATGGCAGCATCCATGCGGTCACTATGAAATTCTTCAGCAGCGCGGCCTGGGCCGAGCGCACCTGAGCCCCCTGAGCCCATTGGCGTCGAGATTGTTATGGATAAATTGATTATTACCGGCGGTGCCCGTCTAGATGGCGAGATCCGCATTTCCGGGGCGAAAAACTCTGCCTTGCCGATTCTGGCTGCGACCCTACTGTGCGATGGCCCGGTGACGGTGGCCAACCTGCCGCATTTGCATGACATCACTACCATGATCGAGCTCTTTGGCCGCATGGGCATTGAGCCGGTGATCGATGAGAAGCTGTCGGTCGAAATCGACCCGAGAACGATAAAGACCCTGATCGCCCCGTACGAGCTGGTTAAAACCATGCGTGCCTCGATCCTGGTACTCGGCCCGATGGTTGCCCGTTTCGGTGAAGCTGAAGTGGCGTTGCCTGGCGGTTGCGCCATCGGCTCGCGTCCGGTAGATCTGCATATCCGCGGCCTTGAGGCCATGGGTGCAGTGATCGACGTTGAAGGCGGTTACATCAAGGCCAAGGCGCCGGAAGGTGGCTTGCGTGGTGCCAGCTTCTTCTTCGATACCGTCAGCGTGACCGGTACTGAAAACATCATGATGGCCGCAGCACTGGCCAAAGGCCGTAGCGTTCTGCAAAACGCGGCTCGTGAGCCTGAAGTGGTCGACCTGGCCAACTTCCTGAACGCCATGGGAGCCAAGGTCAGCGGTGCGGGCACTGACACCATTACCATTGATGGCGTAGAGCGTTTGCACCCTGCGACCTATCGCGTGATGCCGGACCGTATTGAAACCGGTACTTACCTGGTCGCTGCTGCCGTTACGGGTGGCCGCGTCAAGGTCAAGGACACCGATCCGACCATCCTCGAAGCCGTGCTTGAGAAACTCAAGGAAGCGGGCGCCGAGATCACCACCGGCGAAGACTGGATCGAGCTGAACATGCACGGCAAGCGTCCAAAGGCCGTCAATGTACGCACTGCTCCGTACCCGGCATTCCCGACCGATATGCAGGCGCAGTTCATCTCGTTGAACGCCATCGCTGAAGGCACCGGCGCCGTGATCGAGACCATCTTCGAAAACCGCTTCATGCACGTGTACGAGCTGCACCGCATGGGCGCCAAGATCCAGGTCGAAGGCAACACAGCCATCGTGACCGGCACTGAAACCCTCAAGGGCGCGCCGGTGATGGCAACCGACCTGCGTGCGTCGGCCAGCCTGGTGATTTCGGCACTGGTGGCCGAAGGCGATACGTTGATCGATCGCATCTACCACATAGACCGTGGTTACGAGTGCATCGAAGAAAAACTGCAAATGCTGGGTGCCAAAATCCGCCGCGTTCCGGGCTAGTTTTTGGCTACAGGCATCAGGGGCACACGGACTGTGTCCAGCCGCCAGGTGACGTAACGGTTTTGACGCGTTACCTTACCTGGCCTCGAATCGTTCAAGTCGAGCCTGATTATCAGGCTCGATGTTTGTCCGGCGCCGATTGCGTCCGGGCATAAGTACCCTGATAAGGACTTACGTTTCCCATGCTGACCATTGCATTGTCCAAGGGCCGTATCCTTGACGACACCCTGCCGCTTCTCGCTGAAGCGGGTATCGTGCCGACCGAGAATCCGGACAAGAGCCGCAAGCTGATCATCCCGACCTCTCAGCCAGACGTACGTTTGCTGATCGTTCGTGCTACTGACGTACCGACTTACGTTGAGCACGGTGCCGCCGACCTTGGCGTTGCCGGTAAAGATGTATTGATGGAGTACGGCGGTCAGGGCCTGTATGAGCCGCTGGACCTGCGCATTGCCCAGTGCAAACTTATGACTGCCGGTGCCGTAGGTGCTGTCGAGCCTAAAGGCCGTCTGCGCGTGGCGACCAAGTTCGTCAACGTGGCCAAGCGTTATTACGCTGAACAGGGCCGTCAGGTCGACATCATCAAGCTGTACGGCTCCATGGAGTTGGCACCGCTGATCGGTCTCGCCGACAAAATTATCGACGTGGTCGATACCGGTAATACCTTGCGCGCCAATGGCCTGGAACCCCAGGACTTCATTGCCGCCATCAGCTCCCGTCTGGTGGTCAACAAGGCTTCCATGAAAATGCAGCACGCCCGCATTCAAGCCCTGATCGATACCCTGCGCAAAGCAGTGGAATCCCGACACCGCGGCTGACTCACCCGCGCGTCCCCGGGCGCGCCCATCTATCCGTGCAATAGCCAGAAATCTCAGGTACCCGCGCGGATGGCTTGGTAGTCTTGCGGTGCCTGAGCTGTGCAACATCCTAACTTCTAAGCATTCGCCAATTACCGAGGCCCTCGCTATGACCGCTCCCACTGCAATTCGCCGTCTCAACGCTGCTGATCCGGATTTCGCGCAGCATCTGGATCACCTGCTGAGCTGGGAAAGTGTGTCTGACGACTCGGTTAACCAGCGCGTGCTCGACATCATCAAGGCTGTGCGCGAGCGTGGCGACGCGGCGCTGGTGGAGTTCACCCAACGCTTCGACGGCCTTGAAGTGGCCTCGATGGCGGACCTGATCTTGCCTCGTGAGCGCCTGGAACTGGCCTTGACCCGCATCACGGCCGAGCAACGCGAGGCGCTGGAGAAAGCCGCCCAACGCGTGCGCAGCTACCACGAAAAGCAAAAGCAGGACTCCTGGACTTACACCGAAGCCGACGGCACGGTGCTGGGGCAAAAAGTCACGCCGCTGGACCGCGCAGGGCTGTATGTGCCGGGCGGCAAGGCGTCGTACCCGTCGTCGGTGTTGATGAATGCGATTCCGGCCAAGGTGGCCGGTGTGACCGAAGTGGTCATGGTGGTGCCGACCCCGCGGGGTGAGATCAACGAACTGGTTCTGGCTGCCGCGTGCATTGCCGGCGTGGACCGGGTGTTCACCATCGGGGGGGCGCAGGCGGTAGCAGCGCTGGCCTATGGCACCGAAAGCGTGCCGAAAGTCGATAAGGTCGTCGGGCCGGGCAACATTTATGTCGCCACTGCCAAGCGCCATGTGTTTGGTCAGGTCGGCATCGACATGATCGCCGGGCCTTCGGAGATTCTTGTGGTATGCGACGGCCAGACCGACCCGGACTGGATCGCCATGGACCTGTTCTCCCAGGCCGAGCACGATGAAGACGCGCAAGCGATTCTGGTCAGCCCGGATGCCGTGTTCCTCGATAAGGTGGCGGCTAGCATTACCAAACTGTTGCCGACCATGGAGCGCGCCGAGATCATCAATACCTCAATCAACGGTCGTGGTGCGTTGATTCTGGTGGACGACATGCAGCAGGCCATCGACGTGGCCAATCGCATCGCCCCGGAACACCTGGAGTTGTCTGTCGCTGATCCGCAAGCATGGTTGCCGCAGATTCGTCATGCCGGAGCAATCTTCATGGGCCGTCACACCTCAGAAGCCCTGGGCGATTACTGCGCCGGTCCTAACCACGTGTTGCCCACCTCGGGCACGGCGCGCTTCTCTTCGCCGTTGGGGGTGTATGACTTCCAGAAGCGCTCCTCGATCATCTTCTGCTCTGAACAAGGCGCCTCCGAGCTGGGCAAAACGGCTTCGGTACTGGCCCGTGGCGAGTCGCTGACCGGCCACGCCCGCAGTGCCGAGTACCGGATCATCGCCGATCAAAAGGGGCAATAAGCATGAGCAAATTCTGGAGTTCTTTCGTTAAAGACCTGGTGCCTTACGTGCCGGGCGAGCAGCCGAAACTGACCCGACTGGTCAAGCTCAACACCAACGAAAACCCTTACGGCCCTTCGCCTAAAGCACTCGCGGCGATGCAGGCCGAGATCAATGACAACCTGCGTTTATACCCGGACCCGAACAGCGACCTGCTCAAGCAGGCGGTGGCGGACTATTACGGGGTGAAAGCCAATCAGGTTTTTTTGGGCAACGGTTCGGATGAAGTGCTGGCGCATGTGTTCAATGGCTTGTTCCAGCACGACCAGCCGTTGTTGTTTCCGGACATCAGCTACAGCTTTTATCCGGTGTATTGCGGGCTGTACGGCATTGAGTTCGAGCCCGTAGCGCTGGATGCACAGTTCCAGATCCAGCCAGCCGATTACGCCAGACCCAATGGCGGCATCATCTTCCCGAACCCGAATGCGCCGACGGGTTGCCTGCTGGCGCTGGAAGCCATCGAGCAGATACTCAACGCCAACCCTGACTCGGTGGTGGTGGTCGACGAAGCCTACATCGACTTTGGCGGGCAGACAGCAATTAGCCTGGTGGATCGTTATCCGAACCTGCTGGTCACCCAAACCCTGTCCAAATCCCGCTCGCTGGCAGGTTTGCGGGTAGGGCTCGCGGTAGGGCATCCCGACTTGATCGAGGCGCTGGAGCGCATCAAAAACAGCTTCAACTCCTACCCGCTGGACCGCCTGGCGATAGTCGGTGCGGCTGCAGCGTTCGAGGACCGTGAGTATTTCGAGCAGACCTGCAAGGCCGTCATTGACAGCCGTGAACAACTGGTCGGGCAACTTGAGGGGCTGGGTTTTGAGGTGCTGCCGTCAGCGGCCAACTTCATCTTCGCCCGCCACCCGGAGCACGATGCCGCGGCGCTGGCCGCCAAGTTGCGTTTACAAGGTGTGATCGTGCGTCACTTCAAGCAACTGCGGATCGACCAGTTCTTGCGCATCACCATCGGCACGCCGGAGCAGAACGCGGCGTTGATTGAAGGGTTGTCAGACGTTTAATCACGCTGTGTTGCCGCTGCCCATGACGCAGAAGTCGTCCGGGCAGCGGCAACAGCGGGCGTGTTTATTCTTGCTGCGGCGGCTGTTCCTGTGGTGGACGCAAGCCCACTTCGGCAGTCAGTTTCAGCTCTTTGCCATTACGCATCACCTGGATGCTGATTTTCTCCGACGGCTTGATTCGTGCCACCTGGTTCATTGAGCGACGACCATCGCTGGCGGGTGCACCATCGATGCTCAGGATCACATCGCCCAATTGCAGGCCGGCTTTTTGCGCCGGGCCATCTCGGAAAATCCCCGCCACGACAATCCCCGGACGACCGCTCAGGCCGAACGATTCGGCCAGGTCCGGGGTTAGCGGCTGCACTTCAATCCCCAACCAGCCACGAATCACTTGGCCGTGTTCGATGATCGACTTCATGACCTCCATCGCCAGATTGATCGGGATGGCAAAGCCGATGCCTTGGGAACCGCCGGATTTGGTGAAAATAGCCGTGTTGATGCCGGTCAGGTTGCCATTGGCGTCCACCAGTGCGCCGCCGGAGTTACCCGGATTGATCGCTGCATCGGTCTGGATGAAGTCTTCGTAGTTGTTCAGGCCCAGCTGGTTCCGGCCGGTGGCACTGATGATGCCCATGGTCGTGGTCTGGCCGACCCCGAACGGGTTGCCGATTGCCAGTGCAATGTCACCGATGCGCAGGCTGTCGGAGCGACCAATGGTAATGGCAGGCAGGTTTTTCAGATCAATCTTGAGCACGGCCAGGTCGGTTTCCGGGTCGCTACCGATCACCCGGGCCAAGGTTTCGCGACCATCCTTGAGGGCCACAACAATCTGGTCGGCGTTCAGCACCACGTGGTTATTGGTGAGCAAATACCCTTCGGGGCTCATCAATACCGCCGAGCCGAGGCTCGATTCCATGCGTTTTTGCTTGGGGGCGTTGTTGCCGAAAAAGTGACGGAACTGCGGGTCTTCAAACAAGGGGCGGGCGTTGCGGTTCACCACCTTGGTGGTGTACAGGTTGGCCACGGCTGGCGCAGCGCGCACCACCGCATCGGCGTAAGTGACCGGCCCTTGCTGCGCATAATTGGTTTGCGGCGCCTGTTGCAGATTAACGTCCAGACTCGGCAGCCCGACCCATTGCGGGTAGCGCTGAATAATCAGCAAAGCGATAAGAACGCCGGCCAGCAGTGGCCAGCCAAAGAAACGCAAAGCCTTGAGCATTGAACTAAGTCCTGAAGGTTGCAGAGCCACCATGACGGCCCATAATGGCGGCCATTATACGAGGGCTGCGCGCCTCTGAACGCTATATTTAGGAGTCTTTTATGGCAGTCGCCTTGAGCACGCTGGTCGAAGAAGCAAATCGATACCTCAATTGCGCTGCAATCAGCGATTACTGCCCCAACGGCTTGCAGGTTGAGGGGCGGCCGCAAGTGCTGCGCATCGTCAGTGGCGTGACGGCCAGTCAAGCCTTGCTGGAGGCGGCCGTGGAGGCCGGGGCCGATCTGATACTGGTGCATCACGGTTACTTCTGGAAAGGTGAAGACCCTTGCGTCACCGGCATGAAGCAGCGACGTCTGAAAACCTTGCTCAAGCACGACATCAGCTTGCTGGCCTACCACTTGCCGCTCGACCTGCACCCGGACGTGGGCAACAACGTTCAACTGGCGCGGCAACTGGACATCACCGTTGAAGGGCCGCTGGATCCCGATAATGCCAAAGTGGTAGGGCTGGTGGGCTCGTTGACAGAGCCCATGACGGCGCGGGACTTTGCCAGACGGGTGCAAGACGTACTGGGGCGTGAACCACTGGTGATAGAAGGCAGCCAAATGATTCGGCGTGTCGGCTGGTGCACTGGAGGCGGGCAGGGCTATATCGATCAAGCCGTCCAGGCAGGCGTTGACCTGTACCTGAGCGGCGAAGCGTCCGAGCAAACCTTTCACAGCGCCCGTGAAAACGACATCAGCTTCATTGCCGCCGGGCATCACGCGACCGAGCGTTATGGCGTGCAAGCGCTGGGTGATTACCTCGCCCGACGTTTTGCCCTGGAGCACCTGTTCATCGATTGCCCCAACCCGATCTAGCCGCTCACTGACAGGCGCGGCCGCTGCAACACCCTGCAGGTTTCTGACAGCCTGCAGCCCTTTTTCAGTGGCGCTGAGCCCAAACCCGGCGATCTATTCTTAGACTTTTTCGATCTAGTTGGCGCCCTCAATATAAGCAGGTGCTGTGCTAGCATTCTCCGCTCGAACACGGCCCGCAGGCCGTTCATAAGATAGCTTTCGTGAGTAGCCATGGTCGACAAACTGACGCACCTGAAACAGCTGGAGGCGGAAAGCATCCACATCATCCGCGAGGTGGCTGCCGAGTTCGATAACCCGGTAATGCTGTACTCGATCGGTAAAGATTCCGCCGTGATGCTGCACCTTGCCCGCAAGGCGTTTTTCCCTGGCAAGCTGCCGTTTCCGGTGATGCATGTCGACACGCAGTGGAAATTCCAAGAGATGTACCGCTTCCGCGACAAGATGGTCGCTGAGCTGGGCCTGGACTTGATCACTCATGTCAACCCGGACGGCGTGGCGCAGGGCATCAACCCGTTTACCCATGGCAGTGCCAAGCACACTGACATCATGAAAACCGAGGGCCTGAAACAGGCGCTCGACAAGTACGGCTTTGATGCGGCCTTCGGTGGCGCGCGCCGCGACGAAGAAAAATCCCGCGCCAAAGAGCGTGTGTATTCGTTCCGTGACAGCAAACACCGCTGGGACCCGAAGAACCAGCGCCCCGAGTTGTGGAACGTCTACAACGGCAACGTGAACAAAGGCGAATCGATCCGCGTCTTCCCGTTGTCGAACTGGACCGAACTCGATATCTGGCAGTACATCTACCTCGAAGGCATTCCGATTGTGCCGCTGTATTTCGCCGCCGAGCGTGAAGTCATCGAGAAGAACGGCACCCTGATCATGATTGATGACGAGCGGATCCTTGAGCATTTGTCTGAAGAAGACAAGGCGCGCATCGTCAAGAAAAAAGTCCGTTTTCGTACGCTGGGCTGCTACCCGCTGACCGGCGCGGTGGAATCCGAGGCTGAAAGCCTGACGGACATCATCCAGGAAATGCTCCTGACGCGTACTTCCGAGCGCCAGGGCCGAGTCATCGATCACGATGGCGCCGGCTCAATGGAAGATAAAAAACGTCAAGGTTATTTCTAAGGGGTTGTCATGTCGCACGTATCTGATTTGATCAGCGAGAACATCCTCGCCTACCTGGGCCAGCATGAACGCAAAGAGATGTTGCGCTTCCTGACCTGCGGCAACGTCGATGACGGCAAAAGCACCCTGATCGGGCGCTTGCTGCACGACTCCAAGATGATCTACGAAGATCATCTGGAAGCCATTACCCGCGATTCGAAAAAAAGCGGCACCACGGGCGATGACATCGACTTGGCCTTGCTGGTAGATGGTCTGCAAGCCGAGCGCGAACAGGGCATTACCATTGACGTGGCCTATCGCTACTTCTCCACCGCCAAGCGTAAATTCATCATTGCCGACACCCCGGGCCATGAGCAGTACACCCGTAACATGGCCACCGGTGCGTCGACCTGTGATCTGGCGATCATTTTGGTGGATGCCCGTTACGGCGTGCAGACCCAGACCCGCCGCCACAGTTTTATTGCGTCGTTGTTGGGCATCAAACACATCGTGGTCGCCATCAACAAGATGGACCTCAAAGGGTTTGACCAAGGCGTGTTCGAGTCGATCAAGGCGGACTACCTGAAGTTTGCCGAAGGCTTGAAGATGAAGCCGAGCAGCCTGCACTTCGTACCGATGTCGGCCCTCAAAGGCGACAACGTGGTGAACAAGAGCGAGCGTTCGCCGTGGTACACCGGGCAATCGTTGATGGAAATCCTTGAAACTGTCGAAGTCGCGGCCGACCGCAATCTGACGGACTTGCGCTTTCCGGTGCAATACGTGAACCGCCCAAACCTGAACTTCCGTGGGTTTGCCGGTACGCTGGCCAGCGGCATCGTGCGCAAGGGCGATGAAGTGATGGTATTGCCATCGGGCAAGAGCAGCCGGGTCAAATCCATCGTCACGTTTGAAGGTGAACTGGAGCACGCAGGGCCGGGTCAGGCGATTACGCTGACCATGGAAGACGAGATCGACATCTCCCGTGGCGACTTGCTGGTGCATGCCGACAGCGTACCGCCGGTGACTGACAACTTTGAAGCCATGCTGGTGTGGATGGCCGAGGAGCCGATGCTGCCGGGCAAGAAATACGACATCAAGCGCGCGACCAGCTACGTGCCGGGTTCCATTGCGAGCATCGTCAACAAAGTGGATGTCAACACGCTGGAAGAAGGCCCGGCCAGTGCTTTGCAACTGAACGAAATCGGCAAGGTCAAGATCAGCCTCGACGCACCGATTGCGCTGGATGGTTACGACAGTAACCGCACCACGGGCTCTTTCATCATCATTGATCGCCTGACCAATGGCACCGTGGGTGCAGGCATGATCGTTGCCCAGCCGGTCAGCCATGGCAGCTCAAGCCATCATGGCAAACTGGCCCACGTGACGACTCAAGAGCGTGCGCAACGTTTCGGTCAGCAACCGGCGACCGTGTTGTTCAGCGGGTTGTCGGGCGCAGGTAAAAGTACCCTGGCCTACGCCGTTGAGCGCAAGTTGTTCGACATGGGCCGTGCGGTATTTGTGCTTGATGGCCAGAACCTGCGCCATGACCTGAACAAAGGGCTGCCCCAGGACCGCGCCGGGCGCACCGAAAACTGGCGCCGTGCAGCGCATGTGGCGCGCCAGTTCAACGAAGCGGGTCTGCTGACGCTGGCCGCCTTCGTGGCACCGGATGCACAGGGCCGTGATCAGGCTAAAGCGTTGATCGGGGATGATCGTCTGATTACCGTGTATGTGCAGGCGTCACCTGCGGTATGCGCTGAACGTGACCCGCAAGGTTTGTATGCCGCCGGTGGTGACAACATTCCGGGGGACTCCTTCCCGTATGACGTCCCGCTCGATGCAGACCTGGTGGTTAACACGCAGGCGTTGACGGTTGATGAAGGCGTCAAGTTGGTACTGGACCTGTTGCGTCAACGCGGCGCGATTTAAGCCTCAATGAAAAAGCCCGCTACCGAGAGATCGGTGGCGGGCTTTTGTATATCTGCTTGCGAATCAGCCTTTGGGGTATTCGCGATGCAACTCGCCCAGCAGGCGGTCTTTGTCTTCCCACAATTGGTTGATCCAGCCCTGAAATGCCAATTTGTACTCGGCATCCTGATCGTAGTTACGACCCAGAAACTCAGCCGGAATGCTCAACTCTTCAAACACCACCACGACCTCGCGCACGTTGCCGCACAGCAGATCCCAGTAACCGGGGCGCCCGCCGGGGTAATGAATGGTCACGTTGACGATGGATTTCAGTTGCTCGCCCATGGCGTCCAGCACAAAGGCAATGCCGCCTGCCTTGGGCTTGAGCAGGTAGCGAAAGGGGGATTGCTGTTGGGCATGCTTGGCTTCGGTGAAACGTGTGCCTTCCACAAAGTTGAAAATCCCGACCGGCTGGTTTTTAAACTTTGCACAGGTTTTGCGCGTCGTCGCCAGATCGGCGCCTTTTTTCTCGGGGTGTTTGGCCAGGTACGCCTTGGAGTAGCGTTTCATGAACGGGAAACCCAACGCCCACCACGCCAGACCAATCACTGGCACCCAGATCAGTTCCTGCTTGAGGAAGAACTTTAGCGGGCGGATGCGTTTATTGAGCACGTATTGCAAGACCATGATGTCGACCCAGCTCTGGTGGTTGCTGGTCACCAGGTACGAATGCTCATAATCGAGCCCCTCCAGCCCCTTGATCTGCCAGCGGGCATGGCCCAGCAGGTCCATCCAGCGTTTGTTATTGCTGACCCACGCTTCGTGGATATGGCGCATCAGCCAGTCGGTGCAGCGCTGGGCGGCTGCAAAGGGCAGGCACAGTTTGAAAATGGCCACCACGAACAGCGGCGTGCAGCACACGATGGTGTTGATCGCCAGCAGCAGTGAAGCAATCACGCCGCGTAACGGCGCAGGCAGGAAGTCCAGCATTTACACATCCATAGGTCGGTTGGCGGCTTGAATCGCCGTGAGGGCGATGGTGTACACAATGTCGTCGACCTGGGCGCCGCGGGGAAGGTCGTTCACCGGTTTGCGCAGGCCTTGCAGCATGGGGCCGAGGCTGACGCAATCAGCGCTGCGTTGCACGGCTTTGTGGGTGGTGTTGCCGGTATTGAGGTCCGGGAACACAAACACGGTGGCACGTCCGGCCACCTGGCTGTTGGGGGCGAGTTGTCGTGCCACCTCCACATTGGCTGCTGCGTCGTATTGCAACGGCCCGTCAATCAGCAGGGCGTGTTGTGATTCGTGCGCCAGCAGGGTCGCTTCACGGACTTTTTCGACCTCTTCACCACTGGCCGAGTCGCCGCTGGAATAACTGATCATCGCCACCCGCGGTGTGATGCCGAACGCAGCCGCAGAGTCGGCGCTTTGCAGGGCGATTTCGGCCAGTTCAGCCGCCGACGGGTGCGGGTTCATTACGCAGTCGCCATAGACCAGTACCTGCTCGGGGAAAAGCATGAAGAACACCGACGACACCAGCGTGCAGCCAGGCGCGGTCTTGATCAGTTGCAGGGCCGGGCGGATGGTGTTGGCGGTGGAATGAATAACCCCGGAGACCAAACCGTCCACTTCGTCCAGCGCCAGCATCATGGTGCCGATCACGACTGGGTCTTCAAGCTGCTGTTCAGCCATCGGGGCATTGAGGCTTTTGGTTTTGCGCAGCGCGACCATGGGCTCGACATACCGGTCACGAATTACGTCGGGGTCGAGTATTTCCAGCCCGTCCGGCAGTTCAAACCCGTGGGCCTTGGCCACCGCCCGCACTTCATCAGGCTTGGCCAGCAAAACACAGCGCGCAATGCCGCGCGCCTGACAGATCGCCGCTGCCTGCACGGTTAATGGCTCGCTGCCCTCAGGCAAGACGATACGTTTGTTGACTTGCTGGGCCCGCTGGATCAATTGATAGCGGAATACGGCAGGGGTCAGGCGCATTTCGCGCGGTGTGCCGCAACGCTGGTGCAGCCACTTGGCATCCAGGTGGCTGGCCACGAAATCGGTGATGATTTCCGCACGCTCGCGGTCATCAATCGGGATTTCCTTGTTCAAGTTGTTCAGGCGATTGGCTGTGTCATACGAACCGGTACTGACTGACAGCACGGGTAGACCCGCCTGCAGGGCACCGCGGCACAGCTCCATCAGGCGCGGGTCGGGTTGGGTGTCGCTGGTCAGCAGCAATCCGGCCAGTGGCACGCCATTCATCGCTGCCAGGCTGACAGCCAGAATGATGTCGTCGCGATCACCGGGCGTTACCACCAACACACCGGGCTTGAGCAGTTGCAGCGTGTTGAGCACGGTGCGGGCGCACAAAATGATTTTTGACATGCGCCGGGTCTCGTAGTCCCCGGCATTGAGCACCTGGGCGCCCAGCAAGTCGGCCACGTCGCGGGTACGCGGCGCGTTAAGCTCGGGCTGGTACGGGATGCAGCCCAACAGCTTGAAGTCGCCTGTACGCAGCAGTGGCGAGTGTTCTTTAAGGCGCGCGGCGAAGTCTTCCATGCTTTCGTCAGTGCGTACCTTGTTCAGGATCACACCGAGGACTTTCGGGTCTTTGGGGCCGCCAAACAGTTGAGCCTGCAATTCGACACGGCCCGAGAGTTCGGTCAGCACTTCATTTTCGGGGGCCGAGACCAGAATCACCTCTGCATCGAGGCTCTTGGCCAGATGCAAGTTGACCCGAGCGGCATAGCTGGCGCTGCGGGTCGGGACCATGCCTTCGACGATCAGGACGTCTTTGCCGACCGCCGCTTGTTGATAGAGGGTGATGATTTCTTCGAGCAGTTCATCCAGTTGGCCATCGCCCAGCATCCGCTCAACGTGCGCCAACCCTAACGGCTGCGGCGGTTTCAGGCCATGGGTGCGCGCTACCAGTTCGGTCGAGCGCTCCGGGCCGACATCGCCGGGGTGCGGCTGGGCAATTGGCTTGAAAAAGCCGACTTTCAGACCGGCACGCTCCAGGGTGCGCACCAGGCCGAGGCTGATAGAAGTCAGGCCCACACCAAAATCAGTGGGGGCAATAAAGAAAGTTTGCATGCGAGCTTCCTGACGTGAGCAGTGCAAGGGCACGCCCGTCGAACGGGTCATGTGCCAGAATCAATTGCCAAGATTAGCGCTATCCGCCTCTTGAGCACACCAGCCACACGCAAAGGGCTGACCTATTTTTGCGCGGCGCTGCTCGGGGTCGAGCACCCAGGCCCGTGATTGCCAGGGCGGTTGATGACGCTGGTGTTGAGTGTGGCCACAGGACAGTATGGCCACCCAATGCGCCTCTTCATCCTGTCGCCATCCAATGATTGTTGAACTTTTCAAAGTTATCCGTTGGTCTTGGTTGTGTTTTGTTGTGTTCGCTTTCGAGCGTTTGCTTGGTTAAACTGGCGCACTCAATTTTTTTGCAAAAGGTCTCGCCCCATGACGATCGCCGCCAATAAGGCTGTCTCCATCGACTATACCCTGACCAACGACGCTGGTGAGGTCATCGACAGCTCCGCCGGTGGCGCGCCGCTGGTTTACCTGCAAGGCGCAGGTAACATCATTCCAGGCCTGGAAAAGGCCCTGGAAGGCAAAGCAGTCGGTGACGAGCTGGACGTTTCCGTAGAGCCTGAAGACGCATACGGCGAGTACTCCGCCGAGCTGGTCAGCACATTGAGCAGCAGCATGTTCGAAGGCGTTGACCAACTGGAAGTGGGCATGCAGTTCCACGCTTCGGCGCCGGACGGCCAGATGCAAATCGTGACCATCCGTGACCTGGACGGCGACGACGTGACTGTTGACGGCAACCACCCGTTGGCTGGTCAGCGTTTGAACTTCAAAGTGAAAGTTGTTGCTGTTCGTGATGCGAGCGAAGAAGAAGTTGCTCACGGCCACGTACACGGCGAAGGCGGTCATCAGCACTGATAATGGCTGCTACGCTCTGTCGAGCGAGCCAAAGAAGGGCGCCTGCGGGCGCCTTTTTTCATCTGTAAAGCATATGGCGATCGGCATCCGGAGCGATTGCCTGAACCCGATCCCGAGATTTTGGAGTCCGTCATGAGTGCTTTTCACGGCCTTACCCTGGACGCCCTCGACGGCAAGGAACTGCCACTGGCCAGCTTTAAGGGCAACGTCGTGCTGGTGGTGAACGTGGCTTCCAAGTGCGGCTTGACGCCCCAGTACGCGGCGTTGGAAAACCTGTATCAGAACTACAGGAACCAAAAATTCAGCGTGCTGGGCGTGCCCTGCAACCAGTTTGCCGGTCAGGAGCCAGGCACCGGGGAGGAGATTCAGGCGTTCTGTAGCCAGAACTACGGCGTGAGTTTCCCGATGTGCAGCAAACTTGATGTCAATGGCCCTGAACGTCATCAGCTCTATCGCTTGCTGGCAGGCGAAGGGGCCGAATTTCCGGGCGACATCACCTGGAACTTTGAAAAATTCCTGATGGGCAAGGACGGTCGCGTATTGGCGCGCTTTTCCCCGCGAACGCCACCGGACGACCCCAGCGTTATTCAGGCGATTGAAAAAGCCCTGGCTTAACGTTTTTTCACCGTTACGGGAACCGGCATCGCTTGCGGGCCGGTTTGACGGTTACACGCGCTGTACAGCAACCCTTCAAACTGTCTGATGATGGTGGACCAGCCCTGACGACTGGCATGCAGG
The DNA here is from genome assembly GCF_012985745.1 of Pseudomonas sp. WS 5078. NCBI lineage: Bacteria > Pseudomonadati > Pseudomonadota > Gammaproteobacteria > Pseudomonadales > Pseudomonadaceae > Pseudomonas > Pseudomonas sp. WS 5078. The sequence continues at coordinate 111,193 of NZ_JAAQWX010000010.1, read as the reverse complement.
CGCGCATTAAGGCGCACTGTTCGCAGGGTTTCCGGGTTTTCCAGCAGCCAGCACGCGGCTTGCGTCCAAGCATGTTCATCCCCCGTCATGGCCAGCACGCCGTTATACCCCTGGCGGATGTGCAAGCCCGCAGCGGCTTCGTCATACGCCACCACGCCCAGCCCTGACGCCAGAGCTTCGAGTACCACGTTGCCAAAGGTTTCGGTCATGCTCGGAAACAGAAACACATCACCACTGGCGTAATGATCGGCCAGCGCCTCCCCGCACTGTATGCCGCAAAAAATGGCTTCGGGCAGCGATGCTTCGAGGGAGGTCCGTTTTGGGCCGTCCCCGACGATGATCAATTTGAAGCGTCGCGAGGGGTAACGCGCTTCCAATACCTGCAAACAACGCTTGAGCGCGCCGAGGTTCTTTTCCGGGGCCAGCCGTCCTACATGCAGCAGCGCGATGTCGCCTTCACGCAGGCCCCAGCTTTGACGCAAGGCATGTTGGCGTCTGGCCGGGTTGAAGAGCCGGCTGTCGACCCCCCGACTGAGCAGGTGCAGGCGCTCAAAGTGCCTGCGTTCCAGCTCAAGACGCTGGCTGCTACTGGGCACCAGCGTCAGAGCGCAACGGTTATGAAACCAGCGTAAATAGTGGGTCAGGGCACGCGTGATGAAGCCCCAGCCGTACGGGTGAGCGTACTGCTGGAAATTGGTATGAAAACCGCTGACCACGGCAATTCCCATGCGTCTGGCCACCCGCAAAGCACTCAGCCCCAACGGCCCTTCGGTGGCGATGTACACCACGTCCGGACGCTGTAGCTGCCAGCGTTTGTTCAAGCGCCGGGCTGAAGTCATGCCCCATTGCAAGCCGGGGTAGCGAGGGATAGGCCAGCCGCGGCACAGCATCAAGTGCTCATGACTGCGCTGATTGCCGTCCACGCTTTGCCGCGGGCGAATCAGCTCCACGTGGTGATTGAGCGCGCGCAGCCCTTCATACAGATGGCCAAGGGTATGGGCCACGCCGTTGATTTCGGGTGGGAAGGTTTCAGTGACAAGGGCGATACGAAGGGCAGTGGTCATGACTCCAGTGTCGGGTGGAGCCATGACGTCAATGTTTCACGGTGATGATGGATTGATGAATCTGTCAGCGGCGCTCAAGAGCCTCTTCCCCGCGCTCGCGCACCCAGAACAGCGTGGCGCCAGCCACTGCGGCGGGCATCATCAGCAGGTTGACCACCGGGATCAGCAACACCAAGTAAACAATCCCGCCAAAACTCATGCTCTGCCAGCGTTTTTCACGCAGCCAGGCGAGCATCTCGTTCCAGCCCAGCTTGTGGTTGTCGGCCGGGTAGTCGATGTATTGGATGGCCATCATCCAGATTCCGAATACCAACCACAGGGGCGCGGCGATCAAGTTCAATACAGGGATAAACGACAGGATGAGCAAGGCAATGGCGCGAGGCAGGAAATACCCCAATTTGCGCATTTCCCGAGCCAGCGTGCGTGGCACCATGGCGATCAATTCGCCCCAACTGAACGCGGGAAAGTCATCGCTGCCACGCACCACGACCTCAACTTTCTCAGACAAAAAGCCATTGAACGGGGCGGCAATAATGTTGGCCAGCAGGGTGAACGTAAAAAAAACCATTAACGCCACCAGCACCACGAACAGTGGCCAGAGCACGTAATTAAGAAAACTCAGCCAGGCGGGCAGCGAGGGCATTAATGTATCGACCCAGAGGCTGAACTGATGGCCGGCAAAGTAGATCAGGCCGACGAACAGCACCAGGTTGATCAGCAGCGGCAACAGCACAAACACGCGCAGGCCAGGGCTAAGTACCAGCTTGAGGCCTTCGCGCAAGTAGTGCGGGCCAGAAAGAACAGGGGCGGGCATAGTGGGCTCCGGGCAGTGGGAAAACCGGGCGACCTTAGCGGCTTTATAGACGCCGCGAAAGCCTTGGTTCGGGATCGACAATAACTGTTACAAAGGCGCCTCAAGGACGCCAGTGATCTCATTGAGACCTGCTATGAGCTGGATTGTTAAACCGTATTTCCTTAATCTCTGCCACCTCGATACGCTGCACCCACAATTTTTCAGGATCGACGCGTTTCAGGTCTAGCCTGTATACCTTCGCGATCCCTTTTTATTCCAGCCGTTCTAGCGGCGTTCCGACCCGGTTTGATGCGGGCGGTCATAGGAGTGAGTCATGTCTGAAGTACGTCATTCGCGAGTGATTATTCTGGGTTCCGGCCCTGCCGGTTACAGCGCTGCTGTCTATGCGGCCCGTGCCAACCTCAAACCACTGCTGATTACGGGCATGCAGGCGGGCGGTCAATTGACCACCACCACTGAGGTCGACAACTGGCCGGGTGATGTTCATGGCCTGACCGGTCCTGCGCTGATGGAGCGTATGCGCGAGCACGCCGAGCGCTTCGAAACCGAGATCGTGTTCGACCATATCAACGAAGTCGACCTCAAGAACAAGCCGTTCACCCTCAAAGGCGACAGCGGTACGTTCACCTGTGACGCCCTGATCATCGCCACCGGCGCCAGCGCTCGCTACCTGGGCCTGCCGTCCGAAGAAACCTTCATGGGCAAAGGCGTGTCGGCGTGCGCGACGTGCGACGGTTTCTTCTATCGCAACAAGCCGGTCGCCGTTGTAGGCGGTGGTAACACGGCTGTTGAAGAAGCGCTGTACCTGGCCAATATCGCCAGCAAGGTGACGCTGATTCACCGTCGTGAAACCTTCCGCGCCGAGAAGATCCTGATCGATAAGCTCAACGCCCGCGTGGCCGAAGGCAAAATTGAGCTCAAGCTCAACGCGACCCTGGACGAAGTACTGGGCGACAACATGGGCGTGACGGGCGCGCGTCTGAAAAACAACGATGGCAGCTTTAACGAAATCAAGGTAGACGGCGTGTTCATCGCCATTGGCCATACCCCGAACACCTCGTTGTTCGAAGGTCAGCTGGAACTCAAAGATGGCTACCTGGTTGTGCAGGGCGGCCGCGAAGGTAACGCCACCGCGACCAGCATCGAAGGCGTGTTTGCTGCTGGTGACGTAGCAGACCACGTGTACCGTCAGGCCATTACGTCGGCTGGCGCAGGCTGCATGGCCGCACTGGACACCGAGCGTTACCTGGACGGCTTGCAGAACGCCGACTTCTGATTGCCGCCTGAACAGCAGGGCGCAGTGCGGCTTTAGTCCCCTGTAGCCCGGTTTACATCAATGCCCGCCTCTCACGATGCGGGCATTTTTGTAGGCGAAGGTTAAGGCCAGTCGTTCACCTCCTGTCTGGCGCTTGCCGCTCTATGCGATATACCTCAGCGAAAATCTCGGTGATGTCATGCCGTGGGTATTGCTTTATGAGGGTGCGAACCTTGTCGCTGAGCCGCACCAACGTGTTGCTGGGCTTGCCCCGTTGTTCCATTGGCACGGGTTGCGACCAGTCGATCATGGCCTGAGGCAGGGCGCGGCGGCCGGTTTTTTCGATGCGTTTGATTTCCCACTCGACCAGCCGATTGGGCAACGTCCAGAAGGTCATGACGTGGTACAGGTACCAGAAAAATGCATACACCCAGCCCACCTCTTTCTCACGCAAACGCCGGTGCAGGCCGGCCCGGGCATTGCGGAACGTGTGCAGCCCTTCATGGGGCGGATCGTTTGGCTCTTGCAGCTCCAACGGGTCCTGAATGGCATTGAAGTCATCCAGCTCGTATTCCATATAAGCGCGTACCGCTTCCCAATGGGCGATGGCCAGTTGCGACCCGGCGCACTGGAGTTCCAGAGTGACCCATTCACCCTCATGTTCAAAGCCCATGCCCATGCCGTACTGGCGGGTGACGCCGTATTGCGTAGCGCTGTGGGATTGAATCACCCACGCGCAGAGGGATTCCCAGGGCACAAACAAAGGCTCGGTAGCCCCGGCGGGGGTAAAACAGACTTCGCGCCGTTGCCGGTTGAAGCGGGTGGGGATGACTTCGGTGAAGTGTTTATGGGCTTTGAGCCAGACGAAAAGGCACATGGCGGTTATGAAAAGCCACATCATTATGGCTATGGGCCAGCTAAAGAAGAAAACGTCCTCTATTACTTCCCTGACCAGATCGGGAGAAAAGTCGTTCAGGACTGCCAGAAATCCGCTGATCATCGGGAAACCAAAAGCGACGAAACAGGCAAACGTAAATGGCGCTCCCAACCACAACTGGTACGAGGGCACATTGGGTTTACCGCCCCCAAAGTCTAAATACACATCGTTGATGTCACTGATATACGGGCAGTACGGATGGGCGTCCGTAGGAAGAGGTAACGGTGCCAGGTAAGTCTTGCGACCCGTCAGGAAAGGTTCTACATCACCTGCCCGACGTAACGATTCAGGCGCAGAGGTCAAATGCGATTTGTTTGGGTATTCAGGCATTAGGGATTTCCTTTAATGCCCAAATGTCGACAGTCAACAATGTCAACGCAGGAGAGGGCAACGATTGATCGGCTGAGGGATAGCGACCCTCCTCAAAGGGGTTCAAGTGGATAAAGTGCGAACGCACGACCGGTTGGCCCTGTTCATCCAAAGATTTCAGCTGAAGTTCAAGCAACAGCTCTTCATGCAACTTGTCGTTAATGTGTTCGGGGTGATTCGGATAGCTCAGGTTTAGCCTGAGCCCCGGTGTAACAGGTGCGCCCGTTTCCACACGAAACAGCCTGGCCTGTACCGGTTCACTGAGTTCTTCCGCGTACTTTCTGGGGCGTCTGCCCCCGTCCAATACCGTGATAAAACGCCGGGCCCCGACCTTTAACCCGTGATGGGGCTGCCTGCCCAATGGCGCTTCAAAGTCTTGCAGGCTTAAACCGGGCAGATTGATGGTGATCTCCCCGACTTGATTGGCCGGGAACCAGCCTGCCAAATACGAGCGTTCCGGACGGCGCTCGACTTGAACGAAGGGGGCTTGCAGTAGCGCTTGAAGGTGACTTTGAAAGCCGGCGAGGCTGAGGTTCTTTTGTTTGTCTGTTTCCAGCCCCCACGGTGTACTTTGAAGCCACTGGTCGTGGGCGCTGGTGTTGTAGTGGTTGAACAGCCAGGTCCCGGCCAGTTCGAGCAGGGTGAACAGCCCTCCTACAAGACTGAAGCGGTAAAACACAAGGGAAAGGCGAGCTCCGGATGTTATCCAAGCGGCAGCTCGGGCTGGGCCTTGAGCTGTCCTGGATACGTCGAGTAACGAGCCAAGACTATTCAAGAGACCATATGCATTGCTGGCGCCTAATCCGCTGGCACTGATTAACTGTATTACGGCACCGTTTTGAGCGCTTCGGTTACCGCTTCGTACGGATTCAACCCAATTGCCGAGGTAGCTCTTATAACTAATTGCCGCTGAGATAAGGCCGAAAATATACGTCCCAGTTCCCAAACCAGCATGCAACTTCCCCAGAGTGACTTGTAAATGACTTGCAGAGGTCACTCTTAAACTGGTTTTCAAATTTTTAATCTGAGCATTCAGTGCCGTATCAAAAATCCCTTGAGCAGCAGCAAAGCCACTTGCACTGGTTGCTGCCAGAGAGCTGGCAAGTGGCATAAACTTACGATCTTCCCGAGAAACACCAAATGTCTCTTTAAGCATCTGATTCAAATTCACCATCTGCGCCACAAACAACAACAGCGCCGCTCCGTCCCCGAGTACGTTCATCACCGGCGCACGGCGAACCCCTTCTTTAAAGTTGCTCATTAAGCGGGCCACCTGATGGCGGCCTTCGGGGGGGAAGATAACGGTCATGCCTGCACGCGCAGGTGTCGATCCGAAGAGCCGTGCATGCTCGTCCGGCAGTTCCGGGATGGGGCTGATGCTGGCGGCCAGTCGGGCCTCTTCTTGGGTCAGTTGACTTCGAACGGTTTTGATTTCGTGAAGTAGCTGTTGGGATTTGAGTGAGCGATGGCCGTCAACGCGGTTGACCTGCTGGCGCGCATGCTTGAGTTTCAATAGGCTGTCGCGCAGCGCCAGGACATCCCTCAGGGTTTTACGCAAGCTGTCCCGCTCGGCCCTGGAGGCAAAGTGAAAGGTCGCTCCTTCAGTTTTGGCGGCCTGCAAGAGGCGCAAGGTCAAGGCTTGTGGCAGGTCGCGAAACAATTGATCCAGGTCTGGCATGGCGTTGCCTTTGACAATGCCGTCAAAACTGGCTGCGAGGGTTTCCAACCCGCGTTTCAAGGCCGGGCTCCAGGCGTGTTGTGCAGCATGGGCCACGTTGCGCGTGCTTTCCGGTAACTCGTCCAGCGCTGGCAGGCGACCGCGTTCCAGGCTGTCCAGACGCGCCAGTTGCTCAGGCAAGTTGTTGTACACGGCCATGCCGCTGGCAAATAAAAAGGCGTACTGAACCCACAACGCCGTTTGTTCACTAAAGGGCAAGGTGTAATACAACGGGCGACAGAATTGCGGGTTGCGCTCGATGTAGGCCAGCAATTGGCCGCACGCTTCATCGCTGCGGCAAATATCTTTCAGGCAGGCGTATTCAAGCGAGAACGCGTGACCCACTTGCGCCGCCTGTTGGGCATCGAAGTACCAGGCGGCGTTGTGAAAGGCGCCGCGGGTTATCAGGGCAACGCGGTCAGCGGTGATGCTGTCCAGCAAGCGGTTCCAGCGTTCAAGCCCGTTACGATGCGCCTGTAGCTCGCGGTCCATGGCTGGGCGGTCGATGAGCTCGTTCACGCCTCGCTGGCCGAACCGTGCGCCAAACAGAATATCCTGGGTATCGCTACTGCGTTTTTTACCCAGGGTAATCAACGCCTCGAAATGGTTCTCGACGAAAGCAGTGGGTGCTACGCGAAAATGCTCACGTGTGTAATAACGGCGATCGGTCTGTTCAATGGCTCTTAGCGCGAGCAATTGTTGCCCCGGCGTAGGCGTTTGCAGCGTAAGGGCATCTATCTCAGCGTCGCGCCGCAGGGCTTCAAGGGCTGCTGGAGTCGATGTGTTGGGGGGCGGCGTCATCAGTCCGCCGCGATTGAGGTACTCGTGCAGCGCTTTGCCCGTCACCGCGCGCTCGGGCTCAGGCAGTTTTTTGAAATCCTCCAGCATTGCCTGGATGGCCGGGTCATCGAGGGTGGCCGCGAATGTTTGCCAGTCCGACTCGGCTAACCACGTCAGGGACTCGATGTAACACCCCAACAGGTAATCACGCTCGTTGTTCCCGTTTTGCGCCCCACCGTTGGCCCATTCAGTTACCCAGCCTACGACTTCGTCCTGATAGTTGGCCAAGTCACGTAAAACGCCCAGCGTGTCATCCAGCACCAAATACAGGGTGTCAAAGTGATAGCCCAGCGCCACGCTGCTGGCCAGGGTGCCCATGGACATCGGTGTGAAGCGTCGGGGCTGCTCCCACAGGTAGGGCTGGCGCTCGTGTTCAGGGACTTCGGCAAGCAGGCGCTGTCGTTCGGTGTACGCCGCGTGTTCAGCCAGCGTTGCGTTCGGGCCAAGGTGCTGCTGATGATAGGCCACTGACTCTGTGGCCACTTCGGCCAGCCATTGCTCGGCCATTTGCGGTGTGAGCACGTGTGTACCGCCCGTTTGGCAGTCCATCATGCCGAGATGCACCGGTTGCATAAAGTGAGCGCGTTCTTCGGCTGAGTTGAGCACTTGCCGGCATTGTTTAGCCGTCCACTGCGTCTCTGCATACGTGACATACAAAGTGCTGTGCCTGGACACAATCAAATGAGGCGGGCCGATTGACGTCTGGCGCTCATCGTCCGTGACGGTTGTCCCCTGTAGCAGCAATTGGGTGAGCAGGCCGTCAAGTAGCCGGTATTCAGACAACACACCTGTGTCACTGTCGATCACATACAACCAGCCGTCACGGGGCAACCGTACCCCAAGCGGGCGGCTGCTCAGGCGGTAGGGCATGGGCAGGGCGTCGGCGGGGTCCAGCGCCAGGTTGTCCACTAATCCGTAACGCAGTGGCACCAGTTGCAAGGTGGGCTTGCTAAGCGGGCATACGCCAAGCGCTACTTTGGCGTCCAGTCTGCTTCGGTTGATGTTGTTGGGGTTTCGGCGAGGGATGCTGTTGGCCATGTCTGAGGCTCCCGCAGGTGTGACGCCCGCGTCGGTTAAAAGACAGCCTCTCTCAAGACTTATGCCAACCCTCCTGTGGCCCTTGTAAAACGGCACATTCCCCTGCTGGCCGGGTGCAGGCTGGTGCTCAATGCCGGGTAAATTGCGCAGGTTGTTGCGCAATGCCCAGCACGTTTTTGCCAGGGACTCCCGAGGCCTTCTACTGCGCGGGTTGGCGTGTGGGATTGGGGCTTTATTCGAAAATGGTTGTGCAGCTTTCTGCGCAAAATCGCGGTTGCACTAAAAACCGCACGGGCGAGGCGTTATGCGCAGCGCGGGGTGGCAAGGAACGCCCTCATCGGTGCCGGCCAGCTTTGGGTGTATCATGTCGCGCAAACGCCCCAGCCGTGACGAATCTTGCCGATGCCCGATGTAACCAGCCCTGTTTTTCCTCCCGAACTGATTGCCCGGTTTGCGGCCGTGCAGCAGCACTTTCGTCAGGTCATCGTGCCGTTGTGGCAAGGCCCCGGCTGGAATGCCGAGCTGGCGCTGCCCTATGAAGCGTTGAGCGCTGCACATCAACCCCTGGCGCCCCAGCGTTATCGCGCCATGGCCTGTGCCCGTCAGCTGTACGTGTTTGCCAGCCTGATCGGTGACTCGGCATTTGCAGACGCGGCCGAGCGTGCAGCGGCGCTGTTCCGCTCGTTGCAGCAACATTTTCATGACGCCGAGCACGGCGGCTGGTTCTACAGCATTGATCCGCAAGGCGCGCCGCTGGATCAGCGCAAAGACCTTTATACCCACGCTTTCATCATTTTTGCCTGTGCCCATTACTGGGCCAAGGTCCGTGAGCCGTTGGTTGAATCGGTGCTCAATGCAGCGTTAAAGGTCGTGGCCGAGCGTTTCAGCGATGGCAGCGGTTTGTATGAAGCCAGCTTGAACCGGGACTGGTCGACGCTGGGCAGCGGACCGCTGCAGAACCCGTTGATGCATTTGGCGGAAGGGTTTTTGGCAACGCTCTCGGTGCGTGAAGATGTGCCCACCCGCACCGCGTTGCTGGCGCTGGCCGAGGGCATGCAAAAGCGTTTTATTGCCCCCGGGCACGGCGTGATGCTGGAAAAACCCTGCGGTGCGACGGACAACTGGTTTGAGCCCGGGCATCAATTCGAATGGTATTTCCTGTTGCAGTCTTCGCCTTTGTTGCGCACGACAGCACTGCACGATTCGCTGGATCGCGCATTCGGTTATGCCGAACAGGTTGGGGTGGATGCACAAACCGGCGCGGTGTGCGGCATGCTGGGCAGTGACGGGCAAGTGCGCGATGGCACTCAACGGATCTGGGCGCAGGCCGAGTATGTGCGAGCGCTCACCCTGCGGCACGGTTGCATTGAGCGTCTGCAACGCCAGTTGCAGGCGTTGCAGCAGCATTTTTTGCACGACGCTGGCTGGTACGAGTGCCTGGACCCGCAAGGTCGGGTCAGCCGCGCAGACATGCCCTCAACCACCCCCTATCACCTGGCCACTTGTTACAGCGGCCTGGCGCAGTACTTCGGGTCAGGCCGCCCGGTTTAAACCTTGTGCGTCAGCGGCCGGGCAGTGAATGTCACCCCGGCCAGACCGTGAGCGATCAACGCGCGAATGTTGCCGTGATCGCTGCCTTCCGGTGTCGCCAGTACGCAGCGGTAATGTTCGCCAAATGCCAGCAGCGCTTCCTGATCGCTCAACCCTTCGAGTAAAGCCAGACCCAATGTTTTGCACGAGCCTTCGTTTTGCCCGGCGGCGTTTTCCACGTCGCCGTTGGTGAATGCGTGTGGCTGGTAATCGTAATGCTCGGCGATGAAGGCCAACGTATCGGCAAAAACATGTTCGCCGCTGTTCAGGCTGGCGCGCAGGGTATTCAGATCAGTCATGCTGTTTTCCTTGGGCAAACGCCGCCGCCTGTTCGGCAGAAGCTTCTTTCTGGTACTGGGCTTTCCATTCGGCATACGGCATGCCGTAGACCACTTCGCGGGCGTCATCCAGGCTCAGCTCGATCTGGCGCTCATCGGCTGCGGCCTTGTACCACTTGGACAGGCAGTTGCGACAAAAGCCCGAAAGGTTCATCAGGTCAATGTTCTGTACATCTTTGCGGCTGTCGAGGTGGGCAACGAGGCGGCGAAAGGCGGCTGCTTCGAGTTCAAGGCGTTCCTGGTCAGTCATTGGGAGCTCCGGGTGTAAAAGGGGGGCAGCTTAGCGGCTGGCCGCCAGGGTAATTGAGACCGATTCGGCAAAGCGCAGGGCATGCGGTTTGTCGACTTCTACTTCGGCATACAACACCGCCGTGTTAGCCATCACCAGATCCAGTAATTCCTGGGTCAGCCGTTCCAGCAGGGCAAAGCGATTTTCTTCAACGTGGGCAATCACCGCTTTGGTGATGGTGCGGTAGTTGAGCGCGTGGTCGATGTCGTTATCGCGCACGGCTTCTTGTGCCGCGTACAGGATGGTGAGATTGATCAGCACATCCTGTTTGTTGCGGATTTCGTCTTCATTGATGCCAATGAAGGTGCGCAGGCACAGGTCCTTGACGCGAATACGGGCCATTCCTGGCTGTAGTTGTGGCATTACGGCTTGCTCCGTCCAATCAGTTGCAAGAACTCCGTACGGGTACTGGGCTCGCGAAACGCGCCGAGCATGACCGACGTGTTCATGGTTGAATTCTGTTTTTCGACGCCGCGCATCATCATGCACATGTGCTTGGCTTCAATGACCACCGCCACCCCGGCAGCGTGGGTGATGCCTTGAATGGCATCGGCGATTTCCCGTGTCAGGTTTTCCTGAATCTGCAGGCGCCTGGCGAACATGTCGACAATGCGCGCGACTTTCGACAAACCGAGTACTTTGCCAGTCGGGATATAGGCGACGTGGGCCTTGCCGATAAAGGGCAACAGGTGGTGTTCGCATAAGGAGTACAGCTCGATGTCGGCAACGATCACCATTTCATCGCTGTCCGAGGCGAAGAGCGCGCCGTTGACGATCTCTTCAAGGCTCTGGCCGTAGCCGTGACACAGGTATTGCATCGCCTTGGCGGCGCGTTTCGGGGTGTCGAGCAAGCCTTCGCGGTCAGGGTCCTCACCGAGACCCACCAGGATCTCGCGGTAATGCTCAGGCAATGATGTGCTCATTAAAATACTTCCTCGAGGACGGCTTATTTGAGATGCCGACCGCCATTAACGGTCAGGGTGGTGCCGGTGACATAGGGGTTGTCCAGCAGATAACGCAGGCTTTGATAAATAACCTCTGCGCCAGGCTCGATCCCCAGCGCAGACTTGGCCAGGGCTTTGGTGCGGTATGTCGCGTCATCGTCCGGGTTGAACATCAACAGCGCCGGTGCGATGCCGTTGACTTTGATCCGTGGCGCCAGTTTAGCTGCGAATGACAGGGTCAGGCTGTCGAGACCGGCTTTCGTGGCGCAATAAGCAATGTGATTGCTGCTGCCCTTGCGCGTGACATCGTCACTGATGTGCACAATGTCCGCGGGAGTGGAGCGTTCCAGCAGCTCACTGCAGTGCAGGTTGATCAGGTAGGGCGCGAGCATATGGACGCTGAACATCTGCGTGAAATCGCTGATTTGAGTGTCATCGCTTTCTGGAAGCCAAGCCGATGCGTTGTGCACAATGGCGCGCAGGGTGTCGGTATGGCTTTTCAATTGTTCGATGAACGCGAGAATGCCGTGCTCGGTTGAAAAATCAGCCTGTATCGCCGTGGCCCCAAGATCGCGCAAGGTCTGCACGCCGGGTTTTTCAGTGCGATAGCTGAAGATCACGGAATAACCGTCTGCCAACAATTGCTGCGCACAGTGCAGGCCGATGCGCTGGCCGGCGCCCGTGATTAAAAGGGGGGCTGAGTGAGAAGGCATGGCAGGCTCGGGTCAGGAGAACAGGAGTGTGCAGTGGCGTAATGGCAAAACTATACCAGCGTCCACTGCGCAACGGCCATGCCCGGGGCTCTCCTGTTCTGGCGGCGCGGGCTCAGCGGCTATTGGCGGGGGCGACGGTGCGCACAGTCTTGTCCGGTGCGCGGTGCAGCCAGCCAGCCAGCAGATGGGTCGACAGCGGAATGAACCAATAAACCATCAGTGGCGTCAGGGCCAATGTGCTGAGTAACACGCGGGGCACCAGGTTCAACTCACCCAATAACGGGCTCAGCACCGCGTTGAACAACAGCGAGACCGGGAAAAATGCGAGCCAGATGGCGACCGCTTGCTTCCAGCGCGGTGGACGTTGCCCGGCGGCGCCAAACCAGCCATCGATGCCGCTGACGCGGTGCTCGTGGGGATGGGCAAACAGATCGCTGCCGCGTAGCAGCCAGGATTTGCGCGAAACAGAATGTTCCCACGCGTGCAGTGTGGCTTCGTCGGCAAAACGGAAAATGATTTGGAATTCGTCGTCGCCAGGCGGCGGGGCTAACACGCCCGATCCCAAATAGCCGGGGAAGTCCGTGGCCAACTGTTCGCCTTCGTGTAACCAGGCAATCAATTCCTGATAGCGCCCTTTGGCGACACGGCGCGCAACCATCAAGGTGACAGGGGAGGTAGACATTGTGTATCTCCATGGGACTGATGCTGTCCGGGTAGGGCAGGCATAAAACGCAGCGCCGGGGTGGTGGGCCGCATGTCAACTAAGCAAGGATCATTCCCGAATTCGTCTATACAAGCGATTTTGCACGCCAGCGAATGCGCGTTAGACTCGCCTCTTTCCCATGAACGTGGCCCATCCCATGCCCGTGATTATTGAGCGTGAGCCTGCCGTCATGACTGAGGCTGATGCAAACATCGAAGGTCTATATCCGATCCGCGAGGTTGCCCGACTGACCGGTATCAACCCGGTCACGCTGCGTGCCTGGGAACGACGTTATGGCTTGATCGAGCCAAAACGCACCGAAAGTGGGCATCGACTGTACTCAATGACCGATATTGAGACAGTGCGTCAGGTTCAAGGCTGGATTGAACGGGGTGTCTCCGTCAGCAAAGTGGGCGAATTGCTGGCCCGCCGGGCCGAGATTGATGCGCCTGACGCCACCCCGCAGGCGCATGAATACGCACAGTGGCAAACCCGCATCAGTGACGCGCTCAGTGCATTTGATGAGCGTGAGCTGGAGCGTCTGTACGGCCAGATTTTTTCCAGCTATCCGCCGCAGGCTGTTTTCAACCATGTTTTTATGCCGCTATGGCAGCGTTTATTGAATCAGCAGGACGAGTTTGGCGGCACCAGTGAATGGCTGATGCTCGACAGCTTTCTGCGCGGACGTGTCTTGCAACGCCTGAACATGCAGGGCTCAGCCACGCTCTCGCAGTGTGTCGTGCTGGTGGCAGTGCCGGAGCTGTGTCACGAACTGCAATTATTGGTGACCGCCCTGTTGCTGGCCCGCGGTGATCGGGCGATCCGGGTATTAGCCATTGGCCAGCCCCTGAATGAGTTGTCGTTGATTTGCGAAAAGGTTAATCCCCACGCCGTGGTCTTGTTGGGCACACGGGCGCTGAGCTATTCGCGGGTCGAGCGTTTGTTGCGTCTGGTGCAGGGCGTCAATTGCGCGGTCTGGTTGGCGGGCGAAGCGTCCGAGCTGGCACACGACCAATTGCTGGACTCGTCGATCGGTTGTCTGGGCTGCGACCCTGGTGTGATGAGTCAGCGGCTGGATGCATATCTCAAAGGCGCGTGAGCTTAAGCATGCAAGGCCGGGTGGGCGAGACGATGTTGTTGCAGGATGAACTGACGCAAGCGTTCTGTTTCACCTTCATCACGCTGGCTTAAACGGTAAGCGTATTGGCCCAGCTCGGTTTTGCGTTCCAGCGTGCCCCGCACGGCAATGCGTTCGTACCCGGTGGGGCTGAACCATTGGCAAAACTGGCGCGGTGGACGACTGCCATTGCGCACCTCAATCAGCATTCCCTTGAACGACACTTCACTGACCCACAGTTGACCACTGCGCCCGCGTACATTTTCTAAGGGAACAGGTTCAGCCAGTGTCAGACGCCAGGGGCGAATCATCGGCCCCTCTTCGAAAATGCTGGGCGCACCCAATTGCAGGTGCTGAGCGTGGAATTCATCCTCGACCAGACGCAGCGGAAAACTCATGTGCTGATTGGCGATTTGAGCCTGGATTGTCACGTGTTCGTGAGCCGCCAGGCGCGTGAGCAAATCGCGTATTTGTGCCACACCGTTGACCATCAGGCTCGACGATGAGTCCCGCTGATTGAGCAGCGGGTTCTGATGCATGTTCTGAATGAAATCCAACTCGTCCTGAGTCAGAAGGGCATCGTGTGGCATGGTGAAACTCTAAAGCGTGAGAATAAAAGTCGTAACTGTTTATAACAGACCATCGATTCTACATTTTGTTGAGGCCGCTCGTCGCCTTCAGGGCTTCGAGTTCCGTGCGCACGGCCGTTAACTCGGCTTCCAGTTGCGCCACACGCTGTTCAGCTTTCACTTGTTGAGAGACATCCTTCTGTACCCCAATGAAGTACGTCAGTTGATCGCTTTCGTTGAAAACCGGGGTGATCGACAGCTCGTTCCAGAAATGCGTGCCATCTTTGCGGTAATTGCGCAGCCGCTGACGGACCGGCTCGCCACGGGCCATTGCATCGCGGATCACTTGCAGGGCGACCTGGTCCCGATCACCCGCCTGCAAAAATCGGCAATCCTGATACAAGACCTCGTCACTGCTGTAGCCCGTGAGCGTTTCAAAGGCTTTGTTCGCGTAAATCAGGATAGTGTCGTCCCCTTCAAGCTCGGCTACCACAATGCCATCTTGGGACGCATCAACCATGCGTTGCAGCAAACGTGCGTTGATCATCAAGCAGCTCTTCTGAAAGTGAGTGAATTGTTCCCGGACAAATGCGCCAGTAGGCCTCATGCATTCTAAGACAAAGGTACGGGCTGTCCACGTGCCATCACCGAAACGCGGCATCACCTGCTAATATCCCGGGCTTTTAGTCAGTGACAGGATCAGATTGATGAAAGTCGCCATCCTTTGTGGCTCGGTGTATGGCACCGCAGAAGAAGTTGCCCGTCATGCCAAACAATTACTGACCGATGCCCGGTGCGAGGTGTACTTCAATACCCGCGCAACCCTGGCCGATGTCCAGGCGTTTGCGCCCGACGCCTTGTTGGCGGTGACCTCGACCACCGGCATGGGAGAGCTGCCGGACAATCTGGCGCCGTTATACAACGCCATTCGTGACCAACTGCCGGCTGCCTGGCGAGGTTTGCCGGGCGGCGTGATCGCGCTCGGTGATGAGAGTTATGGCGATACCTACTGTGGCGGCGGTCAGTTGATGAACGAGTTGTTCATGGAGTTGGGCGTGCGTGAAGTTCAGCCAATGTTGCGTCTGGACGCCAGCGAAACCGTGACCCCGGAAAGTGACTGCGAGCCTTGGGTTGAGGCTTTTATCAACGCGCTGACCCAGTAACCGGTCGTTCGCGCAGCAGCTCAAGCCAGGCTTGGGCTGCGCGAGACAAATACGCACCGTCGCGCCAGATGAACGCGATGTCCCATCGCAAGTCCTGCGGCGCGATGAGTTTTAGCCTCACAACGCCGGGGCGCACCAGCCCGCGTGCTACCACGCTGGGTAGCAACACAACCCCCTGGCCGGCCGCCACCAGCGCCACCAAAAAGTCCGACTGCCCGCTGCGTCCGCCTTCTTTGGGGGTAAATCCCAATTGCTGGCAGGCCTGCAGTAACCGGTCGTTCAACACAAAACTGCGCTGATAGAGCAGAAAAGGCGTCTCAGCCAATTGCTCCAGGCGCACGCTTGCGCCTTCGGCCAACGGGTGATCGGCAGGCAATAACGCGTCCAGCGGCTCGTCGCAAAAGGGTTGGTAGGCGAAGCTCGGGTTCTTCGGCGTCAAACTGCCGCCCAGCTCCAGCTCTCCGCTCAACACTGCCTGCTCAACCACCAGGCTGCCGCCCTCCAGCAATTGCACCTGAACGTTGGGATAGCGGCGTCGGTATTCGGCAAACAAGTTGGCAAACAACGCATCGCTGCCCAATAACGGCAGACCCAGGCGTAATTCGCCGCGGGCTAAGTGGCTCAAGTCGTCCAGCTCGCTCAATAACTCTTGTTGCAGGCGCAGCATGTCATTAGCCCGTTGCAACACCACATTGCCCGCTGCAGTAAGTCGAACGTGCGAACCGAGGCGGTCGAACAGCGGCGTGCCAAGGTTGTGCTCCAGTTGCGCCACTTGCTTGCTTACGGCCGATTGACTGATATGCAGCGTGTGAGCGGCCTGCGTAAACCCGCCCGCACGGGCGACTTCAATAAAAGTGCGCAGTTGTTTGAGTTCCATGCGTGAAATTCCCTTTTGGAATGGCTGCCAGTCTAACAATTCGTTTTCGAGATGGAAGAGGGGTCCTTACACTGAAAGCCTGTTCAGGATGGAAACGAAATGAAACGCTTCGATGTAAAACGTTTGGGTCGGTTAGTGAGCGAAATCGCCGTATTGCTGGCTATCTACTTTCTCGGTTGTCAGATTTCGGCGTGGTTGCACCTCCCCATCCCCGGTGGTGTTGTGGGCATGGCGTTGTTGCTGTTGGCCTTTGCGCTGGGCTGGGTCAAGCCAGCCGCGCTGCAACTGGGCGCAGGCGTATTGATGGCCGAGATGCTGCTGTTTTTTATTCCCGCCTTGATGAGCCTGCTCGATTACGGGGTACTGGTGCGTGATGAAGGCTGGCGTATTTTGCTGGTGATCGGTGTCAGCACGTTGCTGGTGATGATTGCCACCGCGTTTACGGTCGAGGCTGTGTGTCGCTGGAGGCTGCGCCATGAAATTTGAATGGATGCCGATGTTCTGGCTGCTCCTAACCCTGGCGACCTACGGCTTGAGTCGTTGGCTGTATGGCCGCACCGGTCGTTACATATTGTCGCCGCTGATCCTCGTACCTGCCTTGCTGCTCGCTGTGGCGGTGCCGCTGCACACGGCTTACGCCGAATATTCCAGCAATACCCATTGGCTGATGCTCGTTCTGGGGCCGGTCACGGTAGCCTTTGCCGTTCCTATCTGGCAGCAGCGCTTGTTGCTGGCCAAGCACTGGGTGGCGCTGTTGCTGGGGATGCTGGCGGGCAGCGCGGTGTCTATTGGCAGCTCGTTCTGGCTGGCCAAAGCGCTGGCGCTGGACACGTCGCTGACCCTGTCGTTGGTGCCGCGCTCGATTACCACCCCGTTTGCCATGCCGCTGGCTCAAGACTTGGGTGGCGTGCCTGAATTGACCGCTGTCTTCGTGATGTTCACGGGCGTGTTTGGTGCGTTGCTGGGCGGAATTCTGCTTAAGTGGTTGCCGCTGCGCAGCAGTTTGGCGCGGGGTGCGTTATTTGGCATTGGCGCCCACGGTGCGGGCGTCAGTCGTGCTCGCGAGGTGGGCAGCGAAGAAGGCTCTGTCGCCGGACTGGTAATGGTGCTCACCGGTATCCTCAATCTCTTCGCAGCACCGTTGTTGACGATGGTGTTGTAAATACCTTGCCCAAGCGCAGTGGCACTGTTTTTAACGCGCATAAAAAAGGCCGCTGTAAAGACAGCGGCCAAGGAAGACGTTCGATCAAGGAGCTACAAATCAACGTCAGGGTGAACCTGGGGTGCCCAAAACCTGTAAGGCCTGGGACTGAATTCGGTCGGCAGAATCTTCACGACTCAATGCCCGTGGGGCTTCGGCAGTGCGCCTGAAACCGGGGGCAAGAATAAGGTGTCGGCGAAGCGGGAGTAAGACTGCTTTCAGACAATCTCTGTTACAACTTCAGCAATAGTGAAATGCCTGATGCGGCTGTCTAGCACGGATCTCTTAGGACTTTTTGCGAGCATCCCGCCAATAACTATGTAGTGCTTGGCTCAGTGGCACATCGCATTTAATAAGTCATCGAAAGGTTTCTGCCTGCTTTCGAATTTCAGCATGAGGCTGAAGGGCAGGTAGTCATAAAAGGAGTTTTACCTTGAACACGATTGATAAAAATACTGCTGAAGTCGACTTCACCCTCAAGCCAAACCAGGAAATCGATGCGCGCGTACGTGAGTTCCTGAATGCCAGGCTTGAAGCGCACGGAACAGACAGTCAGCAGGTTTACATCACCACCGTCAGCAATGCCGCCGAGCCTGTCGTGACGTTCAGTCAGGACTTGAATGCCCTGGGCAATGACACACTGGAATGGGGCAACGTTCAGATCCACGACACCGCAGTGACCGGGTGCTTCTCGAAGCATTGGGTCTATGACGAAGCTGTTCGCGTGAGCAGCCCGTCTGTTCGTGAAGTGGAAGCGCTTATGCAAGAGCTGCTGGCGCATGCCAAAGAACACTGGAACAGCTAATTTTCCCTTTCATCCCCCCCGCAGTTCGCTGAAAAAATACAGGTGTTGACACAATGATGTTGTCAGGACGAAAGCACTGGGGGAGGCCGTTACAGGAGTGACACTGTGAACTACGTTATTGATGACTTTAAAAAACTGCAATTGCTGAGTGCGTTAAATGATCGCATCCGAACCTTTTTGAACAAGCAACTCGAAGGGTATGGTCTGGATTGCAGGGAGGTGTTTATCAACATCGTGGACGATCCGGTCACACTTGAACTGGTCTCCAGCGAATCCCTTTACGAGGTCGGTATCGCGTGTTTGATACAAGACCGTGAGCCCACCTATGTCCAGGGGCTGACCCAGGCTTTCTCCAAGCCCTGGACGTTTGATGAAGCCGATCGCATCCGCAAGCCTTCGCTGTATGACATCGAAAAAATCATGCGCAAACTGCTGGATGAAGCCAAATATCAGTGGAGCAGGTAAACCCTGCGGGTATCAGCGCTGCTGATAACCCATACGCCAACTGATGGCCTGGCTGGCAGCCAATACACGGCTGGCCGCCGGGCCTTGTTGGTCTGGATGGAACAGCGACGCCGGGCCCACCACCGTCAACACGGCGGCAACCTTGCCCATTGCATTAAAAACCGGCGCCGATAATGCATCGACCCCCGGCATCAACAAACCGTGAACCACATGCAGGCCGCGCTCACGAATCGTCTCGCACATCTGCTCGCAGGTTTCAGGTACTTGCAGCGGGTGCAGGTGCTCACTGCTGAGCTCCAGTGCGCGCAACTCTCGGGTTTCGCGGTCAGGCAGGAACGCATTGAACACCAAACCGGTCGATGAGCTTAAAAGCGGCAGTACCGACCCCAATTGAGTGACCACAGTGACGGCACGCACCGCTGGCTCAATGTGCACCACTGTCGCTCCCTGATTCCCCCACACCGCCAGGAAGCACGTTTCGTTCAAGTCATCGCGCAGTTCGGACAGGGGAACAGTGGCGACCTTCACCACATCCATGCTGTTCAACGCGGCCAGACCCACACGCAAGGCTTCACGCCCCAGACCGTAATGGTTGGTGGCGGCGTTTTGCTCGGCAAATCCACTGGCAATCAGCGCCTGCAAATAACGATGTACTTTGCTCGCCGGCATCTGCACATGCTCGGCCAGACGCGACAGCGAAGTGGAGGGCGACAACTCGGCCAGTGCTTTAAGAATGTCGGTCCCGACTTCGGCGGAACGTACTTTTTGCTTGCCTGTGGTCTCGGCGCTGGAACGGGGCTTGTCCATGGAATGGCTTACATCTCGGGATGAATGGGCGTCTTTATAGCTTGACGCTTATCGGCAATCAAATTACGTTATGCGTAATTGAATTACGATAAAAATAACGCAGCGGTGCGCACACTGATTCAGAGCTGAGCGCAGTTAACTGCTTTCTCCACTCTGGAGGCTCCATGAACCTCGAACCGTCTTCGTCGACCCTTGAGTATCAATCCGGGTTCGGCAACGAATTCTGCAGTGAGGCATTGCCCGGCGCCTTGCCGGTTGGCCAGAATTCCCCGCAAAAAGCCCCTTACGGCCTGTACGCCGAATTACTGTCGGGCACTGCCTTCACCATGACCCGCAGCGAAGCGCGACGCACGTGGATGTATCGCATCCAGCCGTCCGCCAATCACCCTGCATTCAGCAAGCTTGAGCGGCAACTGACGGGCCGCACGCTCGGCCCGGTGACCCCCAACCGCTTGCGCTGGAACCCACTGCCAATCCCCAACGAACCCACGGATTTCATCGACGGTCTGGTGGGTATGGTTGCCAACAGTGCGGCAGAACACCCTTCAGGCATCAGCATTTATAACTATTGCGCCACTGTTTCGATGCAGCGTGTGTTTTTCAACGCTGACGGCGAATGGTTGATTGTTCCTGAGCAAGGGCGTCTGCGGATTGCCACTGAATTAGGGCGGCTGGATCTGGCTCCGTTGGAAATTGCTGTTATTCCGCGCGGCCTGAAGTTCCGTGTGGAGTTGCTGGATGCACAGGCACGCGGGTATGTGGCTGAAAACCACGGGGCGCCGTTGCGCCTCCCGGATCTGGGCCCGATTGGCAGCAATGGTCTGGCCAACCCGCGGGACTTCCTGAGTCCGGTGGCCCACTACGAAGAACGTCAGCAACCCACTTTGCTGGTGCAAAAGTTTCTCGGCGAACTTTGGGGCTGTGAGCTGGATCATTCGCCACTTAACGTGGTGGCGTGGCACGGCAACAACGTGCCGTACAAATACGACCTGCGCCGTTTCAATACCATCGGCACGGTCAGTTTCGACCATCCCGACCCGTCTATTTTTACGGTTTTGACCTCGCCCACCAGCGTTCCTGGCCTGGCCAACCTCGACTTTGTGATCTTCCCGCCTCGCTGGATGGTGGCTGAAAACACCTTCCGGCCACCGTGGTTCCATCGCAACCTGATGAATGAATTCATGGGCCTGATCCAAGGCAGCTATGACGCCAAGGCTGAAGGCTTTCTGCCCGGCGGCGCCTCGTTGCACAGTTGCATGAGCGCCCATGGCCCGGATGGCGACACCTGCAGTAAAGCCATTGCGGCAGATCTGCAACCGAGCAAAATTGATAACACCATGGCCTTCATGTTCGAGACCAGCCAAGTGTTGCGTCCGACCCGATACGCCCTTGAATGCCCGCAACTGCAAACCCAATACGACGCGTGCTGGGCCTCCTTGCCTGCCACCTTCACCCCGAATCGGAGATAAGCATGACCCAGTCCACTCTTGCCCGTAGCTGGATCGCCTCTGCCAACGGGCACAGCGATTTCCCGTTGCAGAACTTGCCGTTGGGCGTGTTCAGCCTTGCCGGTTCGACGCCCCGCAGCGGCGTTGCCATAGGCGATCACATCCTGGACCTGGAAGCGGGGCTGGCGGCCGGTCTGTTTGAAGGCCACGCCAAGGTGGCGGTAGAGGCGACCCTGGGCGGCACGTTGAATGCTTTCTTCGCATTGGGGCGCAATGCTCGGGTCGCGCTGCGCGAGCGCTTGCTCGAACTGTTCGTTGAAGGCAGCACCTTGCGTGGAAAAATCGAAGCGCAGAGCGCCACACTGTTGCCTCTGGCTGCCGATTGCCAACTGCACCTGCCTGCCCGAATCGGTGACTACACCGACTTTTACGTGGGCATCGAACATGCGAAAAACGTCGGCAAGCTGTTCCGTCCCGATAACCCGCTGTTGCCCAACTATAAATATGTACCGATTGGTTATCACGGTCGGGCTTCCACTATCCGCGCGTCGGGCGCAGAGGTGCGTCGTCCCAAAGGGCAGACCTTGCCAGCCGGCCAGAGCGAGCCGAGCTTTGGCCCGTGTGCCCGCCTGGATTACGAACTGGAGCTGGGCATCTGGATCGGCCAGGGCAATGAGATGGGCGATGCCATACCGGTGAGTGAAGCGGGGGAACACATCGCTGGCTTCTGTCTGCTCAACGACTGGTCGGCCCGGGACATTCAGGCGTGGGAATATCAGCCGTTGGGGCCCTTCCTGTCGAAAAGTTTCATTACCTCCATTTCACCGTGGGTAGTGACGGCTGAAGCGCTGGAGCCGTTCCGCCGTGCCCAGCCCAAACGCCCTGCAGGAGATCCGCAGCCGCTGGCGTACCTGCTGGATGAGCAGGATCAGGCCCATGGCGCGCTCGACATTGAACTTGAAGTGCTGCTGCTGACACAGGCCATGCGCGAGCAAAACCTGGCACCTCATCGCCTGGGACTGAGCAATACCCTGAACATGTACTGGACGGCCGCGCAGTTGGTGACGCATCACAGCGTCAACGGTTGCCAACTGCAAGCCGGTGATTTGTTTGGTTCGGGCACGCTGTCGGGGCCTGAACGCTCGCAATTGGGCAGCCTGCTGGAACTCACCGAGGGCGGAAAAACCCCGGTTGAATTAGCCTCGGGTGAGGTACGTAAATTCCTTGAAGACGGCGACGAAATTATTCTGCGTGCCCGTTGCACGCGCGAAGGTGTTGCCCCGATCGGCTTTGGCGAATGCCGTGGCAAGGTGATCGCAGCGCGTTAAGGAGCGAGTCATGGAACTCTTTACCTACTATCGCTCGACGTCCTCGTATCGGGTGCGTATCGCGCTGGCGCTCAAGGGGCTGGATTATCAGTCGGTTGCGGTCAACCTGATCGCGGCCGGGGGCGGTGAGCATCGGCAGCCTCAATACCTGAAGCTCAATCCACAAGGCCGCGTACCGGCCTTGCGCACCGATGAGGGCGATGTGCTGACGCAATCCCCGGCAATCATCGAGTACCTCGAAGAGCGTTATCCGCAGCCGCCGCTGCTCTCTGCCAACCTGATCACCCGCGCCCATGAACGCGGCGTGGCGAGTGTGATCGGCTGCGATATTCATCCGTTGCACAACGTCAGCGTGCTCAATCAATTGCGGGCTTTGGAGCAAGATGAAGCGCACGTCACGCAGTGGATCACTCACTGGATCTCGTCAGGGTTGGCGGCCGTCGAGCAATTGATTGGCGACAGCGATTTTTGCTTTGGCCCGCAGCCGGGTCTGGCGGATGTGTACCTGATTCCACAGGTGTATGCAGCCGAGCGTTTTAGTGTGTCGCTGGCAGATTTGCCCCGCATCGCGCGCGTGGCACGACTGGCTGCCCAACACCCTGCGTTCATCCAGGCGCACCCGTCACGGCAGCCCGATACCCCGGTCTGAGCACGGCAACATATGCCCGAAACCTCACAGGTTGTTCGGGCTTATGCCTGCGTACTTCAACGATATTTCAGGCGACGCCTATACTGGCCATTACCTGTCACCTCTCGAGGGCTGGAACATGTTTGCTCTCATGCAAAGCGCTCGTCTGGAGTCGCTGTACCTTAGTGTCGACCCTGTCACCGGGCTAAAAGCGGTGATTGCCATTCACAACAGCCAATTGGGGCCTGCACTGGGCGGTTGCCGTTATCTGGCTTACCCCGATGACGAAAGTGCGATCAACGATGCGGTCCGCCTG
Source organism: Pseudomonas sp. WS 5078 (assembly GCF_012985745.1). NCBI lineage: Bacteria > Pseudomonadati > Pseudomonadota > Gammaproteobacteria > Pseudomonadales > Pseudomonadaceae > Pseudomonas > Pseudomonas sp. WS 5078. The sequence goes on along the minus strand of NZ_JAAQWX010000010.1, from coordinate 87,858 downwards.
GCTCAAGACATGAGTTACAAGGCGGTACTGGCCGGGCTGGCTGCGGGCGGCGGCCAAGCCGTCATTATGCGAGCCCCTCATGTTGAAAGCCGCGCAGCCCTGTTTGAGGCGTTCGGTCGTTGTGTCGAACAACTGGACGGGCGCTATATCACGGCCATCGACAGCGGTACATCAACGGCGGACATGGATTGCATCGCTCAATACACACAGCACGTCACCAGCACCACCGCGGCAGGCGACCCTTCGCCTCATGCAGCGATGGGGGTGTTCGCGGGGATTCGCAGCACGGCGTCATGGCGACTGGGCAGCGACAACCTTGAAGGGCTGCGGGTGGCGATTCAGGGCTTGGGCAAGGTCGGCTTTGCTCTTGCAGAACAACTGCACGCAGCAGGCGCCGAGCTCTTGGTCAGCGACACAGACCCGGGCAAAGTGCGACTGGCCATGGATCAACTGGGCGCGCATCCGGTTGCCCCGGAAGCATTGCTCAGTACCCCGTGCGACATTCTTGCGCCGTGTGGGCTGGGCGGTGTGCTCAACTGGCACAGCGTGGCGCAACTGCGCTGTTCGGCCGTGGCGGGGTGCGCCAACAACCAGCTGACCAATTTGCAAGTGGGTGACCAACTGGAGCGCCGAGGCATTCTGTATGCACCGGATTACGTGATCAATTCGGGTGGGTTGATCTTCATGGCGTTGACCCATCAAGGGGCGCAACCTGAAGCCATCAACCAGCAACTGCTGCGCATCAGCGAGCGACTGACCGGCATCTATGCCCACGCTCAGGCCGAAAAACGCTCACCGGCAAGGGTGTCGGATCAACTGGCGAAAAAAATGTTGTTCGGCGAATGACCGTCTTGCTGGCGCGTCACAAGGTCGGGCTCTGCCCAATGGCGAGAGCCCGGTGACGGCTGCGGGTGTTTACTCGCTGTCGGTCAGCAGCTCAGACAACGCGTCTGGCTGGCTCTTGAAGGCTTTGGCAAAAATATCGCGATTTTTCGCCATGTAGATGCCTGCTTCTTCGACTTGCTGTTCGTTCAAGGACGGCACAGCTTTTTGCAGTACTTCAGCCAGTAACTCTGCCAGCTCCAGCATTTTGTCATGACGGTCAGCTTCGGCTTTATCCATGATTTACCTGAATGCTGGGTGCCTAGATACCCGAGGCAGTGGAATGTCCCTGGAGGTCGTTGTGAACAGTGATTGGGGGGTTGATTATCACAATTCACCGGTCTACCTTGAGCAGCAGTGCCAATGAAGCACCTAGGGCTTTTGGATAGCAGGTAGACGACGGAATTGCCCGCGGCCCCGCATCTGTGCCCCCATGACTGAGCTATCGTCGGGGTGCAGGACTATGCGTCAATATCGATCCGAATCGATTTCTTTTTTTTATTGGGCGCTAGCGTTTAGCGTCTTACCGCTTGTTATCAGATCAATAAAACTTCTTCATTCTCGAACAAGGCTCAAGGCCGCAATGCATACTTTTTTTAATAAAGTTTGTTTGCAGGATCTAGGTGCTTATAGTTTTGTTAAGTGTGCGGCGTGGGCTGGTATGTCCGATGGAGTTATTTATGCTTAAAGTGGCTACTGTCTCTAAGAAGTTTGTAGAGCTAGAGTACAAGGTCGTAAAATTTTCAGATGGCAGGTTGGCCAGATATATATTGGTAGCTGATAAGATATATGTGCCTAGTTTGAGTGCAAGTGTTTATGAAGTGTCGTACTCAATGGGTAGTCGAAGGTTTAAATCCAGTATTAGGACAATATTTTATCATGTTTCTTTCCTGTTTACTTGGGCAAGGGTAAATTGCGTTGATATTGAAACAATGCTGCTAGAAGGGCATGGTGTAGATTTCAAAACCATCAGGAGTTTTTCTCGATGGCTGGAAAAAGTTATATGTCCACCCCGAAACGGGACTCAGATAAATCGATATGTAACTAAGGTGCTTCATAGCTGTAGCACATTTTCGTTGTGGTTTGTTGAAAACTTCACTCCGCTAGTAAGTAATCAATTGAATAGTAATGTCAACTATATGAGGCTTATCGAGAGTCATAAGAAAGCTTGGTCTGATGTAATGGTCGGAGGTAATTTTGATCCTATCGCTCAAGATCTGACTGATAATGAATTGCTTTTGATTGATGAACTACTGAAATTCAGGTTGGACAACGCTACTGATAAGCGTGGCCAGCATTTGAGGAATTATATTCTATGGCGTTTGGTTCTAAGGTTTGGGCTAAGGATTGGTGAAGCGCTCGCTCTCCGACTGGTAGATTTGGATCTTACAGGGGATTACCCATCATTAGAGATTATTCGTATTGAAGAGCGAGGCGCAGATTATGTAGACCCAAGAACACCAAATAATCCTCTTGTCAAAACATATGGACGATTACTTTACTTTGCTCCAGAGGATGAAGATCTTATTAGATACATTGAAGAGTATGTGTCTGGGTATAGAGTCAAGGGTTACAAAGAAAACCTCTTTACAGTGTTTTTGGAACATGATTTTTTGTTTGTATCTCATGGATCGGTTAACGCGGGCAGCCCACTTTCTTACTCTTCAGCGAGCAAGATATCAAAGGTTATACGTTTGGAATGTGTCGATAGCTTTCATTGGCATATTGTCAGGCATGCTGTCTTTAATCGTCTATACGAGGCGGCGAGTTTGTTAGAGAATAACTCTACTGAAATTGATCATATAATTTACATGGGGGGTTGGGGTAGCCCTGGTTCACTGAAAAGTTACGCTAAGCGGGCTATCAGAGATATGACTAGAACTAGGTTGATCAAAAACAACAATAGTAGGATTGCAAATGATGATTGAGCAGAATAATCTCGGTGAGTTTCGTGATGAATCTGGCAGGCTATACATTGAATGTCGAGCTGACTCATTGGATCCATTTTTTATCGATGTTAGCGCTTTTAAAATTGAAGCTTTGTGGCGTGGGCAGCGGTACTCAATAGACCTGGGTAAATACAAGCTCCCTGCTATAATTATCGATGCAGCGAAAGACTACTTGAAGTTCAAGCTTAAGTCGGTTAGTCCTCACCTTCTCCCGAGCGTTAGTTATGGACTTTCGTGCCTCGAAAAACAATGGAATAAATCTTGGGGAGATTTTTCATGTTTGTCCTTGGGGGACTTGTTCAGCATCATAGTGGGATCATCGCGTAATGGGAGAGAGCTTAGGTCGTTTTACAGATACTCAGCGCAGAACGGTTTGGCCGGTGCGGATGAAATTCATGCTTTAGAGTTGGAAGCAATTAAGTTTGGTAGAAATATGTCAAAGAAGATAATACTTGAATGGCATGAAACTCGAGGTGCTCTAACAAGTTCAGAGGTCGAAGTTGTTAGGCGGGCTATGGTGACTAAGCCTTTAGGCGAGTCAATATTGGATGCAACGAGCCGGCTATTTACGTGGATTGCATTTGAAACACTAAAGCGGCCTATTCAACTCATTGAAATGCTTAGCGATGCTTTATGGGTACCAGATCCCACGGCGGTTGATCAACAGTTTTTCTTGAGAATTCCAAAGGCTAAAAAGCAAAGAGGACAGGTGTCAGAGCTATGGCCTATAACCGAACAGTTAGCCTTGGCTATACAAAGTTACTCGCATACACCTCGTGTAAGGGACTTGCAGGATAAACATAAAACGTTATTGGTTAATGTTAGAGAGCGCAAAAGACCGGATTTTGGTCGTCGGGTAACAACGTGGAGCCGAAGACTAGGGCTTGTCAGCCCGAGGACAAAGAAGCTATTAGTTTTAACGCCATATCGGATACGCCATAGCGGAGCTACTCAAATGGCTGCTCAAGGTGCATCTAGAGACGAAATTCAATATGTGCTAGAGCATGATTCTGTTACTTCGGCAGATTGGTACATTGATTGTTTAGCATCAGAGTTCTGCCCACTGCTAGAACGAGCTAACAAGCAGCTTGGTGGAGTGTTTTCAGAGCTGAACGGCATTTTTTTTAACGGAAGAGTGGGAGCCCGAAGTTCTGGTTCGCCGATTATGATTCCACTCGTGCAACAGCCAGCTCTTGTAGGAGAATGCGGTAGTGGTGGAGTTTGTGGGCAGCATCCTTTTTTTAGTTGTTACAATGGATGTAGGTATTTTATTGCGTGGCGGGACGCAGACCATCAAAAATCATTGGAGTATTTGGAAGTCGAGCTTGCCAGGTGGGATAGAGCTGACGGTGGCAAAGAGCGAAGTAAGATTCTGAAAGATTTAGAAAGGATATATCAGGCAGTTAAGGATGTTATAGCTAGAATAAAAAATGGAGAGTGACTATGCGCACTGACTTCATGATGCTGAAAGTGCCTATGGAACTACGAGAGCTTGCAGTTTTACTTGGGCAAGCTTTGAGCCCCGAGATAGATATACTCAGCGATGAATGGGATATCTTGAATTGGGTTACGAGGCCAGGGAACTTAACTGTATTAACTTTGCGATTTGATCGTTTAAAGAATTTTGACCTTAGGGTGGTAGCAAAAATATACATTGCTGCTAAACGAGTTCAAGCTGGGATCGCAGATGGTGGAGCTTTCGCAATCATCGAAGCGTTGGTAAGGCTTGATTCCGTCATCGGCGATAAAAAAATCGACAAACTAAATCTTCTAGATTTTATGACTGTTGAAAATACTTATCTCGAGCGTGGAGTTGAAGGTAGGGTATCCAGCTTGTCGAATCTCCAAGCGTTCGCCAAATGGTTGCAAATGAGGCTTGGGCTGAGGATATTGTATACAGCGCCAAAGAGCAGACCTAAGTATGGAAGGCATGGCTCAGAAGACGGAAGGCAGAAAAAATTACTTCCGACGGAAGTTCTTCGAGATTTAGTGGCGTTGTCAAACCACCCGGAACTATTGCTCCGAGACAAGTTTTTCATCAATGCGTTAGTGATAAATATTGTATTGGGATGCAGAGTTAATGAGCTTGCTTGCCTCCCTTTGGACTGTTTAATAAAGCTTCATGGAAAATGGGTGCTTAAAGTCTTTCCTGAAAAAGGGGGGGCGCTTTTGTATAGGCCGTTTCCTCAGGAAATGTACCCCGCAGTAAACGCAGCAGTAGACTTTATCGCCGAGCATACAGTTGAAGGACGGAATATAGTAAAAAGATTACGGTCTGCCCCTGGTTTTAATTGGAAAAAAATACTGAATTCTGAGCGATCTCTAAGATATTTTTGCCAGAAGTTTTGCTCGGAGTGGATACAAGAGCACAGTTTGTTTACCCCCAAAGGAAGCTATTTTTTTCGTACTGGACAATTTGTAGATGCGATAGGGTTGCTAGAACGGTTCAAGGAGCCATCCAAGGCAGCGGCGTACCTAGGCACTACAGTTCGTATGTTTAATCGGTTGTATAACATGCAAGTAGCGATGTCGCAAAAAATCTATCTTTATGAAGAGACACGGGGTAAGTTTGCTCCACTAACGTGTGAGGTTGAAAACTGGAAAAAGAAGGTGTGGAAGCATCCTCAGTCGGTCAACGCTAAGCGTATGGAGAGGGTGTACGGGATCACTGTCTCTTCGAATGGTTGGATGCGGAAGATAGTGGCTGAGATATTAGAAGATGCTTTATCATATCAGCTTCAAGATAAGGTTTATCCGTTTGAGCCTAACCTCAAATACGAGGAGGACTTCTACTACTCAATTTTGCCAACAGTCCGCGCTGGTTCGGAAGTTATGTTGGAGCCAGAGGACTCATTATTTGTTATTCCGCGTAATCTTCTCTCGCATTCTAAATCTGTAAGATCCAATCAGTTTAGAAAGGTAAGTGATGGCGTATTTATTCAGTGGTTAGGCGGTGCGTCAGGAGGAAAAGATTCTCTGTTTAAAAGGTTTAAGATCCTCGATCCACGAACAGGAGACGTCGCGGAATTTACTTGGCATGATATTCGTCATTGGTTGAATACTGCATATAAGCAGGGCGGCCTTTCTGACGCTCAGGTGAATGTAATCTTAGGGAGAACGGATTATGCCCAAGCTCAAGTATACGACCATACCTCGGCCTTAAGTAGATCGTTGATACTTCAAGAGATGATGCAACGGGTTAGAGATGACAAAGCTGTGGGGGTGATACAGACCACGTTCAATAAGCTTCAACTAGAAGATCGCAAATCGGCCGAAGAGTATCTCACAGCTGCTATTCGTGTTATCAATCCTATGCCCCATGGTGGATGCGCACATAATCTTGCGCTTAAACCTTGCCATAATCATCTTTCGTGTTTGGCGAAGGGAACAGATGGCAAGCCATGCGAGGTTCTGATCGTAGATTCGCAAAGTGTTAAGCAGAGGTCTGAAATTGAGAGGATAGCTCACGATGCGAGTTTGATAAAATTACACATCGTCAATGCTGGTGGTGAGTCAAGCCCACAGTTTAGGCATTTTGAAAGCGTAGAGGAGTCTGCTAATTATTTGTTGTCAGAGATTTTTATAAAAATTGATAATTGAGGTTGTTTGGGATGAACTATAGAGGTGAAAGACTGAAAGAATATTTAAAGCTCAAGCTGTTGGAGTTGATTGGAAATTATTGCGGCCGTGCCGAGGAATATACCTACAGTCAAAAAGAATTTTCCATCTATGCGGGAGTGTCAAGAGAGACGGTGAGGAAATATCAATTCGAGATTGATATTGTATTGAAGTCTTCGGCTGTCCCTAAACGGACATTTGATAAGGATGCAAAGTGTAGGAACTTACAGGAAAAAAATTTGAAGCTTCAGGGGGATTTAGTTAAGGCTGAAGCTATGTATGTCGCAATGCGTGATCAGTATATTGGTATCATAAAGGCGCTATTAAGTCACTCGATTGATATCCATACTCTAGTCGTTCGTACTCCTTATACGCTGAAGGCGGAACAGGTATATCGCGAATGCATTCTCTGTAATTCTGTTGTCGGTGATGAGCAGACGGTGTTAACGGGCAGCTCTTAGCCGAGAACTGCCGGTCATGAAGGGCATCTTCCAGCCGCTTCAGAGGCCTATGGTCCTATTCTAACGAATAAGGAAGTTAGTACCGATTTTAGACCTGTCCGTAACAACAATGCCTACTCGGTGCACAATATGAAGGCCTTCACCGATTACCGCTCTCTTCGCGGCAATCAGGTTTGGCATTGTCAGCAGTCGCGGTGTTAGCAAGGTCGATCTACAGTCGGCAAAGTATAGCTCCCTAGAATAAAAGCTTTATATTAAATACCAAGAGTCGCGCATAACTGTGAACAGAGCATGGAAATGCTCATATCTCACGGCATGCTTTGTTAGTGTCAGCTGTATGAACTCTACTGAAACCGGGCAGCAAGTAACCATCCACAATCAGGCAAGAGTTGAGAGGCGCTTGTCAGCCCCTCCTGCATCCGCTACTGATACTACCTCCCCGCCGCTAGTTAATTAGAGTCGTTTGGACACTCCTAATTTCTGCGGGTGGGTTAGGAACTCGCATCCGTAAGGTGAACATTTCTTGTCCTTAGCACCGTTTTAAGCCAGTAAAGAAAAGATTTGTTTCCTTACAGCCTGCATCATTTTTTGAATGATGAGACTCGCATTAAGGACGATATGGGTAAAAATAGAGTCAGGGCCTCGCGTAATCTCCCTCATTTAATGCTGAAGCGAGTGCGACTGGCAACTTTTTGCCGAGAGCGGTCGGTCACGAAGAGCAGTTTCCGGCCATGTCCGGACATTCGTGGCAGGTATATAATCTCCAGAGTACTGGCTTCGGTTTCAGACCTTAGCACTGAGAAATGGCGAGAGTAAGGGAGTCGCACCCAATCGGGCTCAGAGCAAAAGTTATCGCATTTCATTTGGCAGATAATTAAGCACCTGCGAATGGATGGTTTGCGATTCAGTAAAAATGATGATTTTCCCCTACAGAAGGAAAACGAAATACGTGGGCGGGATTGGCAGGCATCCGTATTCCCGAATACCGTGCCGATTACCCACGAGACCCAAGGACGGTAACGTCGCGCACATGGCGTTGAGACGTGCTAGTGCGCATGTCTGATGGACCTGCAGCGCTCAATCAGGTCAGCCGCTTAGGTAGCCATCCTAACGCCTTTTATGAACAGGTGACATGTCCTATACTATGTGAACGACTATTCAGTAGTCGAAATACCACAAAGATGAAACTATATTGTTCAACCGGAAAGTCGCCCAGCAGGTTCCAGTATCCTGTCATTTTGCGCCGCAATGTCGAGAAGTCTTCCCTGCTTTTCAGAACGTTTTTGCAGTTGTTCTCGGGCTTCCGCTTCAATTGTTGATTTTGTATGCCACTTGCGGTTTTTTACTTTCTGTCGGCCTTTCATCGCATTTCCATACCTTATGATACTCAGTTGATACGAAGCAGTTGAGGTAGGCCTCATATACCCTGCTGCATTGGACAGAAGACTTGCCCAGTATTGTAGATTGTGGTCATAGGAGGAGCTCTACGCCGATTTTTTCAAGTGGCTTGGGTGAACCGCTCTCAAGAGTTCTATGGAAATATATTTTATGGCAATAGTGTTCAGCCAGGCAATTCTTCACTTAAGTTGACCTAGCTAAATTTTTATCTGCAGAACCGCCTTCCGCTGTCAGCGATCTGATGCTTTGGGCGCATATATTAAATTACGCCTGTGCTGATCGTAATTTGCGACAGTTGAATACTCAGCTCCTGCCGCGACTCGATATGCATGTCCTACAACCTGTCCTGCGCTATCAACTAACTCATGAAGGCTTATAAGCACTTCCATTCTCCAACTACCTGTACCATTGATTTCACCGGGGGTGACAACTTGGACTTGGTTGATCCAAGCTGTCTTGCTTTCTCCTCCGATCAAATCCGCCAGAAGCGGAACGCTGGGAGCGAAAACAACCCCTCTATTAATACCATTACCACTACAATCGATGGTCTCTACGTGGAACCATGGCCACATAGTTTCTAACTCCACAAGAGACCAAAACTGAAACCCGTTTGCTGCTCTAAACAAATTAGGCATCAATTCAGCTTCACGCATCGTTCTAAACATAATTTTTCCTGAGTGGCACCTACAGCTCGGCCCGGAAAAACGAGCCTGCGGGTCGACATCCGGGTAGTTTATCGGAGCCCAAATGCATGGATGTTCCAATACGAGCATTATAGTGCGTTTATCGGAATGGTCGCAATGTGGCTCTATCCTCATATTTGAGGATGGTTGTGTGCTAAATCACGAGATCGCGGCAGCTATCAGGACTATACGAAGGATGAAGGGTCTCGCATATGAAGACCTTGCCGACGTTACTGTACGACGCACTATCAGTTCCCTAGAGCAAGCTCAAGTCAATATATCCATCGGTAAGCTCGATGACCTTGCCAGTGCGCTGAACTTCGATTTAGTAGCCTTGATTGCCCTGTGTGTGGCACTGCGAGAGGACGTAGAGCCTGAACAAATACTTCAGCGCGCTTCTGCGACGCTGGTTGAGTTTACGACCCAAGAAGGAATGTCACAGCTGCGATCTCAGTTGATCGGTGGAAAGATTGTTCCGAGAAAGCCTGGTAAGCCCTCTAATGGGGTCAATTTGGCATCTGTAATAAAACTTCGTGCTCGTGGCCTCAACCAAGCAGAGATCTCAAGAGAGCTAGGCCTATCCAGATCAACCGTCAACCGTTACTGGAAGCTTTCAGTAAATCAACCTCAGTGAGTCTAGTGACTTTGATTTGTCACCCTGTTCCCATTGCACCGATTAGGCCGACCCGATCATCAAGACCATCCAGGGTATCCACTCGGTTTTTAAACTCCGGAGACGCGATCCATCGGCTAGTTGTCGTAAAAGTTATCCCGTCGACTCATCCTCTGGCGTATGCGGTACCGCCAGAGACGCTGGCGAAACAGACGACCTTCATATTGGGACCCCTAGTCTGAATGAAACAGCAGCCCATGGTCTTTGATTCGCGCAGCTTTGGACTGATTACCGCACCCTGGTATTAGTCAGGGTTCGGTAATCAGCCTGGACGAATGCCCAGGCGCTACCCAGAGAATTCCGAATGACTTCCACAACAGCCGTAGCATTCCGTAAGCCCAAAACGAACCTAAGCGTAGTCACATATTATGAAATTTTCGCGCTTGGCTTAGCTGATCGTCAGTCTCAAGCCCCATAGCTGATGGTTGCGGCAGGCAGAAATCGTCCAGAGGCAGACACGGTCAAAGAAAGTCGCGTACGAGCGCCGTAGAATTTACTCTGTCAAAATAAGAAAAGGGTGCTGGCATTGATTACGTAGTTCCTTTTCCCGATCCGCCCCCCTCCCATTAACATTTTACAGGTCCGGCGAAGATCGCGGAGTGTAAAGGGGCGTGATCTAGGTAACGTCTCATTCACAGTAAGCCATTTGATGAGGCATAAAGGACAGGAGGTTGCTTCGGTCCGCCTTAATCTCGCCAGGTCGCGCCGATTGGTGAGAGCCTGCAATCATTGCCCTTAAGATGAACCCTGCTCATGTTTTACCTACAGAGGCCCACGGCACCGAGCTCGAAGCTGTGGTTTCAGCGCCATGAATATGCGAGCATTACAAGTTTGTTAGATTAAAGTGCTTTAGGAGAATAGTCTCCTTCGCTCGATCAATTGCAGCGCATGGGCTTATAAGGTCTAATTAAAACATCGCAGGAAGGAACTGCCCCGATGCTAGAAATGACTATACCAACTCTCACCAAAGCCCTAGCACCAATAATTACCCCACTTGTCAAAGAATGTGCCGAAATTATAAAAGACCAGCGTTTGAAATGGGAGGCTGGTAACTCCGGGAAGAAACTTTCTAAAATTCTGCTAAGCATAAATACCGTAAAAACAATGTGGTCGAGGGAGAGAGGGATTCTAATTGAAGAATTTTATTACCCGTCTCGCCTAACCACAAAAAACTCCAGAACCCCGAGTACGCAACCCAAAGATTTAATTTTCACGAACACTGTAATCGAAGGAATTGTTGGTCAAGGAAAATCAATCCTAATGCGCCAACTCTGCAATTTTGCCGTAGAAAGTTCAATGATTCCCATCTTTATTGAGTTGAGAATGATATCGCAAGAGCGCTCCCTCATGAGTCTAGTTATAGACTATATGGAAGCAGCTGGTATATATGGCGGGAACCATATATTTAATTACCTGGCAGACAAGAACAAGATTGTATTAGTACTTGACGGGTTTGATGAAATACCGAGCAAGATGGTTGGTAATACCATTTATCAGATCTCGCAACTTCATAAAGTACATGATGAGCTGAAGATAATAGTTTCATCTCGCCCTTCTCAAGCAGTGCAAAATCTAGCGGGTTTCGAAATTCAGACGCTAGCACCGCTTGAAGAAGAAGACTATGAATTATTTTTAAGAAAGTTGATCCCCGACAATATTGTACGCTTCAATATTCAGTCAGCTATATCAAGCGCGCCGCCAAATATTAAGGGTGTAATCACGACGCCATTGATGCTAACACTCCTTGTTCAGGTCTATCATGTAGAAACTGAAATACCAGCAACTCTTCCCGATTTTTACGACAAGCTTTTTCACGCAGTTTTTATCAAGCATGACGGTATTAAGCCCGGATTTGACAGGGAGCGTTATAGCGGACTCTCAGCATCGAAACTACAAAATCTGTTTGATGCGTTTTGCTTCATGGTTTTGCAAGGCGGTGCTGGACGAACCTTAACGAACAGAGAGTTTCTGGAGTCGTTTGATAAAGCTATTAAGTATACCCCGGCGTCAAACTGCGAGATAGAGGGCTTTAAAAAGGATATCATAACTGTTGCCTGCCTTATGTTAACAGATGGGTTTGAGCAGACCAGCTTTTTGCACAAAAGCATTATGGAATATCATGCGGCTTCATTTATACAAAACTCGAGTGATGACTTCGCAATAAAATTCTACAAGCAAGCGCCTGTAATTTATAATACTTGGGCTGAAACATTGACATTTCTAGGCTATATAGATGAGTTTAGATATGGCAAGCTATACATCCTAGAAGAATATCAACCAGCACTAACTCGACTGTCAACAGCTCTAAAACAGAGAACTCCTGAATCTTTAGTTCATTACCTTGATGTTGAGCTGCCTGGCTTTATGGTTCATCTTGAAAATTCAAAAATCAAAGTGTTCACTACAGACGACATTGAGCGACAGCATAGTTTCACCCAAGATATCCTATTCGCAGTAATTGACAACGCTCGATCGGAGCTCATGAAGGCTCCTAACATTAGCATTCAAAAGGCGATACGTGAGACTCCAAAAATTAGAGGCGCAATCGGAATAAACTCAAAGTCACTAATAAAACATATAAACCAACGTTTGACGTGGGAAAAGCTTGCATCAATAGAACAACACCTGATTGCCAAAATCAAAAAATATGAAGTGATTGTCAATGCTGAAATAAAGAAGCATGAGATCTTTGGCTAGGACGTAGACATATTTAAGTAGAACGGTGCTTTTCGACCTTTATCGGTAAAAACTCCGGCAGCGTTGCGGGCGGTTGATCTCGATAAATCGGCAGCCACTTACGGATCACGTTGGCATTGATGCCGTGGCTGATGGCAACGCTGGAGATGGATACGTCGGGTGCAGGCATTCTTGGACAACCTGGGCTTTGAACGGCTTGGGGTAAGAGCTTCGTTGGCGCATTTAATGGCTATCGCGTTCGCTTAAAAATACGCGGACACCATCGCCCTTAATTTGGGCGTTCGGAAGGTGTGTTCATCGCTCGCTTACGCTGATTCTGGCGTACAGGCTATGCATCTACATGCTCAGACGTGCGGCCATTTCAGAAATACGGTCTCATGCTTGGCCGCTTCGACGTAACCGTCTGGCCAAGTCACCTACCGAACTCCAGCATTAAGGGCGATGGTGTCCGCGTATTTTTAAGCGAACGCGATCACCCTTATCGCTAGGATTTCCATGCGCCAACGTAGTTCTTACCCCAAGTCGTTCAAAGCCCAGGTCGTCCAGAAAGCGCAATGCGGCAAGGTGTGGTTGCGCGGCCATTTTCGGTTAATATTTTCTGAGTGTTCGGCGCACATTTTAAGAAAATCTTGGCGCGGTTAAGAAAATCTAGCCAACGACAGGGGGAAAATGGGAAATCTAATGGGGTTACGCCCATTAGATCAATGCGATGGAGCTACCCACTGGTGCGGCAGCTACCGCGTAAGCACATCCTTGAGATAGCCATACGGGTCATGCCCGTTCATGCGTGCCGACTGATTCAGGCTCATGATTGCCGCAGCCCGTTTTCCGCTGCGCAGCGACCCTGCGAAGAGCCAGTTTTTGCGTCCAAGCGCCCATGGCCTAATTTGGTTTTCCGCCGAATTGTTGTCTATGGCTACGGCCCCGTCATTGAGGTAGCGCGACAGCGCTGCCCAGCGTTTCAGGCTGTAATTGAGTGCTCTGCTGATGGCCGAGCCTTCGGGCACCAGATCTCGCTGGGCGAGCATCCAGGCATGAAATGCGTCGATGATCGGCGCTGCTTTTTCCTGCCGTATTCGCTTCCGGACACCCGGTTCCAGTTCGCGTACGTCTCGTTCAACTTCATACACGGCAGCGATGTAGTGCAGCGCTTTTCGGCAATCTGGCTTTTGTTGGTCGCGTGCAAATCAAAGAATTTCCGACGCGCATGCGCCATGCAGTCGATCTCGGTGACGCCCAGTTCAAAGCCTGCCTTGTAGCCAGCGAAGTCATCGCAGACCTGCTTGCCCTTCCAGTTTTCAAGGAGGTTTCGGGCATGTTCGCCAGTGCGGCTCGGGCTGAAGTCGTAAACGACCGCCGCCAGATCGGAGAACTCGCTTGTGGCATAGGCCCAGACGTAAGCGCGGTGAGTTTTCTTCCCGCCAGGCGTCAGCATCTGTACCCGAATCCATTTATGGACGAGGTTAGCGTTGAGGTTGTGAGTCAAGGCGACGTTGGCAATTGAGGTGTCAGCCTGCGCGCACTCGGAGATGAGTTGGGCCTTGAAAGACTTGGAGTAAGAACGGCGTTTTTGTGGCATAGGCGTCCGCTTTAAAAAGGCTAAAAATGGTCTCCACTTAAATTTAAGTGGACATCATTGCCTCAAGCGAAGGTGTCAGGAAGATGTGTTGCCCGGACGGTTACGCTTCGACCTGGAATTCTCCGGGGTAACATTCACGACTCATGGCACCTCCAAGTCCCATCATGGGGGTTGGAGGTGCCTACAAAACCCGAGGCGATTCAGAAGTTTTCAGGAAGGTTATTGCCAAAACGGTTAAAAGTCCCCCAAGCTAATTGAACCTATATGAAGTTTCTAGAGCTCTTTCCCCCCTATCAATTCCTCAATAGCGAATATCCGACCAGCAAGAGTAGTATCTTGTTCGCTCTTCATAATCCAATAGATATGCTTGAGATAGTGTCTCCCACGGTTACTTTGAGCTGTTACACCGATTAGTGCATGAAATAGAACATCACTGTGCGTAAGCCGGACAAAGCACTGAGGTGATAAATTGTGGTCTACGAACTTGTCTATGACACCCGCGCGTAACCTCTGGCAGCGATCCCAAGTGAACCAAAATTTCGACCAAGGCAACCGTGACTCAAATGTGCGCCAGTAATCATCTGGGAGGCTGTTACGGGCGAGTGCATTATGTATTGGCTCGAAGCTCAGTTGTAGAAGTTCAGCCTGAGACTTAGATATCCAACCCAGAGCTCGATTTAGGAAGTAGACTAGTAGGTATGTGACTTGGGAGTCATCTATGGAGTCCACAGAATTTCGCCAAGCTACAAACCATGGGTCCTCGCCATAGTCATTCGGTACTAAATCTGGCGGTAGTATTTTTGCAAGTGCATATATGATTTTTCGAGGGATATTAATGCGGCTTCCGAGAAACTCAGCGACAGACTCAATGTCAACTGAAGCTGCTTTAACCCAGAGACTGAGATCCTCATCCGCGATATTTTTTTCTTTACTTAATCCTTCAAAAACGATTGCCGGGCCGAAAGCTTTAACTGTTACTGGCGCCAGGTCGCTTCTTCCCGCCGTAAGCATAGCTGCGATAGCAGCTAGTTGCTGGTCTTTGTTCTCTACCACGCCAAAAGATTCATCTGTCGTCTTGATGGTCAACCAAAAACTCGGATATTTAATAAGTTCTGGGCGAAGGGTTAGTGCGAGAGATAATAGCTCGGGTGCAATCTTTATACCTTCAATTAGTTTGGAGATTTCCAACTTGGAAATCACTCGATGAAGAACAACTTTTTCGGTGCTTTCGCTATTCAGGAGTTTAACTAATCTTCGAGGATCGCGATGCCAAGTTGTTAACCCGAGTCGAGTAGCTAGAGCTTTCAGAACATCAGGCTCTATAAGGTTAAGGTTAGCCCAAAGGAAGTCGAAGGACATCTCATCTAGCATATCGACCGTCTCAAGTGCCGACTTGGCAACGACAGCTCGCGCCGATCTCGCCTGTTTCGTTCCTAGTTCGCCTTGTAGAAGGCTAATAGCTTCATGAACTGCTACTGGATTTTTTGGGGATATCTCAACCGCTCGGTGCAGTCGGCAAAGCGGTCGAAAAACTTCACGACCCCCAGCGACGTCGGATCCTAATCGGCGGAAAAAAGAGCGAAGACCGCTTTGATCGGGATGCGCTAAATCTAGTAGCGCGTCTTCCACCCAAGGAGATACGTTCAGCTTTACGTTGCCCGCGTCCACGATTTCTGAAAATCGATTTCGCACGCTTCGATCGGAGTTAGGCAAAATTTGGAGATCAAAATTCGCCCCTTCCACTGACCTGTCGCTAGCGGCGAAAGTACAGAATCTGAAGCTTCTACGAAGTCGTGGCCACTGCTGTGACCATATCGCTAGCATCGCCGTATCGACCTCAGGACCCGACCGAGTGACCACGATTTTGTTCTTTGGTTTTCCATACAGCGCTGCCAATACAGGTTTCGCCCATGCTTCGGCGACACCTGATAAAGTAGGTGAGGATGCAGTGTCTATTCGAGTAGGTTTTGCATACTCCTGAAAGCAGCTAAAGCCGGTGGGACGCTTGAAAAACTTCAATAAGCTAGTAAGACTCTCAAAACCGGCTAGGTCGTTGAAGTCAATGAGTAGTGTGTGAGTCCAGACACATCCGGGTCGTGGCATCTCTGGTGCAGGCCAAGTACGACCTATCGCAAAAAAGCCCGAATCAGGCAAAGGATATCCTGTCAGATACCCATTCTCGTCCAATCTAGCACCTGGACCAGAAATGTCGCTCAAAGCGAGAAGTGTCTTCTGATCCCGTGGCTTCAATGTCACCGAAATTGCGAGCTGTTGGTGCCCGTCGGCATAACCATGGAGAGCTTGATGGACTATTGGCTTAGACGATTCCTTCACTCCATCAGCCATCTAAGTGGTTCCGTAAGATCGTGTGTTTCTGGAATTGGGCCAACTAACTGAATTCGCATTGAAGCACTATCGAGTGCACGCAATTCTTCAGCTTGTGCTGCTGGCCTTGTGGTCACTTCGACTGGGTCGTAATCACCACCCTGTGCGCTCAATCCGTAAGTCTGAAAAACCCAGCCATCAGCTCCCCGTTCTAAATACTGCGAGAGCATTGGGAGTTTGCTCTTTAAATACACTTCAGGCGTTAAACCTTCGCCACGAGCCTTATCCCATGCCGATAATAGGATCGCCAATCGGCGGGGACCGGTGTCCAAAGGGGGCATCCGCAGCATTTGAAGTAAATCAATCAACTGAACCTGAGTTGGTGCAAGTCTCGGATGCCAAGGCGCATTATCATTATCAGAAACGTCTAGACCGAGCTCTTTGGAGAGTTCAACCTCGTCAACCACCCACTTCGGCGCACGAATTGTATCCGAATGGATAAACAACAAAACGCCCCCGGCCTGCAAGATATCAGCGATCTCTGGGTCACAATCCCGGTCTTCCCACATACGCCTGTAAGCTTCGCCGGGAACATCTGGAAATGTTGCGCGCACGACGTTATTGGTTTGATCTAGGAGGTTTATGCTTACGAGCCGATTGCCCGCAACCGCCGTGCGGTCCTGGACTTTGGCGTCCCGCCAGCGTCGCGCTATAGCGTTTAAGTGCGAAGCTTCACCGGCACCCAGACCGCCAAATCGCAACGCTGTTGGTATATCACGTGCGGTCACAAGATGCCAAAGCGCGGCTAAGAACGTAGTTTTTCCAGACGATGGAAGTCCAATTATAACAACCGACTGATCAGCCATTTGGCTCCTCCACCGGCTCATCGAGCGGCATCAATCTTGCGAAGGCTCGTCCAAATTCAGGGCGGCCGAAAGTCAATGCTCGTGGCGCAGCGATTGGTTTAAGCCAGAATGTCAATAATTCGGACACCCCTGTTCCCCGCGAAACAGCGTTGGATTTTGGTGATGCGGCTAGTTGGAAAGATTCGATTTCAGCTAACGTGCTACCGAAAAAAAGCTTGATATCACCGAGCAACAAGTTGAAATCGTTGAGCGCTCGCCCGGCGTGGTCTGAGGCGATGACTGCATCATACTTCGTTAAAATAAGGGCCAGACGCGAGTGAGGCCGTAATGCACCGCCTTCGTGAAGTCCCTGAAGCATCATGATAATGTCGCTTTTAAGATTATGTCGTCCGCCATCAAGTAAGCGCTCTCCGTCGACGAGAACGGTAAGGATATCGGCACGAGAGATCTCCATAAAGCCGGCTACGACGCTAACATCGTCTGCAGCTGCTCGATACTCTTCTCCAGCCCTATCGCCGAGAAGGAGAACTAGATTTTTACGATCCGCCACTCCTGCAATCTCAAGGTGATAGAAATTCACCTCACCAATGGGCGTGCGGTTCATATGTGGAACACTTCGCCGAGAAGCCGCACGAGCGTCGTGACAGGCATGCTCGAACGCATGCAGACTCAGCGATCTTGCAAACTCGACTCCAGCAACAGGCCCCTCTTGAAAAAGATCGTAGAGGCTAGCAATGAGGCTAGTTTTACCTGAGTCGCTGGGCCCTAAAACTGCAATTACACGGCTCTCACCCCGACGGAGGATTTCCGATGCATCCTCGGGTGACAGGGTTTCTGCCGAAGGAAGTGTGATGCTCTGATCAAGATTTTCCTCCTCAAACTCTTCACCTTCTGCCTCGCTATGCTCTGGCTCCTCTCCGTAGTGAGGGCAGGAATCTAATTCAAGGCCTTCTACACAGCGCCCCGTCTCTGCGACTCGACATTCAGGGTTCGCGCAAACGATGGTTTCGATGTCCTCAGCCGCCATGATTCACCCGAACAATATGAGCAAGCGCTCACGATAAAAAAGTTCACCTAGCATCAGCCGTGAAAGTGCATGTTCCGCATTAATTCCTGTGGCTGAAGCCCAAGCCGCAACCCAAGCATCACCTGCACCAATCTCTATCTGTCGTTTAATTGCATAGTGGATTGGAGTCGATACTGGCGATGGATCAATTTCTTCAACCATCCTTTGCAGCCACTGAGGGGTTGGAGCATTAACTGCCGCCGTGAGCGTGATTTTCTTTCGTTCCTTTAGTCCTGCTCGTGACAGGATGGCGTTCACTGAAGGCGGGCCAGGAAGGAGTTCTGTCGCATTGGCCAATTCGCTCGCAAACACGAATGGCTGCGCATCAACCGGTAAAATGTCGAAAGCACAGTCATAGTCTTTGCTGCGCTGACCTGTAAGCCACCACAGCATTTGCAATTCTTCGTCTTGAACCTGAATAAAGTGTGCTGTAGCGCTGATTGCTTGCTCTTGCTGTTCAGCCAGGCTGCTGAACGCTGTTCGCGTTGCTTCAGCTGCTAATTCGAAAGCTTCTGCTATACCGGCCCAGTCTGGTTGCTCATTTACCTTTGCAACTGACTTAGCAAAATTAAACGTGGGGAGTTCCTTGGATGTAGCCAATGAAGGACGTTTGCGGTTCGCCTCGCTAAGCAGGTCAATTGCCTTATCTCCTAGAGATGCAAGATCCATTGGTAGATTGGTCGTTCGCCCCCTGCCCAGCGCCGTAGTAGTAACAGCAAGTGCGGCACGCTCGGCTTGATCTGAGCTTGTGTCTTCCATCAATACGGCCAGACAAGCACCTGCAAGTATCTGAAGTTCCCGGTTATTACCATCCATTTCGAACGTTTCATCAGCAGTCTTAAAATGCTGACGGATTGTTTGGATGGATGATTGTGGTGGTGTCTGGCGAGTTCCGTAGGCCAGCCGAAGCAATGCTTCTACAATTTCGTTGTCTGCGTTGGCAACGACGTTCAAAAGGCCTTCCCAACGGCAGTGACGTCGAGCGGTGTTATCACCCATGCTGACAGAGTCATACCAGTGAGCGAAATTTTGATGCATAGGTTCCACCGAAGTAGCCATTATTGCGTCTCCCTTTGCATGACTGCACGGGCTAGGTCTTCCAACTTGCCACGTTCGCTGGCACGAATCAGCGCGCGTCCATAGCGTTCAGGTTCAGGAAGCTGTAGTTCAGCTTCCACGATCAGCTCAAGTTGCAATGTGATCTCACGACGGTCGCTAGCGGTCAGATTCCAGAAGCGGAATACCAAGTTGCGTGTGCTGGCGTCCCCCATGGCAGCTTCTCCGTTGGTTTCGTGCTCACGATCCAGAGCGTCTTTTTTCTCTGGAATCTGTTCTGCGGTGGAGGAGACGGCATTGAGGAAAGGTGTCTCCGAAGCAACGGTAGGTAAGACCCTACGTTCCTCTCCAGGAAACCTAATAGTATGGCAAAAGATGGACTCATCTTCAGGTGTGAGTACCGCACGGAACTTGTCTGGATTGGTCTGCCATTGGCGTAGGTGTGCTTCCACCGTCAGTTTACGGTCTCGGCCCGAGCCAGTTATATGCACTTCAACCAAGTTGTAACCTGGTTGCCATCCGAGCTCTTGTCTATCTGGATTAACCGCCCCTGCGCTGAAACGAACGTACTGGCGATCAAGCTGAAGTCGTTGTCGGTGTTTGTGCCCAAACATGTGGATTGTTGCTCGACCGCAAAATGCATCGCTGGCATCGTCTTGATCCATGAACCAATCCGGTGGATGGTGGCACAACACAAGGTTCACCACATCGTCCACAGGGTCGAGCACGGTCTGAAGCGGGCTGAGATATAGGCTATCACGCGTATCATCTCGGCCCTCAGCACCTGAGAGTATTACAGATGTCAGGCCATGAACGCGTAACACAACGCTATTCTCAAGCTCCAGGTCCTGCTTCCAATAGAGTCGTTCTGGTAAATAAACTTGGCAGTTTAAGCGCTTTGCGAAGTCGTTATAGGCTGCAAGGGGGGCAAGCAAAGCCCGACTAGTGTCACTATCACTGATCTGATTCCGCAACTCGCGCTCTCGACGGTCATCCGGTGCACGCTTGATTGCAGCCTGAGCATTTCGAGTGGAAAGCGTTCTAAGAATTAGGCCACGATCCACATCATGGTTTCCTGGCACCACAAAAACACGCTCCAACGGGCAACCGGCAACGGCTGCCAGCTCGGTAATCCAAGCCATTGCGGCTTGATATTCCTCAGGAGCTCCCTTAAACGCGATATCTCCACCTATGAGAATCGCGCCTACTGGTCCGAGTTCAGAAACACGGGATCTGACATCTTGTATAAGCCGAGTTCGGTACGGGCGGTCTGGGTCTAGGTCGGGATTGAGACAATCCGGTGACCTAAAATG
The DNA here is from genome assembly GCF_012985745.1 of Pseudomonas sp. WS 5078. Lineage (NCBI taxonomy): Bacteria > Pseudomonadati > Pseudomonadota > Gammaproteobacteria > Pseudomonadales > Pseudomonadaceae > Pseudomonas > Pseudomonas sp. WS 5078. The sequence continues at coordinate 67,292 of NZ_JAAQWX010000010.1, read as the reverse complement.
GATATCGGCGATATGGAGCAACAGCACGGGTCCTTCCTCACTCTTGTTCTTCGATAGGGCAATATACCTCGATTAGAGCGCAGCCATCATTGAAAAGCACGCAGGTGCGAGCACTGTCGACGTTCTGTGACCGAAATCGCTCGGGTCGAAACCTATAGTGAAGCACTCTCGACGCGCTTGTGTAGTTAGATGAGCAAAGACAGCTTGAGCAAGCTGGGGGCTCGTGCCTCTCGAAGCCGCTCCCAGCAAAAGCCGCAACTCCGGCTATGTGAGAGCAAGCCACTTGTACAGCCAATCGAATGAAGATTTCCCCCCGGGCCAGGCAGAGAGCACATCGACGTCTGGAGCTGCGACATGTGGGAAGCTGTTTGAGAAATCCGCAATGTCGTACAGCGAGCCATACATTCCCGCTGCTCCTACGGAGGTCACTCTATCGGCCGCAGCTGGCAACGAAGCTGCAATTTTGTAGTCACGATTCATAGACCAGCGGCTTTCGTTCCCTGCAGCTGCGATGACTAGCTGGATTAGCCTGGAACTGTAGCGCTTGATGAGAGCAGCTACACATATTAGAGTGGTTTCTTCCGCTGTCCATCGTACAGCCGTGGTCTATATCATGCCGAAGAAAATACCAAGATAGCTTCAGTAATGAGGGTATCTAGTTTCTTAATTCTGCGAAATATCTAGAGCCGGTTATAATATGTTTCTTGCTTTAGACCTTAATTCGCATTAACCAAGTCGTCTAGTGCTGCAATATTGCTTTTTAAAAGCAGTAGCAAAAAGACTGCGATTCTTAGCCATTAAAATACTGGCTTCCTCGGCAATGTTTTCCGAAATTCCAGGGACATTTTTCATAAGGAACTGGGTCAAAACCTCGCTGAGCTTAAGCATTTTGTCATGCGCATTGGCGAGTATTTTATCCACAATTTAGCGGAACGCGCGGTGTCCTCTTACAGCGCTAATTACGCCGCTATGTAAATCCTGAGCTTGCGTTGGAGACTTGCCGGAGAGGCAGGGTGAGCTAGACTATTTTTCGCGCCAGTGCAGCGCAGAAGGAGCATGGTTAGCGGTGAAACGACGGGATTGCCCGCGGCTCCGCATCCCCTTAAGCGTATGGCACGAAGCTGCGGGAGGCCGTCAGCTCACGTCAGTGACCAACCACATCAGGCATGCGCAGCGGGTCACCGTGCCAAATCCAAGCGTCAGCATTTTCGGCGAGCCATTCCATTGATTGCCCAGCGCGGCTAAGGGCAATGATGGGAAGTCTACGTGCAGCTGGTTTCGGGATGAGGTCAATGTCACCCCGGAATGTGCCGAAGTGGCGAGTTGTAAGGGCAGGGAATGCGTTTCATGGATCTTCCATAAATCACAACTCCCACCAATGAGTATTACAAGCTCTGCATAATTGTTCGGTAGTCATCGAGGTCAAGCGGCTTTGCGTACAAGTAACTTGATTTCAGATAAACGGCTCTTCCAACCGAATGCTCTACTGTTCTGGAGTCTAATGTAGCGCGAGTAATCGCCACTTGCCTAGGGTTGCGAAGTGCTTTGATAAAATCTGAAACTGATGGAGTATCTGTCTCCCATTGATCGTATAAAATATGTTTTTTCTCTTTAGGGCGGTCGGCATATTCCGCACCAAAAAATCGGTCAGAGAAAAATCTTGTTATGACAGATATGTCCGTGAAATATACACCTGAAATCTGCTCGGATATAGCGTGTGGTAGTCCTGCTACGATGCAAGGGATAATCTCATTATATGAAACCTCTCGACCAAAAGCTTCTCGCACCATCTCTGGATGAAGTGTTAATCCATTAACAAGTCGGGAAACTTGATCGAGATCTTCTCGACATTGTTTCAGATAGTTGTAGATAGCGACAGGCCTGCCCTCGCAAAGCCATCGGTTTTTGCATTCCAGGACAAATAAACTTCCTTCCCATAGCACTAGCACATCATATTGGTATTTCCCCTCTGGTTCGGGATACTTCTTCTCGTAGGTAGCCGCTTCAATCCCATGAGAAAGAAATATCTCTTTTACCTCGGCCTCTAGTCCATCACCTTTAGGCTTGAACTCACCTTTCCTGCCCAGAATATTTGATGCAACGGCTCTACTTATTACACTGCCTCTGAGGATGTCTGAAATTACTGCAAATCCGCTGGAGGTCCTTATCAGAGGTGCATCGAACAAGTCTCTCGCCTTGCGATGGAATGTTATGTTGTTGATGAAGATCGAGGATTTTTCTTTTGAAAGTCCGCAGGATTGTACGTGCGCCTCTATGTCTGCCTGGGTGAAAGTTAGAAGTTCCGAAACCATAGGCTTACTTCTAGAATTAGCCGAGATTAAGGATGCACAGTACTCTCTCGCAGCACAAAAACCATCAATCCAGTCGCCAATAGTCAAGCCTTCGTAGAGGGCCTCGTCTTCCAGAACTTCGTAATTAAGTAAAGTGGACAGTGACGATGCAGCTTGATAGTGATCTTTGACCCTCGTGGATCCGCTTACCTTAGATACCGCATCCAGCAATTTGTTAAGTTTGGAATCTTTTTTGAAAGAGAAGAAATTCGAAGATTCACGCGATGTGTTTCTTTGGCTGGCGATGAAGTCAAAAATCTGAGCGCTGGTAGGCCCTCCGAGTTCTAATCCAAATTTAAAGCCTTCAGGTGGGCTTTCAAACTCGTTTGGTTCTCTACGGGTGTGAGCTCTACCGAGGTAACGCACTTGTTCTTGCACGGTGTCTACAAGTGCCCAGATATTCGCGTTGTATAGTACTGAACCGGCTTTAAATACTTCGGTGTCGCTGATATCTAGACGATCAGGAATGATTACATTTCCCTTAGGACAGAACCAGTTGTTACGATAGGCCTCCATCAGGATGGCAGAGCCTAAAGCATCTACTTGTTGTGTGTGGTAGGCCGAGGGGTCTACGGGAACTCCAGATTCTCCAGTCACCGTTAGGCTATTGATAAGAACGGGCTTGTCGGTTGTGAACTGTTCAGCAATTTTCTCATACAGATGATTCTGATCTTCAACGAACCAGGTCATCGTAGACCACATCCTTTTGGCTGGACTCAGGTCTTTTAACGCATCGAGCTCTCCTTCGAAACTTAATACTTCGCTGAAGCAGGTGTCGGCTATTTCAAAGAAACCTAGCTTATGTTTGAAAAGCTTTAATAATTCTTCGTCGATGCTCGGCGAAATATACAGAGTCAGTTCAGCGATCAAATCTTGACGTTTTTTTGCTTTCTCAGCGTTCGTACGTTTATTAATTAGGCTATCTGCTCGCATTATTATGTCAAGCAGCCCACGCGGGTTCTTTTTCCACGCTACTTTATCAAGCTCTTTTTTTAGTAATTTCCATGATAGTTTTGATAGAGCATTATTTATGCCGGATTCAGGTATTTCGAATCCATTTCTAGAAGCTAGCAAAGCCACTCTCCCCTTGAATATGTATGTGATTTTCGCCTAAAAAACCGGGGACCGACGCGTCCACGTAATCCGCGTGCGCCTCCAATACCCTGATCTAAAGATAACACTACCTAGCTGGCACTTGGCCACTTTGCTGTGCGCTTAGGGAAACTCCGAACAAGCTCTCAGTTATGCGAAAATCCCCACACCACCTGATCCGAGCTGCACATGAGCCAGATGAGCCAGATGAGCTTTTCCTACTTTGAGTACGCTGGCAAGCGCAAGCAAACCCGCCGAGAACGCTTCCTCGCCGAGATGGGTCAAGTTGTACCTTGGGCAGACCTGCTGGGGCTGACCGAACCGTTTTACCCCAAGGTAGGCGGTGGTAGAAACCCTATCCTCTGGAAACCATGCTGCGCATCCATCTGTTGCAGAACTGGTTCTCCCTGAGCGACCCGGTCATGGAAAAAGCGCTCTACGAAATAACGCCCATGCGCCAGTTGGCACGCTTGTGCGGAACAGCATTAAAGGAAAGAAATATTTCCCTTGTGGGACCAGTACACCGAGCGTGAGGCTGTTGGCCGCACATGAAGCTCTGGTTGGCACTGTTAAAATGGCCGCTGAAGTGAAGTCGCAGTGCTGAAATCCAAAATCCGTCACATCCCCAACCAATGAAGCCATCGGTATCCCGTGACAACTGGTGATAGCTTTAGTCGTTTCAGATTAAGTGTATTTGAGAGGATAGGTCGGCAGGTGGCATAGGTTCTGGCGCAGCAGAGCGAATACAACTCGACCTCCAGACTCTAGGTTGTGACTCGCGATTGTTTTTTTGAAAACTTCGCTAGTAGTTCATACACCTCAGGCATTAACTGAAACTGTGGGCGCTTGGCGAATTCGACATCCAATCCTCGCTCCCCATGAATAAACTGATGCATTACTCTGACACGTTGCTCGTTATAGCGACTCATCAAATAAAAGCGGATTTACCGTTGGGTCTACTGAACTAGCATGTAGCCACCGAGGCCGGCTCAGGCAGTGCGGTGGCTAGGGAAACTCTGAAAAAGACTTCCTGATTTGGCAAAATCACCGGACACCAGTCGCCGAGCTTTTCAATGATGAAACAGATGACCTTCGCCGACGCCGAGTACGCCGGCAAGCGCAAGCAGACCCGCAAGGAGTTGTTCCTGATCGAGATGGATCAGGTAGTGCCCTGGAAAGGCTTGATCGCCCTGATCGAGCCGCACTATCCAAAGGGCGAAGGCGGTCGTCCGGCCTATCCACTGATGTCAATGCTGCGCGTGCATCTGATGCAGAACTGGTTCGGCTACAGCGATCCGGCGATGGAAGAAGCCCTGTATGAAACGACCATCCTGCGCCAGTTTTCGGGTCTGAGCCTTGAGCGGATCCCGGATGAAACCACCATCCTCAACTTCCGTCGCCTGCTGGAAAAACACGAGCTGGCCGCTGGAATTCTCGCTGTGATCAATGGTTATCTGGGCGATCGTGGTCTGTCGTTGCGTCAAGGGACCAGCGTCGATGCCACGCTGATTCATGCGCCCAGTTCTACCAAGAACAAAGATGGAAAGCGCGATCCTGAGATGCATCAGACCAAGAAAGGCAACCAATACTACTTCGGTGCCAAAGCCCATATCGGCGTCGACGACGAATCGGGCCTGGTGCACAGCGTGGTGGTCACGGCGGCCAATGTTGCCGACGTCACGCAGGTCGACAAACTGCTGCACGGCGAGGAAAACGTGGTCTGCGCCGATGCCGGTTATACCGGGGTCGAGAAGCGCGAAGAGCACGCGGGACGTGAGGTTATTTGGCAGATTGCAGCTCGACGCAGCACTTACAAAAAACACGGGAAACAGAGTGCCTTGTACAAAGCGATGCGCAAGATAGAGAAGGCCAAGGCTCAGGTTCGCGCCAAGGTCGAGCATCCGTTTCGGGTGATCAAGCGCCAGTTTGGTTATGAAAAGGTGCGCTTTCGAGGGTTGGCCAAGAACACGGCTCAGATGGTGACGTTGTTCGCCCTGTCAAACTTGTGGATGGCGCGTCGACATTTATTGGCGGGGACAGGAGAGGTGCGCATGTAATACAGCAAATGGCGGCTGAAAAGCGCCTTGCTGCGCCCGGAAGGGCTGAAAAATGAAGAAAATGGATCAAATTTCGACGCGGGTCGTTTTTTGAAAAGTGCTGACGGCTCGATAGCCGGAAATATCCGGCTATTTCAGACCATCCCTAGAGGCGTTACAATACTGGTCTAGGCTAACCTTCGCTCTCAGGCGTAGCAGATAGTTCACTCAACGCGCTCGCGTTGTTTTTGAAAGCGGCCGCAAAAACGGCTCGGTTCTTCGCCATGTAAATGCTCGCATCCTCAGCATGCTTCTCAGAAAGGCCAGGCACGTTTTTCATCAAAACGTCTGTCAGGAGCTCTGCCAGCTCAAGCATTTGATCATGGGCATCAGCGAGTTTGCGGTCCACAAACGTAGTCTCCAAATCGCGGGTACTGCGGTAAAGGGTTTCAACAGCCATTTTGGCCTCGTCGTCTTATCCAGTGTGTAAAAAGGAGCATGCGCTCAACGCCTCATGCAGGCCAGCAGGTGATTCAAAAAGCTTGCCCTAGAGACTGTGCATAGCTAACTAGGCAGGGTTCGAAAAAATTATCTAGACAGATACTTTGGGTTGTTAAAGCCTGATCGAGAGCCTTTCTGATGATTATGTCACTGATATTAATGAAAAATACATCGGAGCGGCCGTGAGGTGAGGCTTATCTGGGCAGTAGGTCAGTCCGCAAAACAATAAACAAACGCTCCAGATCTCGGCTGCTGCGGTATACCACTTCGACGGCCATTTACCACCTCATATGCCTTCACGATAAGTTGTCTTGCGATTACTGTATTTATATACAGCTAAAAGGATAAGCCAATCGCCAGCATTTGAATAGCGGCTTTTTTACTCTAGCTGCAATTGGCGAGTGATACGCCGGCCGGACGTGCCTAATGGCGCCCGGCCACCTTCTCATTCGCGGTGCTGGCCTTTTTTCTGCATGCAGAAAATGTCATAAGCACCGCGGATTATCCGTTCGAGTCGTTTCAAGGAGCTGCATCGTGAGAGTGAATAAAGCCGAAAAGCTACGGCGTCAGGTCCATGAACTGGCCGAGTCGATGGGCAACCTGTTTGTCGAAACCTTCCATTACCTGGCGTTGTTCGCTATTGGCGCGGTGACGGCCTGGGCAGCCGTGATGGAATTTTTACAGATGGTGGAGAAGGGCAATATCAGCATTGATGACATCCTGCTGCTGTTTATCTACCTCGAACTGGGCGCAATGGTCGGGATTTACTTCAAGACCAATCACATGCCGGTGCGGTTTCTGATTTATGTGGCGATCACGGCGTTGACCCGATTGCTGATTTCCAACGTGTCGCATCACAACCCGCCAGACATGGGCGTTGTGTATTTGACGGGCGCGATCTTGTTGCTGGCGTTTGCGATTCTGGTGGTGAGGTACGCCTCTTCGCAGTTCCCGTCCGTGAAGATCGAAAATCCGCACCGCAAGACCGGTGCGGGTTCCGGTGAACACCCGGAAGTCGAAAAAGGCGAGCTATAACGCCCTACGCGGCACACGAAAAAGGGCGGGCCTACCGAAGTAGGCCCGCCCTTTTTTAGTGCGTTCTTTTGGCTAGATCAGCTGATTTTGTCGAGTTCTTTTTCTTTCTCCAAAAACTCTTCTTCAAGCAAATCGTCAGCGCTTTCTTTGGGTTCTTTTTCTTCAAACCCTTCAACGGCCAGTTTTGGGGAATGCTTGCCACGCAGTTTGCCGAACAGGTGTTCCAGTGCGTTCTCCAGTTTTGCAGCAGCGCCTTCGACTGCTTGCGTCAGCGAATCAGCGTCCTGGGAGACGGAAATCGGTTGATGACCTTTTGGGCGTGCTTCCATTTTGCAGCGTTTGTCTTTGGGACCGGACTTACCGCCATTCTCGTCACTGAGGTGCACTTCGACCCGAGTCAGGTCCTCCGCGTGGCGTTCGAGCGTGGCCTCAACAGTTGCTTGTACCCATTCCTGAGTGCGTTTGTCGCTGTCGATGTGTTTATCGGAAAAGACGTTAATTTGCATAATGCTTCCCTTATTTCAGCTTGCTCGAGTGAGTTGTGACGGCCTCGAGTGGTCAAAGGTTCATCGTCATCGCTCAGTTACAGTGTTTGAGCCGATGAGCAAATATTTCAAGCACTATTTTCAGCAAATACCTCACCTTGTGATCGGCGTCAGCCTTTGGCGGCAACAAAGGCCCGGCTGGCCGGGCCTTTGCGGGTTTATATCAAAATGCGACAGATGTCTGCAGGTACAGGGTGCGCGGTTCGCCCACGTACTTGCCCTTGTGTTTGACGTTGGTCAGCAGGTTGGTCTGCTGCTGTTCAATCATTTCGCAACGAATGGCGACGTTCATGGCCATGTCGTGGCTGCCGGGGTGTTCGAACACATCGCTTTGCGCTGCCTCGGCCAACCCGCCGCCGACGACCGTGGAGGCGTCCAGCTCGATGCTTGCAGGTGCAGCGGCCGTGCTTGCCGGTTGCAGGCTAAATGCCTCGTTACCCTCATCGCGTGCTTGTTCGGTGCTGAAGTTGCCTGCAAGACCGCACCTTTGAATGGCGCTGGCGGTGGCGCAACCGAATGAAATCAGTCATCTGCTTTTGCATATGAGAATATTTATCATTAGTATCGCTTTCCTTTTTAACCCACCTTCGACGCCCATGAATCCTCCTCAACATCAGGAAGGCCCCGAGAGCGAATCGCGCCATGGACGTGTGCATTTCCTTCAGGTGTTTCTCACCCAGCGCCCGCAAATGGAAGCTTTGGTCAGTCGCCGCGTGGGATGTCGGGCCACGGCGGCGGACTTGGTGCAGGATTTGTTTGTGCGTTTTTGGCGTCGCCCGCTGGTGCAGGTCGAGGAATTGGGCACTTACTTGCTGCGTTGCGCGAGCAATATCGCCATCGACCATTTGCGCAGCGAAGGCTCACGCGGGCGGATCAACCAGCAATGGCAGCAAGACCCGGACAGCTCGGGCTGCGAACCGCAGGCTGCGCTTGAGGCGGGCAATGACTTGCGCCAGGTAGAAGCCGCCTTGCGCAGTTTGCCGGAGCGCACGCGGCATATTTTTTTACTCAACCGCATCCATGGCCGTACCTATGCCGAGATCGCCAAGGTCATGGGTGTGTCCCAAAGCGCCGTGGAAAAACATATGATGCGCGCCCTTGAGGCCTGCAAGGCCAGCCTGCGTGAGCCGCCGACAGGGACAGCGCCGTGATGAACCGTTCCACTATTGAGGTGACGCCCGAACAAGAGCGCACCGCGCTGGCATGGTTGAGCGTGTTGCACGACCAGCCCGACAGTGGCGATCAGGCCACCTTCAGCCGCTGGCTGCACGCCGACCCGGCCCATGCCGAGGCGTACGCGCAGGCGCAAGTGGTGTGGGAGTTGAGCGAAGTGGCAGCCAGCCAGTTGGCCGAGGAAGAGGCGCTGGCCATGCAGCGCTATTTGTTGGCCATGAACGTATCCAAACGCAGTCGCGCCTGGCAATGGTCCAGTGGCCTGGCCGTGGCCGCTTGCCTGCTGCTGATGGTGGGGGTATTCGCCGGATGGCAACCTGTGCGCTGGATGGACGATCTGGGCGCTGATTATGTCAGCGCGCCGGGTCAGGTTCGTACCCTCACACTGGCGGACCAATCGCAGGTCACGCTGGATGCTGACAGCGCCATTGCCGTGAATTTCAGCGCGGGTGAGCGCCACGTGCAATTGCGCCGAGGCGTGGCGTTTTTCCATGTCACCCACACGGGCGAGCCTTTTATCGTGGACGCCGATAAAGGCGAAGCGCGGGTGTTGGGCACAGCCTTTGAGGTGCGGTTGCGACCTGAAGGCGCGCAGGTAACCGTGTTGTCCGGGCGCGTGGGCGTGAAGGCGAGTCCAGACGCGCCACAGCAGATACTCGGCGCCGATCAGCAGGTGGCCTATGGCGCCGGGGTGTCAGGCGCTGTCCAGGGCGTCGACAGCAACGCTCGGCTGGGGTGGCGGTCGGGCTGGCTGACTTATTCGAAAACCCCGTTAGCGGACGTGGTGGCCGACCTTCGGCGTTATTTTCCGGGGCAGATCGTGCTGTTGAATAGCGAATTGGCCAACCGCCGCATCAGCGGCAGTTTCCCAAGCCATGATCCGCGTGCGGTACTTAATTCGCTGCAAGGTGTGCTGGGGTTTGAACAGCACACAGTGTTTGGGCGAGTGATCGTATTGCGTTAACACCGTCCTCGGCGGCAAACGTTCGCACATTTTTTTCAGTCCAGGGTGAGGTAAACCCTTTTCCCATCCGTGTAGTGCTTGAAAATGCGAAAAATTCGCATTCCGTATCAGGTCGGCACACAGGTCATGAACATGAAGTCCAAGGCAACGTCAGCGCAACGCAGTTCGGTTAAACAGTGGTTGGGCGCATCGGCGCTGTTGATGACTGGTCTGGCGATAAGCCCGTTGAGTGTGGCCATGGCGGTTGATACCCCGGCGCCCCGCAGCGAGGCGCAGTTTGCGTTCAACCTGCCCGCAGAGCCCCTGCCGCAAGCCTTGAATGACTTCAGCCGCCTGACCGGCCTGAGCGTGGTGTACACCGACGAAGCGCCGTATGGCCTGCACGCCCCAGCCATCAAGGGCAATCTGAGTGCTGAACAGGCGCTGCAACAACTGCTTGCCAACTCGGGCTTGCATGCCCGCCGCACCGATGCCCACACGTTTGCCCTTGAACCTGCGCCGACCGCAGGGGCCTTGAACCTCGGGGCCACCAGCATTACCTCGTTGGCCCAGGACGACACCAGCTACCAGCCGCCAGCCGTAACCTCGGTCATGCGCGGGCAGGGCGACAGCATGGAGATCCCGCAAACCGTCAACGTGGTGGCCGCACAGGTGATCCGCGATCAGGCGCCGCGCAACCTGGATGATGCGCTGAATAACATCAGCGGCATTACCCAGGGCAACACGCTGGGCAGCACCCAGGATTCGGTGATGAAGCGCGGGTTCGGTGATAACCGCGACGGTTCGATCATGCGCGACGGCATGCCGGTCGTGCAGGGCCGGGCGCTGAACGCCACCGCGGACCGGGTCGAAGTGCTCAAAGGCCCGGCCTCATTGTTATATGGCATCCAAGACCCCGGCGGTGTGGTCAACGTGGTGAGCAAAAAGCCGCAGCTGGAGCACTCCAACGCATTGACTGTGCGCGGTTCGACCTATGGGTCGGGCAAGAATGGCAGCGGTGGCAGCTTTGACAGTACCGGCGCGCTGGGCGCGTCAGGGCTGGCGTATCGCATGATTGTTGATCACGAAGACGAGGATTACTGGCGCAATTTTGGTACGCACCGCGAGACGCTGATCGCGCCTTCGCTGGCGTGGTATGGCGATAACACCCAGGTGTTGCTGGCCTATGAACACCGCGAATTCCTCTCGCCCTTTGACCGCGGGACGGCCATTAACCCGGCCACCAATCACCCGCTGGACATCCCCGCCACCCGTCGCCTGGACGAGCCCTTCAACAACATGGAAGGGCGCTCGGACCTGTATCGACTCGACGTCGATCACGACCTCAACGATGACTGGAAAACCCACGTCGGCTACAGCTGGAACCGAGAGACCTACGACGCCAGTCAGGTGCGGGTCACGGCAGTCGACCCCAAGACCGGCACACTGACACGCAAAATGGATGGCACCCAGGGTGCAATCACCACCGACCGTTTTGCCACGGTCAGCCTGCAAGGCAAGGTACAGGCCGCAGGGATGCAGCACGATCTGGTGTTCGGGCTGGACGATGAGTACCGCAAGATTTATCGCGCCGACCTGATCCGCCAGAACAGCAAGTACCCCTTCAGCTACCTCAACCCGGTGTACGGCAAAGAGGTGGCTGGCACCACGGTCAGCGCCAGTGATAGCAATCAGACAGACCTGCTGCGCAGCGACTCGCTGTTCTTGCAGGACTCGATTCACCTCACCGACCAATGGATTTTCGTCGCAGGCGGTCGTTTCCAGAAATACGACCAACTGGCAGGCAAAGGCCGCCCCTTTAAGGCCAACACCGACACCAACGGCCAAAAATGGATACCGCGCGCCGGGCTGGTATACCGCTACACCGATGAGCTGTCGTTCTATGGCAGCTACACCGAGTCATTCAAGCCCAACTCCACCATCGCCCCGTTGACCGGTGGCGTGGTGCTGGACTCGGCCATTGCGCCCGAGCAGGCCAAGTCGTGGGAAGTGGGCGCCAAACTCGATATGCCGGGGCGCCTCACTGGCACGCTGGCGTTGTATGACATCAAAAAACGCAACGTGCTGGTTTCGACCACCGTGGGTGAAGACACTGTGTATTCAGCCGCCGGGGAAGTTAGCTCGCGGGGGCTGGAACTGGATGTCAGTGGTCAGCTCAGTGAGCAGTGGAGCCTGATCGGCAGCTATGCCTACACCGATGCCGAAGTCACCAAGGACCCGGTTTACAAAGGCATGCGCCTGCAAAATGTGGCGAAAAACAGCGGCTCGCTGTCGGCGGTGTATGACGTTGGCACGATCGTGGGCGGCGATAAATTGCGCGTGGGGGCCGGTGCCCGTTATGTAGGCGAGCGGGCCGGGGATGCGCTCAACGATTTTGATCTGCCGGGTTACACCGTGGCTGACGCGTTTGCCACCTACGACACCCGGGTTGAAGGGCAAAAGGTCAAACTCCAACTCAACATCAAAAACCTTTTCGACCGCACGTACTACACCTCGGCGGCGAGCCGCACGTTTGTCTCCATGGGCGACGCGCGGCAAATCTCGGTGGCAAGCACCCTGGCGTTTTAATCCCTCAGGGCCTGAACGCCGCGCGGTATTGCCCCGGCGTTGCCCCCAGGGCTTGCTTGAACCGATGGGTGAAGTGGCTGGCGCTGGCAAAACCGCAGGCCAGTGCAATCTCGCCCAGCGCCAGGGGGCTGTGGCGCAGTAAATCCTGTGCCCGGTTCAGCCGTCTCGCGCAGACGTATTGGTGCGGCGCGACACCGAAGCTTTCGCGAAACATCCGCGCGAAGTGATAGGGCGACAACGCGCACTGCGCTGCCAGTTGGCCGATGCTTAACGGCTCGGCCAATTGCTGCTCGATGATTTCGACCAGGTGGCGACGTTGATACGCTGCCAGCCCGCCCTTGAGTTGCAAGCCGTCGCGCCTCCCGACCTGACTCAGCACCGCGTGATCGAGCAATTCATTGGCCAGGCTGCTGGTCAGCAGGCGCTCCCCCGGTTCGGCCCAGTTGAGTTTCAACAATTGATGAAAGCGCTGAGTCTGCTGAGCATCGTCCAGAAACGTGAACTCGCGCAATTGCAGGGTGCGCGGTTCCGTGTCCAGTAAACGCATGCAACCGAGTGCGAATTGCTCCTGACTGACGTACACATGGGCCAGGCGAATTGCGCCGTTGATTACCCAGGCTGAAGCATGCTCGGCGGGCAACACGCAGAGTTTGCCCGGCGCACCCTTGGCGCCCGGCTGGTCACGGCGAAACGTACCGGTGCCACCCGAGATGTAGCACGACAACGTGTGATGGGTCGGCGCTTCGTAGTCACGGGCGTCGTGATGGTTGGTCCATAGGGCTGCGGCCATGCCGTCACCGAGCTCGGCACTGTGCTCAAGGCGAGCATTGGGCGAGCGGCTCATGGATTGAAACACTTGCAGGGTATCGAAAGCAGGCATGGTCAGTTCTCCAACGTTTTGCATCCTACTCCTGCGGGTACGCACTGCCAGCCCCCGCACAACAAAAGCGCAAGAATCTGCAAGTGCGTCCACCGAAGCGGCGGCACACTGAACGCCTTTTTCAGGAGTGCGCCATGAACTTGTCCCTGTACTTATTGACCGTATTGATCTGGGGCACCACCTGGATCGCCCTCAAGCTGCAACTGGGCGTCGTGGCGATCCCGGTGTCCATCGTTTATCGCTTTGGGCTGGCGGCGTTGGTGCTGTTTGCGCTGTTGTTGCTCAGCCGTAAATTGCAGGTCATGAACCGGCGCGGGCACCTGATTTGTCTCGCGCAGGGGTTGTGCCTGTTTTGCGTGAACTTCCTGTGTTTTTTGACCGCCAGCCAATGGGTGACCACGGGGTTGATCGCGGTGGTGTTTTCCACGGCCACGGTATGGAACGCGTTAAACGCGCGGATCTTCTTCAAGCAGAAAATCGCCCGCAACGTGTTGCTGGGGGGTGGGTTGGGCATGCTGGGCTTGGGGTTTCTGTTCTGGCCCGAGCTGAGTGCGCACACGGCCACGCCCGCCACCTTGCTGGGGTTGGGACTGGCCTTGCTGGGGACGATGTGTTTTTCGGCAGGCAACCTGCTGTCGAGCCTGCAACAAAAGGCGGGTCTCAAACCCCTGACCACCAACGCCTGGGGGATGCTCTATGGGGCAAGTATGCTGGCGCTGTACTGCGCGATACGGGGCATTCCGTTCGACATGGAATGGAACACCCGCTATGTCGGCTCGTTGCTGTACCTGGTGATTCCCGGATCGGTGATCGGCTTTACGGCTTACTTGACGCTGGTAGGGCGCATGGGCCCGGAGCGCGCCGCCTATTGCACGGTGCTGTTCCCGTTGGTGGCGCTGAATGTGTCGGCCTTTGCCGAAGGCTATCAGTGGACAGCACCGGCCCTGATGGGCCTGGTGCTGGTGATGCTCGGCAACGTGCTGGTGTTCCGCAAGCCCGCACCGTCGGTGTTGCAGGCCAAAGTGGCGTGAAGCTGCGAGGCGTCAGCCTTTGAACACCTGCGGGTTGACCAGATCTTGCGGACGTTCTCCAAGCAGCGCGCTGCGCAAGTTGGCCACTGCACGATTGGCCATGGCTTCGCGGGTTTCGTGGGTGGCGGAGCCGATATGGGGCAGGGTGACGGCGTTTTTGAGCTGGAACAGCGGCGAGTCGCTGAGTGGCTCTTTTTCATATACGTCCAGCCCGGCGCCGCGAATCGTGCCGTTTTGCAAGGCTTCGACCAGCGCAGCTTCGTCCACCACCGGGCCGCGGGAAATGTTCACCAACACCGCGCTTGGCTTCATGAGCTTCAATTCACGCTGGCCGATCAGGTGGTGGGTTTTCTCGCTCAACGGCACCACCAGGCACACAAAGTCGGCTTCGGCCAGCAACTGCTCCAGGCTGCGATATTGCGCGCCCAGCGCTTGCTCAAGCGCGGGCTTGCGGCTGTTGCCGCTGTAAATGATCGGCATGTTGAAGCCGAAGTGACCTCGGCGTGCCACGGCGGCGCCGATGTTGCCCATCCCCACGATCCCCAGGGTTTTGCCATGCACATCGCAACCGAACAAGGCTGGGGGCACACTGGCTTTCCAGTGGCCGGCCTTGGTCCAGGCATCCAGCTCGGCGACCCGGCGGGCGCTGCTCATGATCAGGGCGAAACCCAAGTCGGCAGTGCTTTCGGTGAGCACGTCCGGGGTGTTGGTGAGCATGACTCCACGCTCATTGAGGTAGTCGACGTCGTAATTGTCGTAGCCCACCGACACGCTGGACACCACCTCCAGTTGCCCGGCGTTTTCCAGTTGCTTGCGACCCAATTTGCGGCCGACGCCGATTAAACCGTGCACATGGGGCAGGGCCTGATTGAACTGTTCATTGATATCGCCCAGCGTGGGATCGGGCGCGATGACGTTGAAATCCTCTTGCAGGCGCTCAATCATCTCGGGGGTAACGCGGCTGAAGGCGAGAACGGTTTTCTTTGTGCTGGAAAGGCTCATCGGAACAAGGCTCATCGGCTGTCGGGAAGGTGAGCACGCTAACATTCATGGCTGAATATTGCAGCGCCTGGAGACCTCACCCCGGCCCGCTCGCAGGGGAGAGGGCCGGGGCGGGAGACCCCTTTTCAGCTATAAGTCGCCAGCTCTGTCTGATGCGCGGTCAGAATTTCAGGCAGTGAACCGCGCAGGTATTCGACCCAGGTTTTGATCTTCGCATCCAGGTACTGACGCGACGGGTAGATGGCGTAGAGGTTCAGTTCCTGCGAGCGGTACTTGGGCAGCATGCGCACCAACGTGCCGTTGCGAAGGCCGTCGATAGCCGCGTACACCGGCAATACGCCAACCCCCATGCCGCTGGTGATCGCGGTTTTCATCGCGTCAGCCGAGTTGACCAAAAACGGTGAGGTGTTAATCAGCACCATTTCCTGGCCTTCAGGGCCGTCGAACACCCATTTATCCAGCGGAATGACCGGGCTAACCAACCGCAGGCAGGCGTGATTGAGCAGGTCGCTGGGCTTGGTCGCGGTGCCGTTGGCTTTCACGTAACCCGGTGAGGCGCACACGATGCTGTAGGTAATGCCCAAACGCTGGGACACAAAACCCGAGTCCGGCAGCTCGCTGGCCAGCACGATGGACACGTCATAACCTTCGTTGAGCAAGTCCGGTACCCGATTGGCCAGGGTCAGGTCGAATGTCACGTCCGGGTGGGTCTTGCGGTAGCGCGCAATGGCGTCGATCACAAAGTGCTGACCGATGCCGGTCATGGTGTGCACTTTCAATTGCCCGGCAGGGCGCGAATGGGCGTCGCTGGCTTCTGCTTCGGCTTCTTCTACATAGGCCAGAATCTGCTCGCAACGCAGTAAATACCGCTTACCCGCTTCGGTCAGGGCGATGCGTCGGGTGGTGCGGTTCAACAGTCGGGTTTGCAGGTGGGCCTCAAGGTTCGAGACCGCGCGCGACACGTTGGCGGTGGTGGTATCCAGCATGGCGGCTGCAGCCGTAAAACTTCCGGCTTCAGCCACGCAACTGAACGCGCGCATGTTTTGCAAGGTGTCCATGGGGTGCTCTCAGAGGGCAATAAAAGGGACAACAACAACGTAGACAGCAACAAATTGTGACATGAAGTTTCAGTGTTTACCGAGGGTTCTGCATTCGACCAACGGATTATCCTGATAACGGTAATAAAGATTCACAGTTATGCCAGCTTATCGTTGCCTCTGCCAACCCATAGACTTATCCGACTCAAGCCTCCTCCCCCCCTCATGCAGGAATTTGCAGCAGTGCCGCGTCGCATCAGCAGAGAGCTTAAAGCCCTCAGTGTTCTGGCTTTATCGTTAGCATTAAACGGCTGTATCGGTTTCGGTGGCATCGGCCCCAAAAGCCAAATGATGCCCGCCAATACGTTGGCCACGGATGAGGCAATTCAAGCCGCCGCAAAAGACGCAAACTGGCCCAAGGCTCAATGGTGGCACGCCTATGGCGACCCCCAACTGGATGCCTGGATCAGCCTCGCGGTGCAGGGCAGTCCTACCATGGCCATGGCGGCCGCTCGCGTGCGTCAGGCCAAGGCCATGGCGGGTGTGGCGGAGTCTGCCGAGTCGCTGCAAATCAATGGCGAGTCGACCCTCAAACGCCATAACTGGCCGTCTGATCAATTCTATGGGCCGGGCGCGCTGGACAATTCCACTACCTGGGACAACAACGCGGCGCTGGGCTTTAGCTTTGCCCTCGACTTGTGGGGCCGCGAAAGCAATGCCACCGAACAGGCCGTGGACATGGCGCACATGAGTGCCGCAGAAGCTCGTCAAGCCCAGCTTGAATTGCAGAACAACGTGGTGCGCGCCTATATCCAGTTGTCGCTGCACTATGCCCAGCTCGACATTATTGAATCGACCCTGCACCAACAGGAGCAGATCCTCGATCTGGCGCAAAAGCGTCTGGATGGCGGCATCGGCACGCATTTCGAAGTGAGTCAGGCGCAAGCACCATTGCCTGAGATTCACCGTCAGATCGATGCGCAAGAAGAAGAAATCGCCCTGACCCGAAATCAGTTGGCCGCATTGGCGGGTAAAGGTCCGGGCGAAGGCGCCCGTTTGAAACGCCCGACACTGGCCTTGGGCACCGCACTCAAATTGCCGTCGGCCTTGCCGGCCCAATTGCTGGGTCAACGCCCTGATGTGGTCGCCAGCCGCTGGGAAGTGGCCGCTCAAGCACGCGGTATTGACGTCGCCCATGCCGGTTTTTACCCTAACGTCGATTTGATCGGCAGCATCGGTTTCATGGCCACCGGTGGTGGGGCTCTGGAGTTCCTGACCGGTAAAAAGCTCACTTACAACGTGGGCCCGGCCATCACCCTGCCGATCTTCGATGGCGGCCGATTGCGCTCCGAACTGGGCGTGGCGTCTGGCGGCTATGACATGGCCGTGGCCAAGTACAACCAGACGCTGGTCACTGCGCTCAAGAACATTTCGGATCAGTTGATCAAACGTGAGTCGATGGACAAACAGCAAGCATTCGCCGCCGAGTCGGTTGAAGCGGCGCAGAAAACCTACGACATCGCCATGGTCGCTTTCCAGCGCGGCCTGACCGACTACCTCAACGTGCTCAACGCACAAACCCTGCTGTTCAAACAGCAACAGATCCAGCAGCAGGTTCAGGCCGCGCGCCTGAGTGCTCACGCCGAGCTGGTGACTGCGTTGGGTGGCGGCCTCGGGGCAGGTAACGACGTGCCCAAAGACGACCGTTACGTCCCGGACAAACCGCCTGCGGTGATGGCGATCTTCAACCATTGATGACCGTTAGCACCCCATGACGTCCAAACCCCTGATGGCTAATTCTGAGAGCCTGTAGATGAACCATTTGCCCGCCCCGGTGCGCTGGCTGTATTCGCTGGAATGGCGCCGCGGCTTTTTTGACTGGGCACGCAGCGATGGCGTGACCTGGGTGCATATTTTCAAAGTGCTGGTCGCAGCGTTTTTGACCCTGTGGCTGGCCATGCGCCTGGAGTTGCCGCAGCCGCGTACCGCAATGATCACCGTGTTCATCGTGATGCAACCGCAAAGTGGTCAGGTATTCGCCAAAAGTTTTTATCGATTTTTAGGCACCCTGACCGGCTCGGCGGTGATGGTCGCGCTGATTGCCTTATTCGCCCAGAACACGGCGTTGTTTCTGGGGGCCATGGCGATCTGGGTTGGCATCTGCTCGGCCGGTGCCGCACGCTGCCGTAACTTCCGCGCCTATGGCTTTGTCCTGGCCGGTTACACCGCTGCAATGGTGGGCTTGCCCGCGCTGGCGCACCCTGATGGCGCGTTTATGGCCGCGGTGTGGCGGGTACTGGAAATCTCGCTCGGGATCCTTTGCTCAACAGTAATCAGTGCCGCGATCCTGCCCAAAACCGCAGGCGCGGCGATGCACAACGCCTTGTACCAGCGCTTCGGCGTATTTGCCGGTTTCGTGGCGCAGGGCTTGCGCGGCCAGTCGACCCAGGAAGACTACGAAGCCAGTAACGTGCGCTTCATCGGCGAAAGTGTCGGGCTTGAAGGCATGCGCAGCGTGACCGTGTTCGAAGACCCGCACATGCGCCGTCGCAGTGGCCGCCTGAGCCGTCTTAACAGCGAGTTCATGGCCATCACCACGCGCTTCAACGCGCTGCACCAATTGCTGGCCCGTCTGCGCAGTCGTGGCGTGGTGCAAGTGGTGGGTGCCATCGAGCCGGAGCTGGAGCTGCTGGCGCAGTTGCTCGACACCTACAGCGGCCGCTCGCTGACCGACAAGGACGCCGCTGTGCTGGCCGAACAACTGGCTGCGTTCAAGGCCGGTTTGCCGGAGCACGTACGCAATCTGCGGGTCAAATTTCTGGAGACCGACCCTAGCCCCTCGGACTTCCTGGACTTCAACACGGCGTATGAGCTGTTGTACCGCTTTGTCGACGACATGCTCAGCTATGCGCTGACCCACGCCTCGCTGGCCGATCACACCCACGAGCGGGAGCGCTGGGACCAGCCGTTTATCTCGCAAACCAACTGGTGGTCGGCGGCGGCCTCGGGCATCCGCGCCTCGTTCATTCTGGTGGTGCTGGGCACGTACTGGGTGATGACCGCCTGGCCCAGCGGCGCCACCATGACCCTGATTGCCGCAGCCACGGTGGGCCTGTCTGCTGCGACGCCGAACCCCAAACGCATGGCATTTCAAATGGCCTGCGGGACGTTCATCGGCGCGATAGTGGGCTTTTTCGAAATGTTCTTCGTATTGCCCCACGTCGACGGTTTTCCGTTGCTGTGCCTGGTGTTGACGCCGGTCATCATGCTCGGCTCCTTTCTCACCTCGCGCGCCAATTACGCCGGTGTAGGGCTGGGCTTGCTGATTTTCTTCAGTACCGGCTCGGTGCCGGACAACCTGACCGTCTATAACCCGTACCAGTTCATCAACGACTACATCGCGATGGTCATCGGCATGCTGGTCTGCGCCGCAGCGGGCGCAATCATCCTGCCGCCCAACAGCCGCTGGTTATGGAGCCGTCTGGAGCAAGACTTGCGCGAGCAAGTGGTGTACGCCATCAGTGGCAAGTTAAAAGGCTTGAGTTCCAGTCTCGAAAGCCGCACCCGCGACCTGATGAATCAGGCCTACGGCCTGGCCGCCGGTCAGCCGCAAGTGCAACGCACATTGCTGCGCTGGATGTTTGTGGTGCTGGAAGTGGGCCACGCGATTATTGAATTGCGCAAAGAACAAGCGATTTTGCCGGTTCACCCGGCGTACGCCGAATCTCAGCCCTGGCGACAGGCGATCCGCGTAATGGGCCGAGCGCTGGTGCGCCTGTTTATCAGCCCCGGCGAAAGCAACCTGGAACGCGCCCTGATCGCCGTTGACCATGCCATCGGCCGGGTGCAGGCAACCGATGAACCATTTGCCCGCAACTTCGACACTTCGGCGTTGGTCCGGGTGCAAAGTTACCTGCACTTCATTCGTACCTCACTGCTGGATCCGCAATCGCCGCTGGCTGCATACGCGCAGCCGCAAGGACTTGAACATGCCTCGTGAAATCGCCTTCCACGGCGTCTATATGCCCACCATGACCCTGATGTTTTTTATCGCGGCGGGGTTGGCGTGGGGCTTTGACCGACTGTTTTCCGGCTACGACTTGTACCGCTTCTTCTGGCACCCGGCGTTGTTGCGCCTGAGCCTGTTTGCTTGTCTTTTTGGCGCCATGGCGCTCACTGTTTACCGTTGAGACCGATCCGATGAAAAAGTTCTTCAGCCTGCTTGCCACCTTGCTGGTTTTGGCCCTTGCGATATGGATTGGCCGAACCCTGTGGGTGCATTACATGAACACCCCGTGGACCCGCGATGGCCGGGTGCGCGCCGACATCATCAACGTCGCGGCCGATGTTAACGGGTACGTGGTCAACGTACCGGTCAAGGACAACCAGTTGGTGAAAAAGGGCGATGTGCTGTTGGAAATCGACCCCGAGCATTACGAAATTGCCGTCAAACAGGCCCAGTCGCTCGTTGCCTCGCGCAAGGCCACCTGGGAGATGCGCAAGCTCAACGCCCATCGCCGGGCGGACATGGACAACCTGGTGATCTCAAAGGAAAACCGTGACGACGCCAGCAACATTGCTGATTCGGCCCTGGCCGATTACCAGCATGCCCTGGCCCAGCTCGATGCCGCGCAGCTCAACCTCAAGCGCACCAAAGTGCTGGCCACGGTCGATGGTTACGTCACCAACCTGAATGTGCACCGTGGCGACTACGCACGGGTCGGCGATCCGAAAATGGCGGTGGTCGATAAAGACTCGTTCTGGGTGTATGGCTTCTTCGAAGAAACCAAACTGCCGCACATTCGTGTGGGTGATAAAGCCGAACTGCAAATGATGAGCGGCGAAGTGCTCAAAGGCCACGTCGAAAGCATCTCGCGCGGCATCTACGACCGGGATAACCCCGAAAGCCGCGAGCTGGTGGCCGACGTTAACCCGACATTCAACTGGGTGCGTCTGGCCCAGCGGGTGCCGGTGCGTATCCACATCGACGAAATCCCCGAGGGTTTCCTGCTCGCCGCCGGCACCACCTGCACGGTGATCGTGCAACAGGATGACGTTGACGAGCATCCCGAGCACTAAAGAATTAGCCCGCGCAAAACGTCTCATGCAAATGACGCCAGTGCACAGCGCCGCTGGCGTCTTGCTCAAACACGGCGGTGGCCCGCCGGTCGGTCCGCTTGCCGTTGGGTTCTTCTTGTACTTCGCGATAACGGATGACCGCCCCGCCTGCGTAACAGGCAATGCCCTCGAATTCGCTGAGGGTGATCTTCAGCTCCGCTCGGGTACCACGTAACGGTTCAAACAGGTCTTGCATACTGTTCACGTCGAGCGCATTGCCGCTGGGCGTGATCATCGAAAACTGCGGTGAGAAACGTCCCAGCAATGTTGGCAGTACCCCCGGTTCGAGCCCGGAAAACCAGCCTTCAATCTCAACATGGGTTTCTTTGACAAGGTTGAAGTAGCGCGTGTACTCAGTCATCACATTCTCTTGGGTCAGGGTGCCAGCAAGGCCAGCACGCGTGGGGTATCAAGGCGTAAAGCGGGAATGAGCGGCACCAGCGTCAATCCACAACCGATGCCAAAGCATAGGGCAAAGGCGTGGGACGTCGAGGTGAGTGTGCTCAAGGCACCGAACAGCGCCATCATCAGCGCCGGGCCGAGCAGGAAGCTCAACTGCCGGTTGAGGTTCCATAACGCGCTGGCGTGGGCCATGTGTTCAGCGGGTACGTCAATAAATGCCGTGTTCTGTGCCGTGCTGCTGCACAGGCTGCCGCCAAACCCCATCAGTGCATAAAGTGCCATGGGCAACCAGAGTGGGCCGTCCTGCATGTGGATCAACAAGGCGATGCCAAGTGCCTGCGCGCTCATGCCTGCCACAAGCAAGGGTTTGGGCCCCCACCGATTGAACCGGTAACGGCTCAGGGCAATGCCCAGTGCGGACGCCAACGCCCAGGGCAGCATCAGCGCGCCAGTTTGCGCTGGGCTGTAACCCAGCTGATGCACATACAGAATGCTCACCAACTGCGTGCCAATGAAAATCCCCGGAATGCACAGGTACGTCAGCATCGCGACACGCAGCAGCGGGCTTTTGAGCAAGTGCACCAAGGTCGCCAACCTGACCGGTGCGGTGCGGGCCGATTGACTCCCGGGCCTGATCCAGCACTGCGCCAGTACCAATGCAATCAGCGCCAGCGGCAGATTGGCGTAAAACACCCAGCGCCATGACTTCGCTTCAACCACCCAGCCGCCCAGCACCGGTGACAGGGCAGGCACCATCAGGGCCACCAGCAGGATCACCGACGTCAACCGCGCCCGTTCGTGGGGGCGAAACTCGCGGTACACCATTGCTTGCCCCACCGGGATCAACAAACCGCCACCCAGCCCTTGTAACAGGCGCCAGCCCATCAGCGTTTCAATCGACGTCGCTTGCGCCACAGCCCACGACGCAGCCGTAAACACCCCCAGTGAAATCAGCAGCAGGCGTTTTTCGCCCACCACCGTTGCCAGCCACACACTGGGCAGAATAATCAGGGTCAGGCCCAGCATGTAGGCGTTGCCGATCCAGGCCAATTGCGCCACCGAAGCCCGCAGCTCCAGTCCGATTTGCGGGTAGGCAATCGACACGGCAAACATGTTCACCAGATCCAGCGCAAAGCCCAGCAAATACACGGTGGCGATTTTGTTGCGATAGGCCATGACCGGCTCCTTGATTTGAGGCCGCACAGTAGGCGTCTTTTGTGGTTGGAGGAACGGCGTAAGCGCTGCTAGATTGTCAAAATTATTTTGACAATCGGTGGTATTTCGCGTGGTCAGTCTTGACCGTTTCGACACCTTCAAAGCCGTGGTAGAAGCCGGCTCTCTAACCGCAGCGGCCGATTTGTTGGGTCAGACCCGAGCGGTAGTGAGCTTCACTATCAAGCGACTGGAGGCTGAGCTGGGTGTCACGTTGCTCACCCGCAACACCCGGCGGCTGGCGTTGACGGAGGCGGGTGAACGCTTTTATGTGCGGTGTCTGAGCATGCTGGAAGCGGCGCAGTTGGCCATCGACGAAGCCCGCAGTGAGCACACAGAGCTCAAGGGCACGCTGCGCGTCACCACCACGGTGGAGTATGCGCTGGCCAAAGTGGTGCCCGCGCTGGAGGCGTTCCGCACGCTGCACCCCGAACTCAATGTGCACCTCTCGACCTCATCGACCCACGCTGATTTGATTTCCGAGCGCTTTGACGTAGCCCTGCGCCTGGGCCGCATTCTTGACTCCAGCCATCGTGCCGTGCAGTTGAGCCGCTTTGAGATTTTGCCAGTGGCGTCACCGGGCTTTATGCGCACTCAGCCGGCCATCGACAGCGTGGGTGCGCTTGAGCAAACCCCGTGGCTGGCCCATGGGCGGGTGGGGGAGTTGCATGTGACGGCGCGCAGCAGCGGTGCCGTTCGGCCATACGAACCCGCCCCCGACAAGGCGCGCCTCAAGGCGGACAACTCATCGGTGCTGCGGGCATTTGCATTGAGCGGGCAGGGTGTGGCGATTTTGCCTGACTGGTTGATTGAAGACGACCTGCAAAGCGGCCGGTTGGTGCACGTGTTGCCGGATTGGCAATTCACCCCCCAAGGCGTGTATGCGCTGTACCCGGACACCCGTCACCTGCCGCTCAAGGTGCGGGTGTTTATCGACTTTATGAAAGGCCGCGAGGCGTGCTCAGGCCGAAGCGTTTCATAAGGATTTTTTGCAGCAACCTGCGCGGGATCAGCGCTGCCAGCAGTGGCAAGGCGCGGCTGCCGTTACCGTAACGCAACAAGGCCGGTGGTCGGGGTTTCTGGCTGGCCCTGAAAACCACCTGCGCAAACTCGTTCACGGGGGTCGGGTTGTCTTGGGAGGCCGTGGCGCGGGCGCGAATCCCCTCACGCATCGGCCACCACGGTGAGTCCTCGGTAATCAGCACTTCGGCGCAGGCGCTGGCGTTTTTTGCAAAGTGTGTGTCGATGGCACCGGGCTGCACTTCCATCACCTGCACACCCAGCGGCGCCAGCTCCATGCGCATGGCTTCGCTCAAGGCGTGTACGGCCGCTTTCGACGCGCAATAGGCCCCGGCAAACGGCGTCACCAGCACCCCCGAAACACTGCCGATATTGATCACCAGCCCGCGGTTGCTGCGCAGCGGCTCCAGCAGGGATTGCGTCATGCCCACCATCGAGAAAACATTGGTTTCAAATTGCAATTGCAGTGCCGCCACACCACCGTCGAGCACGGGGCCCATGGCGCCATAACCAGCGTTGTTGATCAACACATCCAGGCCTCGGCCATGCTGTTTGATGCGTTTGCTCAGCCGGTCAACGTCAAGGCTGTCGTTGACATCCAGTTGTACGGCGACAAAACCGTCGGCTTTTAACTGCGTCACATCGGCCGTTTTGCGGGCCGTGGCCCACACCTCATAACCGGCGTGTTGGTAGGCATCCGCGAGCGCGCGGCCAATGCCGCTGGAACAGCCAGTGATTAAAACGAGTGGCATCAAGACGTCCTTCAACGCAACGATTAAAGATCAGTTGGAAAATTTGCCGTGCAGGCGCTCGGCCCGAAACTCCAGGGTTTGCGCACGATAACCTGCGCGCAGGGGCGGTAACGGCAAGCAGTCCTGCCATACGCCGCCCGCGAGCAGTTCCCCCGGCCCACGGTAACGCGGGGCGGTGTACAGGTTGTCGGCAAGGTTGACGCTATCCCCGGGCGCATAAGCCGCCACGCGCCAGCCCAGTTCCAGCAAGGGCACATCGTTGCTGTTGCGCAGGGTCAGGCTCAGAGGACGGTCGGGTGGGCATTGGTCGGGGGCGTAGACCATGCGCAACTCAAGGCGGGCCAGTTGCTGGGCTTCCCGGTGATCGAGCCAGGCGACTGAAGCGGCCACAATCGCCAGCCCGGCCACCGCCGCCAGTGAAACCGGCAAGGCTTTGGACGGGTAGCGCAGCAGCAGGACCAGCCAGGTGATGATCAGTAGAACGCCGATAAGCATGACGCTCGCCTCGCAAAGAGTGGAGGGACATCCTACTGAAGCTTAGGTGGGAATGGCGAATCAGACAGGTAAATGACCGTTTCACAAAGCCGTTGCCACAGGCTGCGTCAGGCAGTGCAGCGGTGCCTGAACGGAGCCCTGGGCACGGGCTACAGATGACGGGTGCAGGAGAGCGGTTTACTGCGCAATCGTCTTGACCGAAACCCCGCGTTCTACCGGGGTCGAGCGGCCGTACACATCTTCAAAGCGCTCGATATCGTCTTCACCCAGGTAGCTGCCGGACTGCACCTCGATGATTTCCAGCGGGATTTTCCCTGGGTTGCGCAGGCGGTGCACCGAGGCAATCGGGATATACGTGGACTGGTTTTCGGTCAGCAAGAACACGTTTTCGTCACAGGTCACTTCCGCCGTGCCCGACACCACGATCCAGTGTTCGGCGCGGTGATGGTGCATTTGCAGCGACAGGCAGGCGCCGGGCTTGACTGAGATGTGCTTGACCTGGAAACGGCCGCCCATGTCCACCGAATCGTAGGAACCCCACGGGCGGTACACTTCGCAGTGGTTCTGGGTTTCGCTGCGCCCTTGGGCGTTCAAGGTGTTGACCATCTGTTTAACGCCCTGAACCTTGTCTTTGTGGGCAATCATCATGGCGTCTTTGGTTTCCACCACCACGATGTTATCCAGGCCAATCACCGACACCAGTTTGCCGTTGCCGTGGATCATGCAATTGGTGCTGTCCTGAATCACCACGTCGCCTTTGCTGACGTTGCCGTTGGCGTCTTTCTCGTTCACATCCCATAGCGATGACCAGCAGCCCACATCGCTCCAGCCCGCAGTCAGCGGCACGACGCAGGCGCGCTGGGTTTTTTCCATCACGGCGTAGTCGATGGAGTTGTCCGGGCAGCAGGCGAATGTGGCGTCGTCGATGTCCACGGTATCAGCGTCTTGTTGGCTACGTTCCAGGGTCAGCAGGCAGGTGTCGTAGATGTCCGGATCATGTTTTTTCAGTTCTTCCAGGAAACGGCTGGCGCGGAACATGAACATGCCGCTGTTCCAGAAGTAGCCGCCACTTTTGACGAATTCCGCAGCACGTTTGGCGTCGGGTTTTTCGACAAAGGAGGCAACACGGCTCACGCCTTCGGGCAGCAGGGCATCGGCGGTGGACTTGATGTAGCCATAGCCGGTCTCGGGTTTGAGCGCAGGGACACCAAACAGCACCATTTCGCCGCGTTCAGCGGCCACGGTGGCCAGCGCCAGGGCACGTTGCAGGGCTTTTTGATCTTCCAGCACGTGGTCGGCCGGCAGCACCAGCATCAACTCGTCGCGGCCTTCGTTAATCAGCATCATTGCGGTCAGGGCCACGGCGGGCGCGGTGTTGCGGCCGAACGGTTCCATCAGGATGCGCTGGGTGTCCAGGTGACGGCTCGCCAACTGTTCGTTGACGATGAAACGGTGCTCTTTGTTACACACCACAATCGGTGCATCCATGCCGTCAAACACCAGGCGTTCCAGGGTTTGCTGAAACAGGGTCTGCTCGCCGGTCAGTGCCAGGAACTGTTTGGGGAACTGCTTGCGCGACAAAGGCCACAGACGGGAACCGCTACCACCTGAAAGAATTACCGGAATCATGTTGTCTCTCCAAAAACTGAAATAGGTGTGTCTGATGGCGCGAGGCTCGCTCGCGCCTGCACAGAGCAAAAAATCGAATTAACGGGTAGAAACCGGGCGCTTGACCCACGTCGGTGACACGCTGCTACCGCTGCCGGTGACGTACAGCACTGCGGCTTCACCGCGTTCCAGTGCAACCGGCTTGAGGTCGCTGACCTTCTTGTCGCCCTCGAACAGCGCAAAGCTGACTTTCACCGGGTTGATCTCACGCTCGCCACGGCCCTTGGCCGCCACAGCCTTGACCACGTCTGTCTTGCCGTCAGCGGTTTTCAGCGTCAGCGCCTTGTCTGTCAGGTTCTGGACCCGTACCAGGGATTTCTGTTTGTTCTTGAACGGCGGCTCTTCGATCAGTTGCGGTTGGCCGCTGCTGGTGTTGACCAAGGTGTAGTAGTGGTCGGCGCTCAGTTTGACCGGCAGGTTGTGGCTACCGACTTTGGCGCTGTAGTCGCCCTGGGGCAGGAAGCTGAAATCACTGCTGCCCTGCGCCGCAACGTCGTTGAGGGCCGTGTTGCCAACGGTGGCGCTGACGGGCTGGTTGCTGGCGTTGAACATGCGCACAAAGCTGGAGCCCTTCGGTGCGGTCGGGCCGTAGAGCGCGGCATCACCGCCGGCCCAGGCTTGCAGCGACAGCAGGCTCATGCCCGCGATCAATGCGAGTGATTTGGCGAGACGACGTGGAGCAGGTGTGAACGGCATGGTTTTGATAGTCATCAGTCGAACCTCTCTTTCAGTGTTGCGCCCGGTTGGGCGTCTCGGATTTCGCAGTGTTTTGTGCAAGTTGCGGTTGGCGTGCGCCCGCTTCTTTCAAGGTCGCGACCCACTGTGGATCGGCGTCACCGATCTCGTTGTCCACCGGCAGGTAACGCTCGGGGAACTCCCAGATCAGCACTTGGGGCGGGGTGTTCTTGAAGGCATCGCTTTTGAGGTAAGCGAGCATCGGCAGGATCGGCCCGTGGCCGTCTTTGGAATCGTTGATCACGTCGCTGCGCAGGGCCTGTTTCAGGGCACCGACGAAGTTCCAGTTCGGGTTGGCGCTGTAGCTGGTGCCCACCAGCGTGACGGGCACTTCACTGTCAGCGAACAAGGCGTCTTCACTGTCTGCCTGATCATTGGCCGCCCGGGTGCTGCGTTTTTCCAGCGGTTCGGAAGGCGGCATCAGGTTGCTGAACAGCGGGTCCATGGGCAGGAAGCGCTCCAGGTCGCCATTGTGCTGTTCGGTTTTCTCGGCCTCGGTTACGAACTGTTGCGGTTCACCGCTCAGGGGGAACTGGCTGCCAATCGCGGCCGCCAGTTGCTGGGCCGCAACCTGCGCGCCGTCGGGTGTCCAGTGCGTGTCAGTACGCAGGAAGACTTGCGCACCGCCTTGCTTGGCCTGTTGCAGCGGGCCGAGCAAGTCGGGAGCGATGATCTGGCTGGCGGCCAATTGCGCGTGAAAGTCGCGGTACAGATCGGCGTGAATGCTGGCAGGACGTGCGTCACCCATGTGCTCGGGGTACAGGCGCACTTTGGACGGCACCACCGCCATCACCAACTTCACTCCGTGTGCCTTCAAGGTTTGGCGCACGCCTTCGACCAGCGCGTAGTTACCGGCCACGTTTTGCTCGGCGTTGGGCCAGGGCTTGAACTCTTCATCGCTGAACAGCCAGTGGTTGCGGCCCAGCACCACGCCGGGACGGCCTTCGTTGAACAGGGTGAAATCCAGCGCAGCCCAGAGGTTGGTGCCCAAACGCTTGATCGGGAACTCGTCGTCATAATGCGTCTCGACGGCTTTGCTCCAGCGCCCGTTTAGCACGGTGGCGTCGTCCGTGGTGTTGAAGCCCATAAAGCTGCGCAATGAAATCAGCCCCAGGCCCAGCAGCAAGGCGCAGAAAAAGGCGACGTAGACGATGCGTAATGTTCGATTCATGGTCGGCTCCCCTTAGAACTGGAAGTACAGGAACGGCGAGAAGCTTTGCGCCGAAAGTTTGAGAATCGAGGCGATGAACAGCAGCACGATCAAGGTGCGCATCGCGTAGCGCGGCCAATCGGCTACCCAGTACGCCGGTTGCACGCTGGCTTGCGCACCCACTGTGTAGCCCGGCAGGTGCAGGCTGTCCGGCGCGTCGCCCGGTACGGCTTTGATCAGCCCCGGTTGCGCGGTCGCCGGGCCATCGGCCTCGGTTTTGCGCGTGGATTTGGGCGTGCTGTACAGATCGCGCAGGCCAAAGAACGCCAGCGTCAGGTACGCCACCACCAGCGTGGCCACTTGCAGGCCGGTGAGGTTGGCGCGGTTGAGTTCCGACAGCGACCATTCCCCGAAACTGAACATGGCGCCGTACATGCGACCGGCCACGTGCAGATTTTCGGCACGGAAGATCACCCAGCCCATGACCACCAGCAGGAAGGTCAGTGCCCAGCGGATCGGGTTCAGCGCACGCGGCGTGGTGTTGATGCCCAGCGCTTTTTCAATCGCCAGCCACATGCCGTGCCAGGCGCCCCACACGATGTAGGTGATGTTCGCGCCATGCCACAGACCGCCCAGCAACATGGTCAGAAACAGGTTGCGGTAAGTGATGAGCGTGCCTTTGCGGTTGCCGCCCAAGGTGATGTAGAGGTAGTCACGCAGCCAGGTGGAAAGGCTGATGTGCCAGCGACGCCAGAACTCGGTGATCGACTGGCTGATGTACGGCTGTTTGAAGTTTTCCATGAAGCGGAAACCCATCATCAAGCCCAGGCCGATGGCCATGTCGCTGTACCCCGAGAAGTCGAAATACAGTTGCGCGGTGTAGGCCAGCGCTCCGAGCCAGGCATCGCCTGTGGTCGGGTTCTGCAAGGCAAAACAATGATCGGCCACCACTGCCAGGGTGTCAGCGATGAAGACTTTTTTGATGAAACCCTGCATGAACCGTGTGGCGCCCTCGCTGAACTTGTCGAGGGTGTGTGTGCGGTTGTTGAACTGGTCGGCCAGGTCGCGAAAACGCAGCACGGGCCCGGCGATCAAGTGCGGGAAGATGGCGACGAATGCCGCGAAGTCGATCAGGTTACGGGTGGCCGGGGTGTCGCCGCGGTACACGTCGATGATGTAGCTGATGGACTCGAAGATGTAGAACGAGATCCCGATCGGCAACAGCACGTGGGTCAGGATAAACGGGTCCAGACCCACCGAGCCCATCATCGCGTTGATGCTGTCGACGCCGAAATTGGCGTACTTGAAGTAGCCCAGAATCCCCAGGTCAATCACCACGCCCAGCAGCAACCAGCGTTGCGCGGGCTTGGTACGAACCCCGGCCGCACCGACCTTGAGACCGATCCAGTAGTTCCAGACCGTGACCCCGATGAACAGGGCCAGAAAGTCCACGCGCCACCAGGCATAGAACACGTAGCTGGCAACCAGCAGCAACAGGTTGCGATAGCGTTGCCCGCTCAAGTAATACAAGCCGAGGAACACCGGCAAAAATAAAAACAGGAACACATTGGATGAAAAAACCATCCTGACCTCTCCGTGTGGACCAGCAATAAAGGGCTTAGCCCCCCCAACCCCCCCCCGTGAAAAAAATGGGGAGGGTGCATATGTTTCATTCCAGCGTGGGTGCCGTTCTATCGACACTCACCCCAACCCTCTGCCTGAAGGAGAGGGCCGCGTTCAGCCTTTTTCGTGCGCCGGGTCGTAGACCTTGGTCAGGTCCCCGCCCAAACGAAAGGTCTTGAACGGCTGCATCCCGCGTTTCATGTCGATCACCTCGGGCGTACAGGTGTAGAGCGTGCAAAACGGCTCCAGCCAGGCGAATTTGGCGTCGATTTTCAAATCGGTCATGTCCGGCGCTTTGCCGTTTTTGGCTTCAAACGTTTGCGGGTCTTTCACGCCGTTGAGCACACGCTCGCCCAAGCGTTTGAGGGCCGCGTTGTTTTCGTTGCGCAGGTCCACGCCATTGACCAGCGCAAAACTGGCGATCATCGCCAGTGGTGGCAGGGCGTAGTTGTGATAGGCGAGGGCGCGTTGCTGGCGCTTGAGTTCGTTGGGCAAAAAGCCCTGGGCGTCGACCTGGTTGGCGCCGACCTTGAACTCTTTGACCGACCAGTCGAACAGATCACGGCGATTGGTGACGATGGACGTGGCCATCACTGACCATGCGGCCCAGTACGAATGGTTGTTGGTTTTAGCCAGCGGCAGGTTGTCCCAGTCGCTGACCACCTGTTCGGCCATTTTGCTGAACCAGGCTTCGATCGCTTTGGCTTGCTGCGGATGTTTGGCCAGTGGCTGCGACTCGGAGAATTTCAGGCGCAGGTACGAGGAGGCCATGCTGCCCAACGCCCATTTGCGCATCGATTTGCCGGTGTGGTTGAAGTCCTTGCTCATTAGCGCATCGGCTTGCGCCCAGGCCGTCAGCCAACTGAGCGTGCATTCGAGTTGCTCGGGGCGGCCATCACGCATGAACTGCATCACCCGCTTGCTGGTGCCGCGCTCAAGGGTGGTGATGCCGGAGGTCGCATCGCGAAATGCTTTTTCCGAAACCACGTTCAGCGTCGAGCGGGCTTTGTCCGAGCCTTCGTACTTGCTGCGAAATTCCAGCTTGTCGGTGTACGGCTTGGGCATCGCACCGCAGTCGTTTTTGAAATCGCCGGTCTTGAACGCTTCGACCGGGGCGTAATAGCCCTGGGGCGGGCGCAAGGGCGCGGCGGCGTGGGCGGTGCTGGCAAACATCGCCAGCCCTAGGAGGGTCGGCGCCAGCAAGGTGCGCAGGTTGATCGGTGCAGTGGGCATCAGAAACCTCATCGTCCGGCCTGCGCGTTCAGCGGCGCAGGGTGGGAGAAAACGTTGCGTTTGCAGATTTTGGCTTCGACTTTCTGTGCGTCACCCGCGTCTTCCGGGCCCTGAATCTCAATGGCCAGCAGGTTCTGGCTGGCCCAGTCTTCATCGGTACGCAGTTCAAAGGCGAAACGCCCGTCTGTGTCGGACGTGGTCGGTTTGTCGATCTTCAGATCTTCATGGCGACCGTTCATGTACCAGAGCGTGGCTTGCAGGGTTTTCACCGACGGGTCGGCGAAGCGAATGTCGATTTGGTGGTTGGCGTTACGCAGGTCTTTGTTGGTGCTGTTGACCAGCATCTGGTTCTTGCCCGGCTTGAGGGTGGCGCTGCTGCTCATCAACGCGGGTTTGCCTTCGCAACCGTTGTCGAGCAGGGCCATCATCTGGCGGTAGATGGTTTCCTGATCCAGGCGATACAGCGGCGAAAATTCCCAGATCAGCACCTTGGGCGGGGTTTTCTGGAATTCATCGCTGCCCAGGTACTGCAACATCGAGCCCTCCAGGCCACCGCCAGGGAAGGCGACGTTCAGCACGTCGGCACCGATGTATTGCTCCAGGAACCCGGCAAAGTTGTAGTTCTTGCCGCTGTGGCTGGTGCCCACCAGGGTGATTTGCGGGTTGGCCTCGTCGCTGAACAGGTCGCCGTCAGCGGCTTCGCCCTTGGGCTCGGTGCTGAACTGGTCCATGTACTGCACGGCGTAACTGGTGCCACACAGTTGCCCGGCCATGTTGTGCAGGGTGCCGGTCTTGCCCATGCGCCCGGTGATTTTGGTTTCGAATTCTCGCTGCGGGATGTCGGCAAAACCGGGGATTTTTTTCACCGTATCAGCCACGATTTTCGCCGTGCGCTCGGCCCCGTACGGGGTCCAGTGCTGGTCACCACGGAAGTAGAAGTCGTGGGCTTGCTGCTCATTGGTCAGGGGGGACAAATCGGGCACGTAATAGCCCATTTTGGCGAAGCGCCCGAGCATGGCCTGGTAGTTTTTCAGCGCCGTGTCGTAGTCGAATGTGTCGCGCTCGGCGGGCATCAATTTGTTGCGATTGACCAGTCCGCGGGTCGGCTGATACACCACTACCAGCTCCACGCCCTTGCTTTTGAAGGCGTCGTGCAACTGCTGCATGCGCTTGTAGCCGGCAGGCGTGGTGTCGAATTCAGTACGCAGGTCTTCCTGGGTGCGGAACAGCCAGTCGCCCTGGGCCTGCACCAGTGTGGTGAAGTTCTGCTGATAGCGCGTGGTGTAGTTTTTCGCGTCGTGGGCAGCCGGGCACAGGTTGCAGCACGCTTGGGCCGTGAAGGCAGGCGCCTGAATCTCGTCCGCCTGCACACCGGCTGCTGCGCCGAGGATGGCAGCAGTCAGGCCCGACAGGCTCAAAATCTTGATCAGATGGGGGGGCATAACAGTCATCCTCAGTTGCGCAATTCGGTCTGGCGTTCAACGGGGTCGATCAACACGGCTTTTTGCTGGCGCACCATCAGGTCGAGTATTTCGTCCTGGCGCTCACCCAAAATGCCGTTGAAGCTGATGCCGCTGGATTTGGTCGGGGCCAGCATCGACACCCGGTACAGCTCGATGCTCAGCGGCGAATCGATCGCTAGCGGGCCGCTGCCATTACCGGCCAGCTCGCCGCCGACCATGATCAGAGACACTTCGGCGTCGAACGGGTCGAGGTCGATGTCACGGTCGGTGTCGGTCAGGTCTTTGATGTGGCCGTACACGCCGGTCAGGCCATTGGCCATGGCGATGTTTTCGTACAGGCGGATGTTCACGCTGTTGCGAACGCGGATGCCGTGACGGCGGTTGTTGATGACTTTGTTGCCCCACAGCAGGTTGTCGCCGCTCTCGTAGAGGGTGATGCCGTCGGTGTGGTTCTGAAAAATCTCGTTGTCGGCAATCAGGTTGTTGACGCTGTTACGGTCAATCACCAGCCCCGACAGCTTGTTGTCATGGCTGCGGTTGTTGAAGATGAAGCTGTCGTTCACTTCACGGGAAATGATGATCCCGTGTTTGCGCTGGGTGCCGAATACATCGTTCTCGGCAATGATCAGCCCGTGAGATCGGTCATGGGGGTCGATGCCGTAGACGACGTTGTCGCGGTAGGTGTTGCCCTTGACCACGAAGTCGCGGGTTTCATAGCAGTAGAAGCCGTACCACATGTCCGAAAACTCGGAGCCGACAATCCAGCCTGTGGGCTCGTCACGCTTGATGACTTTGGCCATGTTGGGCGTGTACTGGGAAATGCTCACCCCGTACGACTTGCTGTTGGCGTAGCCGAAGCTCGCCATTTTGGTGTTGATGATGTACGTCTCGGTGCCGCCCCAGGACAGCAGGAACGGGCGGAATTCCTTGGCATCGCGAAAGGTCGCGGGGCCATTGGTCTTTTCGCGCCAGCCGGTGACCTGGGTGTCACGCACGAACAGTTGGCCGTCGTTGACTAGAAACGAACCGGCTTCCTGGGACAGGCGCAGCTCTTGGGTGCTGTGGTCGATTTCCAGAATGCCCTTGTGCCCGACGACAATCGGCAAGCGCGCCAGGTACACGCCTGGCGCGGTCTCGCTGAAGTACTGCTTGGGCAGGCGCTTGGTCAGGTCTTTGAGGTTCACATAGCCGTCGTCGATGAAAATCGCCTGCGGGATGCCGCCCTGACGTACCACCCACTCGGCCATTTTGTTATCGCCGCCGATGAAGTCCTTCAACGCGTCTTCTTGCATCATGCGCCGCACGCTGACTTTACCCGCGGTGCTGCGCACGATCTTGGCCGCAGCGGCTTCGGCGGTGTAGCCCGAAAGGTCGGGCAATGCCGGTTTCGGGATGTTCAGCGGTGCGACAGGTGCCGTGCTGACGGTATAGGTTTTGGCGTGTTGCAGCTCTTTGGCCACGGTCGGCTTGACCGCTTCGCCAGCGGCAAACGCAGTGGAACTGGCCAGCAGCAGAGCGCCGGCCAGCAGGCTGATCGCGCTGATATAAGCAGGATGATTCATGTCACGCACTCCCGTTGGCGTTGTCATTAAAAGCGCCAGATCACGTCAACGAACGCGCGGTGCATGTACGAATCCACCCCTTTGCCGTAGGCATCGCCCGGCTTGAATACGCCGCCGCGAAAGCGCACCAGTGCCGAAGGTTCATCGATGGACTGGCTCAGCGCGGCGGGCAACAGGCCTTGCTTGAAGTACTTGGTAACCACCAGGTCCATTTCCTGACCCAGGTCTTTTTTACCGTCCATCATCGGCAGCGCGGTGCTGGCAATCAGGCCGCCCGTCGGGTCTTCGTTGTTCTCCACGGCATTGATGCCACTGGCACCGATCGGCTTGTTGCCGTCGACGCGCCAGAATTTGTGGTAGACCAGCGAGGCGTCGTACTCGTCGCGCAGTTGCCACGAACCGAACAGGCTGGCGCTCTGGATGTTTTGCATCTCACCCCGGAACGCTTCACCAAAGCGATGCACCCGGGAGCGGGTGCCGGTGAAGTTGGAGCGGTTGCTTTCAAGCCCGGTCTGCTGGTAGTTGGCGCTGGCGCGGGAATAGGCGGCGCCCACTTGCCAATTCGGGTCCAGGCGCAAACGCACCCCCAGATCAGTGGCCCAGCCGTCCACGTCGTCACTGGCTTTGGCGCCGGCAATGTTGCGACCGTCCACGCTTGAGGTGGCCAGTTTGTCGCGCTTGCCGCTCATACCGGTGACGCTGGCCCAGTAATTCACAGTGTTGGTGTTGCGGTAGTTGTAGGCGTCGCTGTTGGCTTCGAGGCCGAGCCAGGTCAGGTCACCGTTCTGGGTTTTATCCAGCGCGTCGACTTCTTCGCCCTGATGCTTGAGTGAACCATCGTCATGGGTGTGATGGGCGCGCAGGCCGACCCATTGACCGGGCGTCCACTGCGCCGAAATATCACCGAACAGGTGCAGGCGGTCCTTGTCTTGCGGTGCCAGCTCGGTCAGGTCGGTGCGGTATTCGCTGAAACGTTCGGCCGCGCCGAGGTTGGCCTTGAGCAAGGTGGTATCAAATGTCCAGGCCAGCGCTTCGATGTTGGTGTCGCGCCAGGTGCCATCGTCATTGCGCAGGCGTTGACGACCGAATTTGAGCTGTTCGCCGGGGTAGGCCGTGAAGCCTTTGTAGCCGACCCAGAATTCGCGCAGGGCCAGGTAGCTTTTGTCCTGTTTGCGAGCGTCGCTGCTGCTGTTTTGTTCGGTATCCGACTGTTGCAGGGTGTCGGTTTCGATGATGTCGCTGGAGGTCACTGCCTGCCCCATGGCGTACGCACTCCAGTTGCCGCGTTCGCCGTATACCCACGGGCGCAGGTCAAGGCCGATGCCGTTGACGTCGCCGCCGCTGCGGGTACCCAGGTCGCGGTCGTCTTCCGATTGCGCGGTGATCTTGGTTTCAAGGCCGAAGTTTTTCTCATCGGTCAGCGCCGCCAGGGTCGGGCATGACCACAACAGGGCGAAGGTCAGGCCGATCCCGGCTTTTACAAAAGGATTCAGGGTCATAGGGCTTCCTCGCCGTTTTCGTCGGCCAGCGTCTGTACCGCCAGAGCGTTCTGGCTCAGGGTGGCGCGCAAGGCGTTTTCTTTTTGCAGCAGGCGCTGAGCCGCAGCGCGTTGATCGGCGGGCAGTTGCTCGTCGAGCTGGGCCGCCAGTTCATTGGCTTGCGGGGTGTTTTGCAGCTTGGCCAGTTGGCTGAACACATAGGCGTTCACGGCGTTGGGCTGCGTGCCCTTGCCCTGGGAGAACAACTGGGCGATGGCGAAGTCGGCGCTGTTCTGGCCGTTACGAGCCGCCTTAAGCAGATGGTCGAGGGCTTTTTGCGGGTACACCTGCCCCAGATAACCGCGACGGTAAAGCTGGCCGAGGTAGTAGTCAGCGGCCACTTCCTTGTCCACGGCGCGCTGGAAATGCGCTTCAGCTTTTTGCGCGTCGGGGGTCACCCATTTACCGTCGTAATACAGCTTGCCCAGCAACAGTTCGGCGCGGGGCTGGTCGGCTGCGCGGCCGTTGTCCAGGTATTGCTGCAACTGTGCTACGTCGCCCTGATCGGGGAAGTCGTAGAGCAACTGCGCCAGGCTGACCCAAGCGGCAGGGTAGGCCGGGGCAATGTTTTCCAGCAGCGAACGGGCCGTCTCGGGATCCGGCGTGCCGACGCTGGCGTCGGCCAGAACACGGGCCACGCCGTCGACTTTTTGCGCGGAGGCCGTGCCTCGGTTGTAAGCGCTTTGCAGTTGTTGGATCAGCGCGGCCTGTTGCTCGGTTTTGCCTTGTTTCTGGTACACCGTGGCCAGCTCGACGTAGCAACTGTCGGTGGTGGCCAAAGCATTTCGGCAGATGGACTCGACTTCACCCAGGTGCTGATCGTAGGTGCCTTCGATGCGGTACAGCGCCACTTGGGCCAGACCGGCTTGCGGGTAGCCTTCGGCGCGCCACTGACTGATCTGCTGTTGGGCATTGATCTGGGGGAAGCTCTGCGGGTGCTGCAGGTAAAGCATCGCTAACGGCGTCAGGCTATTCGCGTCGCCACTGGCAAACGCTTGTTGCAGCAAGGCTTGCGCCTCGTGCAACTCGGCGTCGCTGGCGCCGGGTTTAGCGGCCAGCAGACGACCCAGACGAGCTTGAGCGCGGGGCGAGGTCTTCGCCGCTTCGCGGTAGGTGGCTTCGGCCTTTTTCAGCTGTTCGGCGTCGCGGCTTTCCATCCAGATATCGGCCAGGCCGACCTGCGCCTCGGTGTAACCCAAGTCTGCCAGCGCCTGGTAGTTGCGCTGGGCGGTGGCGGTATCGCCATTTTTCAGCGCTTCATTGGCCAGACGCTGATCGGGCAGGCCGGAGCAGCCAGCGAGGGCGAGGGTCAGCAGGCAAAGCGTAGGGAAGGCGTTCTTCATGGTTACAGACCTGCTGCCGACGCTTTGCTGATCAGCCAGTCCATCGACGGACCGCGATCGCTGCGCACTTCAACCGGGCGACCGGCGAGGGCGCTGTCCAGCGGGGCATCGGGTTTGATCTGGACGCGGATGTCGGAGGACAGGTCGTCGCTGTTCAGGCTGGTGCTGCTGATGATCTTGCCGGTGCGCTGATAGTCTTCGCCCGCCACTTGGAAGTTCACGCGGGTACCCGGCAGCACATCGCCAAACTGGCGATAGCTGAAGCGTGCGGCAATGTTGGCCTCGCTGGTGCGCGGCACCAATTTGAAGATCACGTCGCCCTTGCTGGCGTATTGACCATTGGCAACCACTTGCTCGGCCACCACGCAATCACACGGCGAGGTCAGGGTGCCGGTCATTTGCTTGCCAAACAGGGTTTCGATATTGGCCGGTTGCAACTGGTTTTCGTCCAGATGGCCTTTGAGCACATCCAGCATGCTGGTGCTGAACGTCGCAATCGGCGCGCCATTGGCCGCCAGGTTGTCGTCTTTAACCAGGCTTTGTACGGTGCCATCGCGGGGCATGGTGATGTTCATGCTTGGCACGCTGACCAGCGCCGACTGAGCGTGGGTGACGAAGTACAGGCCGTAGACCGATTTGACGATAAAACCGAAGGCCACCAGCCCGACGACAAACACGCCCGCACTCAGCACCACGGCTTTCATGCGTGCGAACGGGGTCATGCCGCTGCCGCCATCCTTTACCTTACGCGCTTTGGTGAAGTTGTCGCGCTGCAGGGTGGCGAGCACTTCGCCCATGGTCACAATGTCACCGCTCAGGTGCGAAGTGATCAGGTGGCGCAGGGTGGAAATGTCCTGTTGATCGAGGTTCTGGAATTGGCAGCCGACGCGTCCGCTCTGGCGGTCAACGTTACGTACCAGCAGCTCCACGTCCATCGCCAGCTCAAGGTTGTCGATCACAAACTGCAGGCGGCCCTTGTGCACTTCGCCCACGGCGAGTGTTTGATTGGCGGCGTAAAAGCTCAGGCCACCGGCCGACAGGTCAATGATGCTGACGTCCATCGGTGTGCGGTCTTTGCCGAGAAAACGCAGCTTGGCCGGGATTTTGACCCGTGCGTGCTGACGCTGGGCTTCGGATTCGTGGACAACGTTGGTGTTTATTTGAGAGTTCATAAGGTCTTGTTCCTGGTTAATTCGATCGAGTCGGGTCAGACCATCGTCAGCAGCACGGCAACAAAGATGCTGGCGGCCGAGAAGGTCATGGTTCGAGACGACCAGGTGTTGAACCAACGTTGAAAGCTGGCCAGATCACGGGTCAATTTGGTGTCCTGACGGGTCCAGGATTGTTGGTCGAGGCGGAAGAACACGTAGATCTTCACCAGCGCACCCACAATCTGGTTGTAATAAAGAATCAGCGGGTAGGCCGGGCCGATGCTGTGGCCGGAGCAGGCCAGCAGCAGGGTCAGAATCAGGCGCGTAATACCGATCCACAGCAGGTAGGCGATGAGGAACGTAATGCCGTATTTGAAGCTGGCAATCAGCGCGACGGTCAGGCCCAGCAACGAGGTCCACATCGACACACGCTGGTCAAACAGCACCACGCTGGTGAACAGGCCGAGGCGCTTGACACCCAGCCCCAGCGCCCGGGCGTTCTGCCGCAGGTTGTTGCCGTACCAGCGGAACATCAGTTTGCGGCTGGCCTTGATGAAGCTCTTTTCCGGCGGGTGTTCCACGGTGTGAATGGCCGCGTCCGGCACGTAGAACGTGTCGTACCCCAGGCGCATCAGGCTGAACCAGCTGGACTTGTCATCACCGGTCAAAAACTTGAAGCGGCCCAGACGCCAGTGCTGCAACGAATCGCTTTCCACATCGGCAATGAAGTCCGGGTCAGTGACCACGTTGGCGCGGAACACCGACATCCGCCCGGTCATGGTCAGCACGCGCTTGGACAAGGCCATGGAGCACATGTTGATGTGGCGCTGGGCGAAGCGCAGCTTGTGCCACTCGCTCATGATGTAACCGCCGCGCACTTCGCAGAACTCGTTGGTGGTCAGGCCGCCGACATTGCCGAACAGCTGGAACCAGGGCACGGTTTTGCGCACGACGCCGGGGGCGAGCACGGTGTCGCCGTCGATCACGGCCACCACGGCACGGCTGTCCGGCATGTGCCGCGAGATGGCGCGGAAACCAAAGGCCAGACCGTCACGCTTGCCGGTACCGGCGATGCGCACGAAGTCGAGTTTGACGCGGTCAGGCGGGTTAAGACGCTCCCACATGCTCTTGACCAGCAACTCGTCGGACATCTCCACCAGCGAGCACACGACCGTGGTCGGCAAGCCGCATTCAATGGCTTCGCGAATGACCGAGCTGTAGACCTGCGCCGTTGTCAGCGCGTCGATACGGAAACTGGTCACCATCAAAAACACATGGGACGGGTCTGCTGCTTTGCCCAGCTTGTGAACTTTGCGTCGCAGGTGCGGGTACACCACATACAAAAACAGCATGCCGCGCAGGAAGTGCGTGGCACCCATTGAATAGCGCCAGATACCCACGGCGCCAATCAGGAAAATAAAGTTTTTCGACTCGGAGTCGAAGGTCGATGTCGGCAACGCCAGCGCGAGGCCCATCAACAGCGTGAGGTAAAACAGCCAACCGGCGGCTTGGAGAAGGCCGTGTTTTAGCCTGAGCATAATGAGGTTCCGTTTGAGCATGGAGGCTGTGATGCGCAGAGCGTGTAGTCGCTGGCGCAGACTGCGATCTTTCGAAGTGTCAAAGATCGCAGCCCGTTTCAATCGTCAGCGGCTATAGCGCTGTTGTTACCAGCAAATGCCTTCGGTACGGCCGACGGTGCAGGTGGCTTTGGACATGAAGCCCACCAGGTCGATGACCTGTTTGCCATGTGGCGCGGTTTCGGCCAGCGCGCGGAACTTCTCATCGCGGTTGCCCAGGATGATGACGTCGCTGTTGTTAATCACGGCGTCGAAGTCCGAGTTGAGCAGGGACGACACGTGGGGGATTTTGGATTCGATGTAGTCTTTGTTCGAACCATGGACACGGGCGTATTCGACGTTAGTGTCGTAAATGCTCAGGTCAAAACCCTTGCCGATCAGCATTTCGGCCAGTTCCACCAGAGGGCTTTCGCGCAGGTCGTCGGTGCCGGCCTTGAAGCTCAAACCGAGCAGGGCGACTTTGCGTTTGTCGTGGCTGGCGACGATGTCGAAAGCGTTTTGCACTTGCGACACGTTGCTGCGCATCAGCGAGTTGAGCAGCGGCGCTTCTACGTCCAGCGAGCTGGCACGGTAGGTCAGTGCGCGCACGTCTTTAGGCAGGCACGAGCCACCGAACGCAAAACCCGGACGCATGTAGTACTGCGACAGGTTCAGGGTTTTGTCCTGGCACACCACGTCCATCACTTCGCGGCCATCGACGCCGACGGCTTTG
The DNA here is from genome assembly GCF_012985745.1 of Pseudomonas sp. WS 5078. Taxonomy (NCBI): domain Bacteria; kingdom Pseudomonadati; phylum Pseudomonadota; class Gammaproteobacteria; order Pseudomonadales; family Pseudomonadaceae; genus Pseudomonas; species Pseudomonas sp. WS 5078. The sequence continues at coordinate 26,323 of NZ_JAAQWX010000010.1, read as the reverse complement.
GCGATGTTGCCGATTTCGTTGGCGAAGGTGACTTTGGTGGCATGCCACACGTTGCAGGTGTACTTGATCATCTCAGCGACTTCGATGTCCTTGCGGATGATCGGTGCGTCGAGTTCTTCGTACAGTGATTGCAACACGTCACCGGAGGCTTTATCGAACTCGCCAATTACGGTCATAGGCGGTTGATCGTAGTCGGCAATGGCGGTGCTTTCTCGCAGGAACTCCGGGTTGACCGCGACGCCGAAATCGACACCGGCTTTCTTGCCCGAGCACTCCTCAAGGATCGGAATGACCACGTTCTTCACGGTGCCCGGCAGCACGGTGCTGCGAACCACGATGGTGTGACGCGAGGTCTTGTCACGCAACACGGCGCCGATTTCGCGGCACACGGCTTCGATGTAGTTGAGTTCCAGGTCGCCGTTTTTCTTGCTCGGGGTGCCGACACAGATCATCGACAGGTCGCTTTCGCGGATTGCCGAAGCAAAGTTGGTGGTGCCTCGCAGGCGGCCATTCTGGATACCCTGGGCAAGCAATTCGCCCAAGCCCGGTTCCACGATAGGCGACTTGCCGAGGTTGATCAGATCGATCTTGTCCTGAGATATATCTACGCCGATCACTTCGTGACCACGGGCGGACAAACAACCGGCGCACACTGCGCCAACGTAACCCAAACCAAATATGCTGATGCGCATCGCAATTACCTCTGTCTTGTATAGGCCATTTAATAGCCGGACTTAAAGTGTGGGCGCACTCGGAACTACGGCACATAAAAGCCGTAATGCCGTGTGCAGGCATCGTTAAGTTTTAAGTTGTTGGAAGTTGCACATTTAAAGTGCAACTCATCACTATCAGTAAGGCCTGTCAGATGATGGGGACGGCCTTGGGTGGGCGCCTGGCGCCGCGCTCTCTCTTGTTTTTAGCCTTTTAAAACAAAGGGTTATAGCTCTGCTTCAGTCACCTTTGCCTGGGCTTTGTTAATACGGATAACACCAGAAAGTTGGTTTTATCTGTGTAAGTGATATCTCACAAATCTGTAAGAATCGTTACGGGTTGTATGAGCAGTGCTCTCGGACATAGTTCCGGGCCGTTCATCCCGTTTTCAACGAAATTTAACAAAATGAAAAGTGATGGCACTGGTTCCATATTGATAGCACTTAAGGTTTCACCCTTTAGTTACAAGGCGTTCATCGGCGGGGATAGTTAATTGCCACTATGGGTAAATAAATTAGGTGCCACTATGAAAAAAAGTCACATCTGTCGAGTGAATTTATGTTCATAGAGATTTCAAGACGTATTTTTGGCGTCAAATATTTGGCTATTTGCGCCGGAGTGTGAAGGGGTTCACATCGCAGTGCGCTCCCCGGTTAGCCCGGGGAACGTCAAAAAGGCGGGATTTATTCGGGGGCGTGGTCGCGTAAAAAAACCAGCAGATCGGGTTTGGATTGTTCGGCGCTGTAATAGTAACCCTGAGCATCGAACTGCTTGAGCTGCTCGGGGGTGTTAATGCGTTCCTTGATCACGAAACGGCTCATCATGCCGCGGGCTTTTTTGGCATAAAAACTGATGATTTTGTGCTGTCCGTTTTTCAAATCTTTGAATTCGGTGTTGATGATGCGCGCGTTCAGGGCTGATTTCTTGACCGCCGAAAAGTACTCATTGGACGCCAGGTTGAGCAGCACATCATCGCCTTGGGCAGCCAGCGCCTCATTGAGCCATTCGCTGATACGCGTGCCCCAGAAGGCGTACAGGTCTTTGCCCCGGGCGTTGGCCAGTTTGGTGCCCATCTCCAGGCGATACGGCATCATCAGGTCCAGCGGGCGCAGCAGCCCGTATAGCCCTGAAAGCATGCGCAAATGGGTTTGCGCGTAATCAAAATCCGCCTCGCTGAAATCCACGGCATTCAGGCCGGTGTACACATCGCCCTTGAATGCCAGCAACGCTTGTTTGGCGTTTTCAGGGGTGAAAGCAGGTGTCCAGCTGCCGAAGCGCGCGGCATTCAGGCCGGACAGCTTGTCGGACAGGTGCATCAGCTCGCCAATCTGCTGCGGGCTCAGTTCGCGCAGTTGGCCGATCAACGCCTGTGAATGATCCAGGTAGTGCGGCTGGGTAAAGCGCTGGGTGGCCGGCGGCGTCTCGTAGTCGAGGGTTTTAGCGGGTGAAATCACCATCAGCATGGGGTCGTCTCCTTTAAGCGTCGGGGGATTCTAGGGGGTTGGGCGATTTGACTCCACCTATGACGCCGATAGAACGCGCATGCCACAGAGGAAGGGGCAGTGGTGCAATCGTGCAGGGCTTGGCAGCGACGACAGTGGCCGAGTATCAACAGGCATTTGTTGGGCAGCAGGTTATAGTGCGCACAGTTTTTACAGGGGGATTGATTCGTGCGTATTGCTCTTTTTTTGTCGGCCTGGCTGGTGTGCCTGAGCACGGTGGCGGCGCCCAATGAGCCAGCAACGCTGGATCGCAGCACGTGGCCAGAGTCGTTAATCAGCCCGGCACTGTTCGATGTGGCTTCGCGGGCAGAAATACTCACCTTCGCCCATGCGCTGTTAACCAGTGAAGCACTGGATGAACGTGCGCTCAGCCAGCGCCTGGGGTTGAAGATCATCAACATGGATGCGATTGATACCGTCCGTCAGCGCATGTGGCAACGGTTGTTGGCCAACTACAACCTGGCCCAGCAAAGCTGCGATCAGGACGCATCGTTCTGTTATTACGTTGACGGCATGGACAGCCTGCGCGAGCAAGCGGGCAAATTTGAAATCGCTGATGACTCGTTCTACGTGAAATGGGCTGAGCCGAGTGCCGAGTTTCATCGCAACTACCTGGACGAGCAGTTGCGTCTTGCCGCGCTGTTCCCGCAGACCGGCAGTGAGATTGCCTTCTACGGCGAGCATGAACTCAATGGCCAGGCAATGAATGACCGGCTGTTCATGTTGTCCTTCGACAGCGGCCCAACCCAGCTGCCCGGCAGCACGGACTGGCTCACCGACTACCTGCGTAAACAGTCCCTCAGCGCGACATTTTTTGTCTTGGGCAACAGCGTGCAGGCACGGTTGAACAAACAGTCCGAGCAGCAGTTGCAAGCGCTCTATAAAGGGCAGTGCGTTGGCGTTCAGGGGTGGGAGTACCGTTCGCACAGCCATTGGAACGATTGGCAAGATTCAATCCTGCGCAGCACTGCGCTGGTCAAGCGGGCAGTGCCCGACAGTTATGTGCCTTTGTTTCGACCGCCTTATGGGCAGCGTCGTGAAGACAGCGGGCCTTTCTTTCAATCCCAGGGGTTGCGTGTGGCGCTGTGGGATATCGATTCGCAGGACATGGCGTCCAGTTTGAGTGCCGAGCAGTCCGCGCAGCGGGTGTTAAGCCTGATGCTGCTCTGGCGTCACGGTGTGATTGCCTTCCATGACACACAGAACAAGGTGCGTACCGCCTTGCCCTGGCTCATGAAAGCCACGGCACAGAGCGGCATCGGGTGGGAAGATTGCACAGCTTTCGGCAAGTAGCAGACGCCAGCAAAGGCCGGCCTCTACAGGCGGGCGGTGAGCTTGCAAAAGGCGAAGTGCGACGTCGCTGCCCACGCGTAAGTATTCAACCTGCGCAACCAGAGCGTCTTTGACGATGGCCTCAATAGTCGATTTGGCGTGTTTGGCGTCGATCACAGAGAGCTGCAGCACGTGCAGGGCGGCATCCATTTGGATGCCTGAAAAGGGTGGCGCTATATCAGGTAATTCCTAAGCCTAGTAGCGGTTTAGCATTGCGCCAAGGGCTATTCGTCATTCAGGAAAAAATAATGCCTGCGCGCTAAAAAGACTTTTTCTTGTCACACGTTTTGGAGTATTACGAAGACAGACCGCCGAAACCTGCCACACAGGTGGCGTCTTTTCAGGACACCATCGGGCAGGTGATCAGGCCGTCATATCGAGGCGCAGCACTGTTGAGGTATTGCGTCGAATGGCTCCCACAAAGGTGACCGAGTATGGATGATCACGGACGTACGCCTTCCTCCAACCAGCCAATCCTTTATGTACTCGATACCAATGTTCTGATTCACGATCCCAACGCGTTGCTGAATTTCGAGGAGCACCACGTCGCGATCCCGATGACGGTGCTCGAAGAGCTCGACAAACTCAAAACCGGCAAATTACTGGTGGCAGCGGAATGCCGTCAGGCCATTCGTTTGATTGATCAGGTACTGGGTGTGGCATCGCCCGAAGACGTTGAAAAGGGCGTGCCTATTCAGCGCGGCAAAAGTGGCCCCAAAGGCTTTCTGTCGATCCTGATGAACAAGCGCCGAGAACCCAACGCGCTGCTGCCTGAAACTCTTAACGACAACATCATCATCAACCAGTTGATTGATTTGCACGCCCGCTCGCCCGAGATTCAGGTGGTGCTGGTCACCAAAGACATCAACATGCGCCTCAAGGCCCGGGCCTGCGGGATTGAATCCGAAGATTACAGCACCGATCAGTTGGTGGACGACGTGTCGATGCTGTCACGCGGCTATCACACCATGACCGGCTCGTTCTGGGACCGCGTCAGCAAAGTGGAAACCCGTCAGGGGCACGGCAGCACGTGGCATCAGGTGCAACTGATCGAAAACCTGCCTTCGGTCCATATCAACGAATTCATCATCGACGAACAAGGCTTCGTGGGTTGGATCAAGGAGGTGCGCAAGGACCACCTGCTGATTCTCGACATGCACCAGGAGCCCCTGCTTCATCAGGAGGCCTGGGGCCTCAAGCCGCGTGACATTTACCAGGGGCTGGCGTTGTATGCACTGCTTGACCCTGACATCCACCTGGTCAACCTTTCGGGCGCGGCGGGTTCGGGTAAAACCATCCTTGCGCTGGCCGCAGCGATTGAGCAAACCATGGTCAGCAAGCGGTATCGGCGGATCATTTGTACCCGCAGCGTGCAAGGGCTGGATCAGGAGATCGGCTTCTTGCCCGGCACCGAGGCCGAGAAAATGGAGCCTTGGCTGGGGGCGATCACCGACAACCTGGAAGCGCTGCACATGGACGATGAAAGCACCCACGGCAGCGTGGACTACATCCTGAGCAAGGTGCCATTGCAGTTCAAATCCCTGAACTACATCCGGGGCCGTAGCTTCCAGCAAAGCCTGATCTTGATCGACGAATGTCAAAACCTGACGCCACATCAGATGAAAACCATCATTACCCGTGCAGGCGCGGGATCGAAAGTGGTGTGCCTGGGCAACCTGGCACAGATTGATACGCCCTACCTGTCGGCCACCAGTTCGGGCTTGACCTACCTGACGGAGCGTTTCAAAGACTTCCCTAACGGTGTTCACATTGCCCTGCAAGGGGTGCCTCGTTCGATACTTGCCGAGTACGCAGAATCGCACCTGTAAACCTGTCTTTTCACCCCTGAATCGGGCGGCCATGGGCCGCCCGTTTTGTTTCAAAACTACCCCTCCAATCCGCTAGCGATAAATGGTCAAGTGCGCAAGAAGTTGCGCACTGTTTTGTGGATAACCCTGTGCATACATTGCTACGGCCCACATTCCCATTGGTCTGTAGAGGAGTGCGCAAGAAGTTGCACAGCACTGCGCAACTTCTTGCGCACTTTTTCCCTGTTTTTGGCCCCCAAAACACCCTCTCAAAAAACCTGTTTCGCTATGTATTTGCTTTAAAAGGAATTCTTAAAAGCTGGCACGAACCTTGATTAATCGATTCAGCGCTTGTCCGGCATTGTGGCCTTTCAAGTGCCTGTTTTCAGCAAGGAGAACGTTCATGGCGAAGTCGGATTTCACGTCCTTCACGGGGCCTGCGACTCAGACGAATGACTGCCGTTGCGTGTGCCGCAGATTCATTGGGCGCGACCTGTCAGGACGCTGATGAAAACCAGTCCTCGGGGCTGGGCTTCAGCCAAAAAGTGTCGGGATGTTTGGGTTCCGATGCCGGGTGTTCGCCTGTCGGTTGCTACCGACCTGCTGCCTGAAGGCCACCCTCGTTCAACACGAGGGTGGCCGTTCCTAACGTTAAGGTGTTCACCCGAGGAGTAATGGATGTTCAGCCCAGCCAACGAAACGCAATTTACGCTCACCATCAAAGGGCTCAATCAGGATCTGCGTGTCCTCAAATTTCATGGGCAGGAGACGATCAGCTCACCCTTTGCAATCATTGTTGAGCTCGTCAGCGAACGCGCCGATCTTGACCTTGAACGCTTGCTCCACCAGCAGGCATTTCTGGCGTTCAACCGCCATGGAAACGGCATTCACGGGCAGATTTATCGCATTGAACAAGGCGAGTCGGGCAAGCGCCTTACCCGTTACAGCCTGACGCTGGTGCCCCACTTGGCATACCTGCGCCATCGCACCAATCAGCGGATCTTTCAGCAGCGCACCGTGGCTCAGATCATTGCCAGCGTACTTGAAGAGCACGGTATTCAAAGCGATACCTATCAGTTTCAATTGAATGCCAGCTACCCGCCGCGTGAGTACTGCGTTCAATACGACGAGTCAGACTTGCACTTCATTCAGCGGCTCTGTCACGAAGAAGGTATTCACTACCACTTTCAGCATTGCGAACAGTCCCACTTGCTGGTGTTCGGTGACAATCAGACCGTCTTCCCCCGACTGCCCAAGCCCACGGCCTACGTGCAGGGCAGCGGCATGGTGGCGGATGAGCCTGTGATCAAACAGTTCAAGGTGCGTTTTGAAACCCGCCCCAGCCGCGTTACTCGCCGGGATTACGACTTCGAAAAAGCCGGTTTTCTGATTGAAGCCGACCACCGTCCGCAAGCGCAAACCCCGCAGCCCGATCTGGAGGACTACGACTACCCAGGGCTGTTCGTAAAGCAAAAACGTGGCAAGCCCTTGACCCAGCGCGCCCTTGAGCGCCATCGCGCCGACTACCGTCAGGCCGAGGGCAAAAGCGATCAGCCGACGCTGGTCACGGGGCACTTCCTCTCCCTTACCGAGCACCCGCGCAAAGAGTGGAACGACCTGTGGTTGCTCACTGAAATTCACCATCAGGGTTATCAGCCGCACGTGCTGGAAGAAAACATGACCCAAGACAGCGCCCCAGAACCCGACGCGTTCGAACAGGGCTATCGCAACACCTTTTTGGCCACCCCTTGGGATGTGTTTTATCGCCCCAAACAGGCTTACCCCAAACCCCGGGTGCTGGGCAGCCAGACCGCATTGGTGACCGGGCCGGCAGGTGAAGAGATCTATTGCGATGCCCATGGGCGCATCAAGGTCAAGTTCCATTGGGACCGCGAAGGCAAGGCGGATGACAAGGCCAGCTACTGGCTGCGCGTAGCCTCCAGCTGGGCGGGCAGCAGCCACGGCGGCGTCACGATCCCGCGTGTCGGCATGGAAGTGCTGGTCACGTTCCTTGAGGGCGACCCGGATCAGCCTGTGGTGAGCGGTTGCCTGGCCAACAGCCTTAACCCGGTGCCTTATCCCTTGCCCGCCAACAAAACCCGCACCGTATTGCGCAGTCGCAGTTCACCGAACAGCACCGGGTTCAATGAACTGCACCTCGAAGACCGGGCGGGCCGGGAGCTGATCTACCTGCGTGCCCAGCGCGACATGCAACAAAAGATCGAGCATGACAGCCGCCTTGAGGTCGGTAACGAGCGGCATGAAACCATCATGGGCAACAACATCGTGGTGCTGGAGGGCGAAGACCACCGCACGGTGGCCGCCGACCGTAAAGTCGAACTCAAAGCCAACGATTACTTGCACGTCGCCAACAGCAGCCACACCCGTGTGGGGCAAGTGCTGGTGGCCGAAGCCGGGCAGCAAGTGCACATCAAGGCCGGGGCCAACCTGATTCTCGACGCAGGCTCGAGCCTCACCCTGAAAGCGGGCGGGGAACACATTGTCATTGGCGGCGGGGGGATATTGAGCAGCACACCGATCCAAATCGGCGGAGCCCCTGCCAGCGGCACGGCTGCCGCCCCTTTGCTGCCAGGGCTGCTCGGGTTATCGGCGGCCCCTTCGTTGCCAGAACAGTCGCGTGATCCGGCAGCGCGTGCGGCAGGGCAACCTGAAACGCCTTTTCCCCCTAAACCGGTCTGCCACGACTGTTTGCTCGCCGCGCAGGCCAGGGCCGAGGTGTTGGTCGCGCGTTAAGTCGTCTGTAGCAAAAACAATAAGAGAAGAGAAAGCCATGATATTGACCGCAAAAGACTGGCTGCATTACTTGATGGACGAGGCGCGCACGACGGGCATCCAGCATCTGGATCTGCTGCTAAACGGTGCCGTCCTGCCTGACTCGCTGTTACTGCCGCTACTGGAACAGGCCCCTGAGCCGGAATTTGCCTGGCTATTTGAGCACACGCCGGAGCAGGCGTTGGCCCACCAGGGGCCTGCATTAGTCCGCATTACCCTGGGCAATCAAGCGCAGTATGCGGCGGCGGTTGACTTGCTCACTGCCGTGCACGCGCACTTCGGTGTGCTGGCCCTGATCAGCCGCTGGCCCTTCGACAAGCTGACCGCGCACTTGCGTGGCGCCACCCAAGCGACCTGGAATAAAGGCACCCACAGCGGTGTGTTGCGCTACTACGACACGCGCCTGTTCAGGCCTTTTTGTGAGCAACTTGATCCTGAGCAACTCAAGCCATTCCACGGGCCTGTGTGCCGCTGGCACTGGATCGACCACGATGGCAAAAAAGCCTCGCTCTCAGGCCTGGATATCAACCCCAGAGGCCACAACGGCCTGACCTGCCTGACCCTGAGCAACGCGCAGATCGAGCACCTGCACGCCGTGAGCGCGGCCCTCCAATGGATCAAAAACAATGACTGCACGCCGCCTCACTATGGGTTCACCTCCCATGAATCCCTGATTCGTTGTCTGACGGGCATCCACCTGGACCTCAGTCGTCAGCAGTTGGAAAAGCCGCAGCATGAAACCTTCATCGTCAGTGCACTGAGTGAGCTGCGTCCCCTGAGCCTCAGCGACAACGAGGCCACCTCATGACACGCACAGCCTGGATCCTGGCGATCACCTACCTGACGCTGCAAGGCTGCACCCCGCCAAAGCCCGTGCGTCTGGGTGCACCCATTGAGGGGTATAGCCATACCTCGGCGGCGATTAACCGGTTTTCTGTGAATGGGGCGGGCGGGCCGAACATCAGCCCTTATAGCGGCGGCGGCAAACAGAATTGCTGCGCGTCGCTGCCGGTGAAATGGCACCCCGGGCTGACGGTGGTGGTTGAGTGGGTGAAAGATCCGAATCCGTATGATTCAAGAAATTGGCCAAAACCCCGCTATTCAGATGCTTGGAGCAAGGCAGCCAGAGCGCATGAAGCGAAGTACACCCATCATCGGGCCGTTGTGCCTGTTGCGCAGTATGAGGATTTAGGAATTGTAAATGTGCATTTCCTGCCTTGTAACCAAGTAGCCGTTTCTGCTGGGGCGACTTATCCGGGTCGTCCTGATTATCCGTTTCACTTCCCTCAAAAAATGCAGGAGCCCGCCACATGTCCAGAATCCTGATCCGAGTCCTGTGGCTGACGTTGATCAGCGGTCTTTCGCTGCAAGGCTGCACCCCGCCAAAGCCCGTGCGTCTGGGCGCACCCATCGAGGGATACAGCCATACCTCGGCGGCGATTAACCGGTTTTCTGTGAATGGGGCGGGCGGGCCGAATCTGGCGCCGTATGGCTACGGGGGCGGCCAAATGTGCTGCGCGTCGCTGCCGGTGAAATGGCACCCCGGGCTGACGGTGGTGGTTGAGTGGGAGAAGGATTCCAATCCATATGACTCAGTCAATTGGCCTGATCCACCGTTTTCTGATGCTTGGAGCAAAGCAGCCAGAGAGCATGAAGCGAAGTACACCCATCATCGTGCCGTTGTGCCGGTTGCACCGTATGAGCGAGTGGGCGCAATCGATGTGCACTTTCTTCCATGCAATCAGGTTGCCGTTTCAGCCGTGGCGATGTTGCCAGGGCAACCCGGCTATCCGTTCAACTTCCCTCAAAAAATGCAGGAGCCCGCCACATGTCCAGAATCGTGATCCGAGTCTTGTGGCTGACGTTGGTCAGCGGTCTTTCGTTGCAGGGCTGCGCGCAGCCTGAACCCGTGCGCTTGGGAGCCCCAATCGAGGGGTACAGCCATACCTCGGCGGCGATTAACCGGTTTTCTGTGAATGGGGCGGGCGGGCCGAATCTGGCGCCGTATGGCTACGGGGGCGGCCAAATGTGCTGCGCATCGCTGCCGGTGAAATGGCACCCCGGGCTGACGGTGGTGGTGGAGTGGGAGAAGGATCCTGATCCGTATGCCTATGGACGCTGGCCTGAACGGATATTTTCTGATGCGTGGAGTAAACGCATGGAAGAACACAAAGCGCGTTACACCCATCATCGTGCGGTTGTGCCGGTAGCACCTTATGAGCGAGTGGGCGCAATCGATGTGCATTTTCTTCCATGCAATCAGGTTGCCGTTTCAGCCGTGGCGATGTTGCCAGGGCAACCCGGCTACCCGTTCAACTTTCCTCAAAAAATGCAGGAGCCCGCCACATGTCCACAACCATGAATTCATCTTCGAAAAAACCGGCTCCGGAATTTATGAGCCCTACGCCTTATTTCAAGGAAGACGGGTTGCTGCCCAAAAAGCCGGGTGATGTGTTGCGCAATTATCGAAAGCAACAAGCGGCCTTTCATGGGTTTGAGCAAGCGGCGATGAGTGCTGCCTGGGCCGCGGGGCACGCATATGCGGGCGCTCCGTGCATGAAAATTGTGACGATCAGCCTGTGTTTTGACGGTACGAACAACCATGAACCGTCCGACAGTTTGGCCACGCCTTCAACCACAACCAACGTAGCGCGTCTCTACCACGCGAGTTTGGGGGGCTCTGGTTTCGAAGCAGAAGAGAGGGAGGGGTTCTACCGGTATTACATGCAAGGTGTTGGCACCGAGTACAAGGAAATAGGTGAATTTGAACCCAACAGTGACGGCCTGAAAACGGCGGTTGGCGGTGAGAATCGAATCAACTGGGGTATTACCCGTTTGATCGATGCCCTTCGAAGAGCAACAGGTTTATCGCGTCTTGAAAATGGAGATGCCTACAACCTTGTTAAAGATATGGACACCAGCCTCACCGAAGACTTACTCGGCGTTTCGCTTTTCAAAAACAGTTATACCCGCCGCCAGGAAGTACTGGCCGCCCCGCTGGCCGAACTAAAAAGCCAGATTGCCGCTGCACACACGTCTAAAACCATTCCTGAAATCAAAGCCGTGCGCCTGTTCGTCTATGGCTTTTCCCGTGGCGCAGCCCAGGCGCGGACGTTTGCCAATTGGCTGGAAGCCCTGACCAAGGTCGAGGTGGAGGGCAGCACGTGTTACCTGTTCGCTGGCCTGCCTATCAAGATCGTGTTCATGGGCCTGTTCGATACCGTGGCGTCGGTGGGGATACCGTATATGGTGCCCTTTGCCGCCGGGCACATGGGCTGGGCCTACGGCAGCCTGCGCCTGAGCGATGACGAGGCCTTCCTTAAGCATTGCGTGCACATGGTGGCGGCCCATGAACAGCGCAGTTGCTTCCCGGTGGATTCCATTCGGCGTAAAGCCGACCCGGACGATCCGATGTGCCCGTCCACTTACCGCGCAGGCACGGCGGAGTACATCTACCCCGGCATGCACTCCGATGTGGGCGGCGGTTACCCGCCCGGCGATCAGGGGAGGGCGTCAGAGGGTGGGGAAGAGGTGGTGTCGCAGCTCGCTTTGCACCACATGTATGACGAAGCGTACAAAGTCGGCGCGCCATTGCAAGCTCCCCCTGAAGCGTTTAATGAAGCGTTAATAAATGAGCGCCCTTGGCTAGTGATGAGTGAATCAACGTCCCTTGAATTCGCCGTTGGCCCCACCGTCATCACCCGTTTCAACACCTGGCTCAATGCCATGGACAATGGTCCGCTGGAGGAGGTGATGAGGCGCGAGGCGGGGTTGATCACCGGTTGGCGGATCAGCCGTTATGCCAAGGGCCGGGCCACGGATACGCAGTCTTACAGCGATGTGATGAGGGATGGCCCGACCAAAGACATGAACCCTGACGAGGCCGATGCTTTCAACGCGTTGCACGCCATGCAACTCAAGGAAGATGTTGCCGCGCTGGCGGGCGCGCCTGCTCCCGTTTGGACCGAGGTCCAGCAGGCCGAAAAAAAAGCCAACGAAGCCATCAAAAAGCAGTACGAGGAACGCAGCAAGACCACGCCCGTGCAGAGGTTCAACACCAGCAAGGTGTACGAACCGTCCCTTGATTACCGGCAATTGCGCAATGCCATGGCCGATTTTCGACGCGACTACGTGCCGGAGTGGAACCTGAACCTCAGCGAGATAATCAGCTTTGGAACGCTTGGCAACACGTTTTTCGGCGGGTTGGTCTACATGACCAATGAGCAGGATGAAGCGCAGCACTATGCCGATATGCGCAGGGATGGGGAGATCAGTTATGGGCAACTGTTTGGCCATGATGGTAAGGCGTTGAACGACCGTGTGTTGCCGATCATCCGCCTGTTTGATGAGCATGTGCATGACTCCCGCGCCTGGTTCATGAACGCGCAGTTGAATGAACGCGAGCTGTTCAGTGATTACTTCCGTTACCGCGGCATCTTTTTCGACAACGAGTCCAACAATGAATTGACGCTGCTGGTGACCACTGAGCGCGTGGTGGGCGTGGCGGTGGCCGTGGCCAGCATCGGCCTGAGCGTCAAACGCCATGACCCGCGCTTTCTGATGGGGCTGATGATCCCGACCCTCGGCACCCCGGTGTTTCGCGGCAAAGTGGGCTTCCCGAGCATCAGCGCGTTTGACACCGTGACGCGCCGCGCCCTGCCCATGGTTGAAGGGCTGACCTCAATCCGCGCCTTCAGCAAAGACACGGCCAGCGCCGTCAAAGCCGCCCAGGCCTTGCCGCTGGCGCCCCTGCTGAGCGAAGCCACTGCCACGACCGAAGACCTGATCGCCATCCTCAAAGGCGAACCCGCCGAGCTCCCCGTCCCAAGTAAAGCGGAGGTCGCGAAACGGTCGGCCTACCCAGCCACCCGGCGCGGCGTCGCGGAGATCGACCCTAATGATCAGGCCATCGCAGCACTGGTCGGCGGCTACGTCATCGGCAAGCCCTACGATTTTGATATCGAGTCGATTGTGTAGCGGCGGTGGTGGGCCAGCGCGGGCTGGCCTTGGTTCGCAGGCTTTTTACAGGGTTTCAGGCCTGCCGTAGGGGGGCTTTTTCCAGCGATATCCCGTGGGGCTCCGGTGCCGTGTGCCGTTTTGAGATCAGGGTGTAGATCGACGGCAATACAAACAGCGTGAACAACGTGCCCACGACCATCCCCACCACAATGACGATCCCCAACCCGAATCGGCTGCTGGCCCCTGCGCCGCTGGCAAACAGGAGCGGCACCAGGCCCACGACCATGGCGGCGGTGGTCATCAGGATCGGGCGCAAGCGGATGCGTGCCGAGCGGATGATGGCATGGGCTGGGGAGCAGCCGCTGGCCTGTTGCAGTTCGTTCGCAAACTCGACCATCAGAATCCCGTGCTTGCTGATCAGACCGATCAGCGTCACCAGGCCGATTTGTGTGTAGATGTTGAGCGTCGCCCAACCCAGCGCCAGCGGGATCAGGGCGCCGCAGATCGACAGGGGCACGGTAATCAGGATGATCAGCGGGTCGCGCAGGCTCTCATACTGTGCGGCCAGCACCATATAAATGACGATGATGGCGAACACAAAGGTCAGCATCAGCGCGTTGCCTTCGTGAATGAATTGCCGCGAGTCCGATTGCCAGTCGTGGCTGAAGCTGGCGGGCAATTGCGCGCTCTGATTGGCCAGAAAAGCCACTGCTTCGCCAAGGCTCACGCCCGGGGCCGGGATGCCCTGAAAGGTGGCCGAGTTTTGCTGGTTGAACTGTTTGAGGCGGTTGGGCTGGATGTCACTGTGCAGGCTGACCACGGTCGAGAGTGGCACTTGCACGCCGCTGTCGGTGCTGACGTAGAAGCCGTTGAGAGCGTCCGGGGTCAGGCGGTGTTCGGCTTGCGTCTGCGGGATCACGTCGTAGGAGCGGCCCTGCAAACCAAAGCGGTTGGTGTAGTTTTCGCCCACCAGCACCGCCAGTGTGCTGGCGATGTCTTGCAGACGAATGCCGAGGCTGTTGGCTTTGCTGCGGTCGATGCGCACTTCAGTCACCGGGTTGTTGAAATCCAGATCACTGTCGACCACCGCGAACAGGCCGCTGGCCCGCGCCTGTTGCTTGATGTCCTGCATGGTTTGATACAGCGCGCGGTAATCCTCGGTGCTGCGAATCACCAGTTGCACCGGCAAACCACCGGTGGAGGCGGGCAGGGGCGGCATCTGGAAGACAAAGATCGAGTTGCCTTCCACGGCGTCCACCTGTTGTTGTAACTCGTTCTGGATCTGCGCCGCACTGCGGTCGCGCTGGCCCCATTCGCTGAAGTTGATCCCGGCGAAGCTTGCTGCAACGCCGTCGGTGCCGTTGATGATCCAGGTGCTGGTGGTTTCCGGAATGTTGGCCAGCAGGTCGCTCAGTTGGTAAGCGTAGCGCTCGACGAAGTCGAGGTTGGCGTGCTGCGGGGATTTGATCGCCAGCAGCAGGTTGCCCTGATCTTCATTGGGCGCCAGTTCCTTGTCCGCGTGGCCGTACAGCAGCGGCAGGCTGAGCAGCACCAGCAGGCCGAACGCAAGTACCGCGCCGCGGGCGCGCAGCGAGTGCACCAGCCCACGTTGATAGAGCCGCGACAGACGATGAAAGAAGTGCTCGGCCAACAGGCTCATGCGGCCTTCACTCTGACCGGGGGGCAGGAGTTTGGCGCACATCACGGGGGTCAGGGTCAGGGCGATCACGCCGGAGACCAGCACCGCTCCGGCGAGCGTCAGGGCAAACTCCTTGAACAGCGCGCCGGTGAGGCCGTTCATCAAGCCAATGGGCATGTACACCGCGGCCAGGGTAATGGTCATGGCGATGACCGGCGAGGCGATTTCCCGTGCACCGACCAACGCAGCGTCAAGCGGCGCCCGGCCTTCCTTGATGTGGCGATGGATGTTCTCGGTCACCACAATGGCGTCGTCCACCACCAGACCGATGGCCAGCACCATGGCCAGCAAGGTCAGCAGGTTGATGCTGAACCCGAACATGGCCATCAGTGCCAGCGCGCCGAGCATCGACAACGGGATGCTGAGGATCGGGATCAGTACCGTGCGCCATGAGCCCAGGCACAGAAAGATGATCACCACCACGATCAGAATCGCCTCAAGCAAGGTCTCGATCACCTCCAGAATCGAGGCTTCGATAAAGTGCGCCGTCTCGAACGCCAGCGCCACGTCGACACCGGGCGGCAGGGTTTTCTGGATGTCGGGGAGCAGGCGCTTGATGCCGTCGACGATCAGCAGCGGGTTGCCTTTGGGCGTGGCGTACAGGCCCAGATGAACCGCGGGTTTGGCGTCCATCAGGGCGCTGGTTTCATAGGCGGCGGAGCCCAGTTCGATCTCGGCAATGTCGCGCAGGCGCAGCAGGTGGTCGCCACGGTTGCTGATTACCATGTCGCGAAATTCATCGAGGGTGTTGAGGTCGCTGTTGACCTGAATCGAGGACACCACGTAGTGGCCTTTGATCTGCCCCGGTGCGGCCTGGAAGTTGTTGGCACGAATCGCCTGTTCCACCTGTTCGGCATTGATGCCGTGGCCCGCCATGCGCTGCGGGTCGAGCCACAGGCGCATGGCCAGGCGCTGGCCGCCAAAGGTGTCGACCTTGGCCACCCCTTCAATGGTGGAAAACAACGGCTGCACCACGCGGCTGAGGTAGTCGGTCAAGGCCGCGGCGGACAGGGTGTCGCTGGAAAAACCGACATAGGCCACAGCCGTGGAGTCCCCGGCCGAGCGCTCGATGACCGGGTCATAGGCTTGCTCGGGCAGGCGGTACTTGACCTGATTGACCTTGGCAATCACTTCGCTGAGCGCCTTGGCCGAATCTTCGTTGAGCGCCATGCGCAGGGTAATCACGCTGTGGCCCTGCACCGACGATGAACTGACGTAATCGACGCCTTCCACTGATGCCAGCGACTGGTTGATCGGTTGGGTGATGAAGCCTTGCATCAACTCGGCGGGCGCACCGGGGTAATCGGTGCTGACGGTAATCACCGAGCTTTCCAGCAGCGGGTACTGGCGCACGGGCAGGCCCATCCAGGCTTTGAGTCCGGCCAGCAGGATCATCAGGCTGACCACCAGGGCGAGCACCGGGCGGTGGACGAATATGTCAGTGAATTTCACTTCTGCGCTCCTGGTTCGGCGGCCAGAGCGGTGCTGGTTACCGGTTCGATGCTCACGCCATCACTGAGCTTGATCTGGCCCGACGTCACGACCTGATCATCGGCCGACAGGCCTTTTTCGATCACCACCCATCCATCGCGGCGCTCGCCGGTCTTGACCGACACGCGGCGTACCGTCGGCGCACTTTTTTCATCATGTGCCGGTTGCACCACGTAGACGTCTTCGCCATAGGCGCTGTAGGTGACGGCGGTTTCTGGCAGGCTCAAGGTGTTTTCCGGCATGGCCTGGGGCAGGCGCACCCGCGCAAACATGCGCGGCAGTGCTGACGCGGGGGGGGCTTGCAGGCGCGCTTGAACACTCAATGTGCGGGTGCGGTCCAGAAACGGGTCGACGCTGCTGACCACTGCCGTGACCGCTTGGCCGGGCAAGGCATCGAGTTCAATCTGCAAGGGGCTGCCGGTTTTGAAATGCGCCAAGGCTTGTTCGGGCACGCTGAAGTTGACGAACAGCCCCTTGTTACCGATTAGGTTAATCAGGGTATCGCCGGGGTTCACATATTGGCCCACGTGCACTTTGCGAATACCCAGCGTTCCGGCAAATGGCGCGCGAATGGTGCGCTGTTCAATCTGGGCCATGAGTTCCTGCAAGGCCCCGCGTGCGGTGGTGTATTCGGCCTGGGCATCGTCCAGGGCTTCGCGCGACACCGCGTTGGAGTGAATGAGTTGTTTCAGGCGATCAAGGCGCACACGGGTGTTGTCCACCTGACCTTGCAGGCGCACCTGTTGCCCGCGTTCCGGCGCATCGTTGAGGCGTACCAGCACCTGGCCGCGCTCAACCCGTTGCCCGGACTCAATCGGCAGGTCAACGATACGGCCGCCGATTTCGGCCGGGACACTGACTTGTTCCACGGCTTCCAGCTCGCCGATGGCTTCCAGATAGCGGGTGAAGGGCTGGCGACTGACCGGCGCCACTGCCACTTTTACCGGTGCCGCGACATACCCCGCCGCCGCAGGTTGTTGCCAACGCCACACCGCCCATGCCACGCCCGCAAGCACCAGAGCAATCAGGGCCCAGAGGGTTTTGTGCCGGATCAGCGGACGGGTTTTTGCAACGACGTGAGGCATGGTCTTTTTCCTTAAAGATGCAATCAGTAAATCGGCCAACAGCCCGGCGTGAGCAATTCGACGAGGTTATGGTCCGGGTCGCGGAAATAAATGCTCGAACCGCCCTTGGGCCATTGCGTGCGGCCTTCGATGGCCACGTCGCTGTCGGCCAGGTTTTGTTTCCAGCGAGGCATGTCGTCGGCGTCGATGGCGAAGCACACGTGAATTCTGCCGTGGGCATCGTGCGGGGGGATTTCGCCGCCGCTCAGGTATTTGGTCTCAAGTGACGCCCCGCGCTTAAACAGCAGCAGCGTGTTGAGATCGCCTACGTTAAACGCGATCAACACGTCGCTCTCAACCATCACCTCCAAATGGAGGGTTTTGTAGTAAAAATCTTTTGCTGCTGTAAGATCTTTCACGTAAAGAGCGGTTTCAATAATCCGTTTGAGTTGAAGCATGGGGCGCTCCCTATCGGGAAGGTATTCCCGGATTTGTGAATGACAGGATGGTCATGGTTTTACTGCGCAATATTGATTTGAACTTGTTAGTGGTGCTCGACGCATTGCTGACCGAAAAGCATGTGACCCGCACCGGGGCACGGCTGCACTTGAGCCAGCCAGCCATCAGCCACTCGCTGAGTAAACTGCGGGTGTTGCTCGACGACCCGATCCTGATCCGCCAGGGCAGCGAAGTGGTACTCAGTGCACTGGCGCAAAACCTTCAGGCACCGCTCAAGGAAATCCTCAGCCAGATCGAAATCCTGCTCGGCAAGTCGATTGACTTTGTGCCTGCCAACTCTCATCGCACCTTTCGCCTGGCGATGTCCGATTACGGCGCGGCGATTGTATTGCCCAAGCTGTTGCGGCAACTGCGCGCCGAAGCGCCGAACACCACGCTGGTCGTGACCCAGGACAGCCGCCACGGCATGTTCGAACAAATTGCCCAAGGCAAGATCGACCTGGCGCTGGGGGTGTTTCCTAACCTCAGTGCCGACATCTCCAGTGAAGTGCTGTTTGAAGAAACCTTTTCCTGCCTGCTGGATCGCAGCACGTTGCCGGCCAGCGGTTTGCTGGATTTGGACAATTACTTGCTGCGCCCGCATATCTCGGTCTCGGTGGACGGCTGTTCGAACGGTGAAATCGATCGCCTGCTGCGCGACGAGGGCTTGCAGCGCCGCATCGCGGTCAGTGTGCCGCACTGGCGCACGGCGCCGAGCATGATCAGTAATACCGATCTGATCCTCACGGTGGCCACCCGTACCTTGCATAACGCGCTGCTGGACGAAGAGCTGGTTAGCCTCAGCCCGCCGTTGCCGATTCCGCCGTTTCCGTTTGTGCAGATCTGGCACAACCGCTTCGGCGAAGACCCAGCGCACATGTGGCTGCGCGAGCAAGTGCGGCACGTGGTTGCTCATGTGGCCCCCGCGACCTGAGCCGGGCGCAAGCGCAGGCGCAGGTCCTGACCCAATTGCGTGACATCGAACAGGGTAAAGTTCAGCGCTTGCTCAAGGTGCACCAGCTCCGGCATGTGCACCAACGGCCGTGCCAGATTGCCCAGCAGCTTGGGTGCCATGTAGAGCAATACTTCGTCCACCAGACCAGCGTTGAGAAATGCCCCGGCCAGCCTCGGACCTGCTTCGACCATGACGTCGTGTAACCCGCGCTGGCTGAGCTGACTCAACAGTTCATGCAGGTCGAGCCCTTCGCTATCGCCGTGGAGGCGCAGCACGTCAGGGGGCTGAGTCACGGGCAGGGGCGTGTCGTGGCGTACCACACGCAGGCTCGGTGCGTTGCCGTTAAACACCTGCGCACTGGCCGGTACACGTGCGGCGCTGTCGAGCACCACGCGCAGCGGCGCAACGGCTTCGGGCGATGAGAGCTGGCGTACCGTGAGCAGCGGATCATCCCCCAGCACGGTGCCGCTGCCAGTGATGATGGCGGCACTGCGGGCCCGCCACTGCTGCACATCGGCACGCGACTTGGGCCCCGTGATCCACTGCGAACGGCCATTGCCCAGCGCTGTGCGTCCGTCCAGGCTCATGCCCATTTTGAGCTGCACCCAAGGACGCTGGCGCTCGATGCTGGACAGGAAGCCGCGGTTTAACTCACTCGCGGCCTCGCGCATCAGCCCCACCCTGACCTCAATACCGGCGGCTTTCAGCGCGGCAATCCCCTGACCGTTGACCTGTTTGAACGGGTCTTCAAGGGCGACGATCACTTTGCTGACACCGCTTTCGATCAACGCCTGATGGCAGGCCCCCGTGCGGCCAATGTGGCTGCACGGCTCCAGCGTGACGTAGGCAGTCGCCCCTTTGCTCAGGGCTCCCGCCTGACGCAACGCAAACACTTCGGCATGCGGGCCACCGGCCCGCCGATGCCAACCTTCACCCACCACACAACTGCCGTGAGCGATCACACAGCCCACCCGGGGGTTGGGCCATGTGGAGTGGCTGCCACGCTCAGCCAACGACAGCGCGTGTTGCATGTGCTGAAAGTCGACTTCGGTGAAATAGGTCATGACAGCAGCGGCCTGCCTGCATTGGCCGTGATCGGGTAAATGCGGCCGTCGTAGGCGCTGGCCAGAAAGCCATTGCCGTTAGCAGCCTGGGTCAGGCAGGAGATCCCGCTGGCGGTCGGTTTTTCAAACTTCTCCCACTGGCCGCTGCGCACATCAAACAGGGCGACGGTGCCGCCGTAGCTGCCGGTGGCGATCAGGTTCTGGTCCTTGGAAACTGCAATGCACTTGATCGAATGGTTGTGCGGGGTTTCGAACACTTCGCTCTCGCCATTGCGCCACAGGCGCAGTTTGAGGTCGCGGCCGATGCTGGCGAATCCACCCTCAATTTGCGTACAGCCGTTGGAGATACGGTCGTGCGCCTTGTCCAGGTACGTGTGTTCAGTGAAGTCATCTATGTTGAAGAACGCCGCTGCCGCGGTGGCGCAGACGCTGAAGATGTAGGTTTCGTCGGCCGCAATGCCTTTGATGGCGTTGTCGTGCATGGCCACTTCTGTGAGGAAGACGGGCTGCTGATTATCCAGTTTGAATATCAGCGCTTCACCGGTGTACGTGCCGATGGCCGCGTGCAACTGACCGTCTTTGATGAACGTGGTGCCGCAGTTCAGGGGCGAGCGGTGCTGGTAAATTGCTTGACCGGTGCGGGCGTCGAATACCGTGCCCATCTGGCCGCCAGTGAGCACGCTGTCGCCGAACGGCAGCAGGAAGTTGCACAAGCTGCCAGCCTTGGTGTTGGCCACACCGTTGACGTGCAGGATGCCCGCGTCACCGATGCTGAAGATGTCATCGTTGACCAGTGCCACGGCGTTTAGGCTGATGGCCGGTTCGATGCCGTCCAGATCCCAGACCTGAGTGCGGAAGTTCCAGGTCGCATAGCTTGAGCCGAAGGTCACGAACGCAATACGGTCTGTACCGAGCAGGGCGCAGCTGCGCGGCCAGATAATGCTGGGCAGGGAGGTTTCGGCGGTTTTTTCCAGCCGGTTCTGGCTGTTCAGGTGCCAGAGCATCACGGAACGGTCATAGCTAAGACTGATCAACAGGCGCTGGGTGTCATCCCAGATGATGCGCTTGATACCGGCGGTGTGGGCCGGTTGCAGGAACGTGCCTTGCGCGCTGATCAACGAGATTTTGCCTTCATCGTCGCCAGCGAAAATGATGCCGTCGCGCGACAGGGCCACGGTGTCGGTTTCAACCCCGCCCAGGTCGATGATTTCCAGTTGAGCGCCAGTCATGGCGTCCCAGCGGCGGATCGAGCCGTCGTCGCTGCTTGAGACCAGCGTGGCGCCGTCAGCGGCCCAGCACACCGAAATGACATCGGCGGTGTGGCCTTTGAGGATGCGCAAGGTGCGGCCATTGAGGTCGAAAATGCGCAGCGTATGGTCGCGTGAGCAAGTGGCTATGGTTTGCCCGTCCGGCGAGAACGCGGCCATTTCGATGTCGTCATCGTGGCCGATCAGCACCGCTTTCATGCGCAGGCTCGGTACTTCCCAGACGCGGGCCGTGTAGTCACTGCTGGCGCTGACCAACAGGGTGCCGGTGGGGTTGAAC
Organism: Pseudomonas sp. WS 5078; assembly: GCF_012985745.1. Classification (NCBI taxonomy): domain Bacteria; kingdom Pseudomonadati; phylum Pseudomonadota; class Gammaproteobacteria; order Pseudomonadales; family Pseudomonadaceae; genus Pseudomonas; species Pseudomonas sp. WS 5078. The sequence goes on along the minus strand of NZ_JAAQWX010000010.1, from coordinate 4,902 downwards.
GCGCACTGGTTGGCGAGGTGGTCATGCACCACACGCTGAATCGGGGTTTTGGTCTTGGCGTCCCAGAGGATGACTTGGTTGTCATAACCGGCAGTGGCGACATAAAAATCTTTAAACGTGGCGATACCGCTGATCGGGCCGAAGTGTTTCATGTTTATTCATCCTGACTATTTAGAGGTGCGTCATCCACTCATGTAAAACAGACCGTTTACCGGGGCTGGCGAGCACAGCAAGTTCCGCGCGTCGATGCCCATGCGGTAGAAATCGAGGGTGTTTTAAGGCGCGGACTTATTTGAACAAGTTGATGTGGTGATTCTTTTTATTGATCTTGGCTTGTAAATAAGGCCGGTTGTGTTGGGTCAGAAATACACCCGTGGGGATAACGTCATCCACCTGCACACCATTGTTTTGCAGGGCAATCACTTTCTCCGGGTTATTGGTGATGACCCGACAATGTTGCACTCCTAGCGCTTTCAACATATTGGCCGCTTCCGTGAAGTCGCGATCATCTTCACCAAAGTTCAAATGTTGGTTGGCTTCAAACGTGTCCATGCCCGTGTCTTGCAGGCGATAGGCATCGAGTTTGGCGTATAAACCAATTCCTCGGCCTTCCTGGCGCAGATAAATCAAATAACCGCCTTCTTCGTGCATGCGTTCGATGGATTCGGATAATTGCGGGCCGCAATCGCAGCGCTGAGAACTGAAGACGTCCCCGGTCAGGCATTCAGAGTGCAAACGCACCAGTGGGCTGTTGATCGACGCCGGGCCCAATTTGATAACGATATGTTCCTTATCGGCCTCAAGCCCCGTAAAGCTGTAAAACGTACCGGGGATACCTGATTCATTCAGGTGAATATCGACCTGGTTTCTAACGCGCAGCGGGTTCATAGAGTTCCTTTCTAATTAACGGTTTTTTATTAGTTATGGTTACAGCGTTTCAGCGAGCCTGAAGCCCATGACATAAATCTCGCGCGGGTATTTGCCATGCCGACGGCAATTGCGTGCCAAGTCGCGAAACCGTGTAAAGCTGCCGCCGCGCGCGATGCGATGTGCGCCTACCACGGTGACCAGGTCATCGCTGATGGCTTGGCCGCCAGGGTAGGGCGCGTAGTCATCGGCCACGTATTCTTCAACGTTGCCTGCCATGTCCAGGCAGCCGAATGGCGATGCGCCCAACGGGAACATGCCGACTGGCGTGGTGTTGAAAATGCCCATTTCGGCGGTATTGGCGTGTTCCGGCAGAAACTGCTCACCCCATGGAAACTCAAGGTTCTCCGGTCCGGCGCCAGCGAATTCCCATTCCGCTTCGGTGGGCAGGCGGAAGGTGCGACCTGAACGCAAGCTCAGCCACGCCACATAAGCGTCCGCGTCTTGTGCACTGAGGCCGTATACCGGGTGATTCGACCGCTCCACCGGGAATTGGCCAAACGCCCAGTTACCCGGTATGCGCGGCTCCAGCGAATCTTCGAGAAAGGCTTTGTATTCCAGGTTGGTGACCGGGTATTTGCCGATGGCGTAGGGCTGCAACTGCACGGTGTGGCGCGGCACTTCCTTTTCAATCCAGCTGCGATCCAGGCCTAGCCCCTGCATTCTGTCCATGACGCTGTCGACCTTGGCTTCATCAAGCCCGGTGTCAATCCAGCCGCCTTCAATGCGGATCATCGGCGGGTTAAGCACATCCAGGCGCGGGTCTATCGTCTCGGCCAGGTAGCGGCCGGCCGCCAATCGCAGTGGCAACGGCGATTGTGGGTCTTCCACGCGACGGCACAGCACACTGGCTGGCGCCTGGGTCAATTGTTGCCACTCGGCCAGGGGCAAGGCCAGATTGAGGCCGGACTGGAAGTGCGTTCCCAGCCCCATTAATTGGCGATCAGTCATTTGCGCTGTCAACGGGCCGTCAAACACCGGCCAGTGAGGGAACGCCTTGGATGTGTTAGCCACGTGGAACTCCAATACAAATGAAAAGGGTGTCAGAGGGTGCAGACCAGACCGGTTTGCAAGCAGTTGCGCTCAAAGTCACCCCAGTAACCTTCAGGGAATTTCTGGCGATTGGTTTTGGAGATCAACGGGCGTTGCCAGTGGTAGTCGCTGAACCCTGCTTTGCGAATGGCCCGTTCGTAGTCCTCGTGGCTCCAACGGTAAAAAGTGAATTCGCTCGGTGGTGTGGTCACAAATTCAGAGGGGCAACGAAATCCGCCTTCGTGCGGGTTTTCGCTTTTGACATGGACGCCGTACTGGGTGAAGTTACCGTCTTCAAGGCGGAAACTCGGGTCGACGGTGTAGGCGATCAGCTTGCCGCCGGGCTGCATGTTCCGAGCTACGGCTTTGAACATCGCTTCCAGTTCGGCGGGTGACTGGGCGTAGTTGAATAGCCAGGCGGCGGTGACACGCTCAAATTGCCCCATCACCGGCATCTCGCAGACGTTGGCCACGTGAAATTCAATGGCTTCGTTGTTGCGCGCAGACTCCTTGCGGGCCAGCTCGATCATTGAGGGCGAGATATCAACACCCACCACTCGAGAGGCGCCCTGGCGATACAGCTCGCGGCCAAAATAACCGTACCCGCACGCCAGGTCCAAAACGGACTTGCCTTTTACATCGCCCACCATATGAAAGAACGTTTCGGTTTCCACCGAACGTTGGGAGGCGGTGTCAGTAAACGCTTCAAAACGATCGCCAATGGCGTCATACGCGGTAAAAGAACTCATTGCTCACCTATTAAATGTGATTACTGTTATTAAATGCCGACCCCTGAGGGAGGCCGGTGGATAAACTTTTTCTGTTTTCACGTGTTGGTAATTAACTGCGTACCGCAATTAAAAAGCCGGCCAGTACAACGCTGATGCCAATCATCTTTTGCACATTGAGCGGTTGTTTGGGTAAGCCCACTAATCCGAAGTAATCAATGATCACAGAAATGGTCAACTGGCCGATAATGACGGCCATGATGAAGTTAAGTGCACCGAGCTTTGGCACTAATATCAGGGCGGCGGTGATATACAAGACACCGGCAATACCGCCAAACCAAATCCACCATGGCCCTTCTTGCAATGCGCCAATCGTGGGGCGGGGCACTTTGAAAATCAGCATGACCACCATTACAGCAATGCAACTGACCACCAATGAAACGGCCGTGGCCCACAAAGGGTGACCTAATAACACGCCCAGTTTGGCGTTCGTGCCGGCTTGCAAGGGCACTGCAAAACCCGCCAGCAAACTTAAGGCAATGGATACAAGTAAACTCATGGTGCGTGCCGTCCTTTTTTTTAATCTTGTACGGCGAATATAAAAACAGGGCCAATTCTTTGTTCTAATGCGCGATATTCGTGAGGTCGATTGCCTGGCTGTAGCCCTCGGACCCTATGGCCTACAGGCCGCCGGGCAATCGAGCGTGCGCATCGTGTGGAGGCAGGTTTACAATCAGCGCACTTGAAGGGAGTAACCCAGTGCTGACTCATTTGGATTCACAAGGCCGCGCCCACATGGTGGATGTCACCGATAAAGCCGTGACCTTTCGCGAGGCGGTGGCGCAAGCCGTGGTGCGCATGCGTGCCGAAACCCTGGAGATGATCGTCAGTGGCGGCCACCCCAAAGGCGACGTATTCGCCGTAGCCCGAATCGCGGGTATTCAAGCGGCCAAGAAAACCTCTGACCTGATTCCTCTGTGCCATCCGTTGATGCTGACCGGGGTCAAGGTTGAACTCAGCGCACAAGGCAATGATGCGGTGTTGATTGTGGCGCGCTGCAAGCTTTCGGGGCAGACCGGCGTCGAGATGGAAGCGTTGACGGCCGCCAGTGTCGCGGCATTGACCGTGTATGACATGTGCAAGGCCGTGGACCGCGGCATGACCATTGAAAGTGTGCAGGTGCTGGAGAAACGTGGCGGCAAGAGCGGGCACTTCAAGGCCGATGCGTCATGAAGCTCAACGTCATGTATTTTGCCCGTTACCGTGAAGCCTTGGGGCTGGACCGTGAACAGATCGAGGGTGTTTTTTCGTCCATTGAAGCGCTGCGTTCGCACCTGTTGCAGCGCGGCAGCGTGTGGGGTGTTCTGGCTGAGTCGAACCTGATGTGTGCACGTAATGAAGATTTGTGCAGGCTCGATGAACCTTTGACAGACGGCGACACAGTGGCGTTCTTTCCGCCGGTTACGGGAGGCTGAACATGGCTATTCGAGTCCAGTCTGCGGCATTCGATCCAGGGGCTGAGGTCAACGCCCTGCATGCCGCCAACGCGGGTGTGGGCGCCGTGGTGAGCTTTGTTGGCTATGTGCGCGACTTCAATGACGGGCACGACGTGGCGGGCATGTTTCTGGAGCATTACCCCGGCATGACCGAAAAAGCGCTGGGCAAGATTGTCCTTGAGGCCGGGCAACGCTGGCCGTTGCTCAAACTCGAAGTACTGCACCGCATAGGCGCACTGCAACCCGCAGAACCCATTGTGTTTGTCGGGGTGGCCAGCGCCCATCGTCAAGCGGCGTTCGATGCATGTGCTTTTGTGATGGACTACCTGAAAACCCGTGCACCGTTCTGGAAAAAAGAACACACGGCCGAAGGCCCGCGTTGGGTCGAGGGCCGTGCCAGCGATCATGCGGCGGCTGATCGCTGGACGTCGCAGGAGCGCGGCGAACAATAACCAGCCACACGGTGATCCTTTTCTTTTAAGACAGTCAGAATCGTCCTACACGTGATCCTTGGATTAATCCGGTAGCGTTCAGCCCTCTGTTTCAGAGGAGCCTCGGATGTCCACCTTTACCCGCCAAACCCGCTTCGAGCTCACCCTCATGGGCAACGACCAGCCCTTCTCGGTGCTGGCCTTCAAAGGTGAAGAGGCCATCAGCGAGCCGTTTTCATTCGACATTGAACTGGTCAGTGAGCGGGCCAGTCTTGACCTTGACGCCCT